>JAGWIJ010000055.1 GCA_028873535.1 Pseudomonadota bacterium
TCCAGAACTCCTCCTCGAAAGCATTGGTCGCGCTGCGCGCGCGCCCCAGACTGAAAGCCTTGCTGAAAATGCTGGTCCAGGACATGAAGGACACCAGCAACAGCATGGCCATGATGATCTGCACTACCAGGCTGGCGTCGCTGACCAGCGATACGATCGACAAATCCGAGTTGACGTTCAATGCGGGCTCCATGAACCTGCCCCTGAGGGGCGCGTTCCATTCCATGATCCGGGGCCATCGGTCGATGTTCCCGGGCGAACTGTAAGTAAAGATTTCAGAGGCGTCGAGATTTCCATCCTCACTCGGTCGGCACCGCCGGCAGCCAGGGCCCCAGGAGGTGCTGGACGGCGGCCGGAATGCCGCAAGGCTTGAAGGTGGATGCCCCGACGGCGACGATCACCACCTCGCCCCGGCACAGGCATTCATCCTCACGCAGCACATGCTGGGCAAACACCATCGAGCTGCGACGCATCTGCACGATGCGCAGGTCGACAGTCAGGCGGTCGGCCAGGCGTGCCGGGCGCAGGAAATCCAGCAACGCACTGCGCACGACGAACAGCAGTGCGTGATCGCGCGCCAGATCGGCGTGCTCAAGGCCAAGATGCGTGAGCCATTCGCTGCGTGCGCGTTCCATGAAGCGCAGGTAATTGGCGTGGTAGACCACGCCGCCTGCGTCGGTGTCCTCGTAGTAGACCCGGACGGGCAGGGAAAAGACGGGATTCACAGCAGTTGCCCCTCCGTGGGCGCCAGGCCGCCCAGCCCGAAATGGCGGTAGGCGGCGGGCGTCGCGATGCGGCCACGCGCCGTGCGCTGCAGGTAGCCTTGCTGGATCAGGTAGGGCTCGAGCACGTCCTCGATGGTGTCGCGTTCCTCGCCGATCGCCGCTGCCAGGTTGTCGATGCCCACCGGTCCCCCGGAGAACTTGCCGATCACCGTCTCGAGCAGCTTGCGGTCCATCAGGTCGAGCCCCTGCGCATCGACGTCCAGCATGGCCAGGCCGGCATCGGCCACGGCGCGGTTGACCGCCCCGCTGCTGCGCACTTCGGCATAGTCGCGCACACGGCGCAGCAGGCGGTTGGCAATGCGTGGCGTGCCGCGCGAGCGGCGCGCGATCTCGAGCGTGCCTTCGGCATCGATGTCCATGCGCAGCAGGCCGGCCGACCGGCGCACGATGGTGGCCAGGTCTTCGGGCGAATAGAACTCGAGCCGCGCGACGATGCCGAAACGGTCGCGCAGCGGATTGGTCAGCATGCCGGCACGCGTGGTGGCGCCCACCAGTGTGAAGGGCGGCAGGTCGATCTTGACCGAACGTGCCGCCGGGCCTTCGCCGATCATGATGTCGAGCTGGTAGTCCTCCAGGGCCGGATAGAGGATTTCCTCGACCACCGGGCTCAGGCGATGGATCTCGTCGATGAACAGCACGTCGCGCGGCTCGAGATTGGTCAGCAGCGCGGCCAGGTCGCCGGCGCGCTCGAGCACCGGCCCCGAGGTCTGGCGCAGGTTGACGCCGCATTCGCGCGCGATGATGTGCGCCAGGGTGGTCTTGCCCAGACCGGGCGGCCCGAACAGCAGCACGTGGTCGAGCGCCTCGCCACGCCGGCGCGAAGCCTCGATGAAGATCTCGAGCTGTTCGCGCGCCTTGTGCTGTCCGGTGTACTCGGACAGGCGCTGCGGGCGCAGGGCACGCTCCAGCGCCTCGTCCTGCTGGACCGGGCTGGCAGACACCAGGCGTTCGGCTTCGATCATGGGCGCTTTCAGTCGACGCGGGACAGGAGGCGCAGGCTGCGCCGGATGGCTTCCTCGACGGCCATGCCGTCGGGAACATCCTTCATGGCCCGCGCGATTTCCTTGTCATTGTAACCGAGGGCGAGCAGCGCATTGGCAACATCCTGCTGCATCGCACCAGAGGCGCCCGCCACCGGACCGGCAGCGCCGACCCCGGGATCGGTATCGACGAACTTGTCGCGCAGCTCAAGCAGCAGGCGCTCGGCGGTCTTCTTGCCGACACCGGGAATGCGCGTCAGCCGCCCCGGTTCCTGGCGCGCCACCACGCCGGCCAGTTCGCTCACACTCAGCCCGGACAGCAGTGCCAGCGCCAGCTTGGGGCCGACCCCGCCCACGCGCAGCAGCAGCCGGAAGGCATTGCGCTCGGACAGGGTGGCAAAACCGAACAGCAGGTGGGCGTCCTCGCGAATCACCTGATGCGTGTGCAGCAGCACCTGGGTCTCCAGCGCCGGCAGCTCACAGAAGGTGCTCATCGGCACTTCGAGTTCGTAGCCCACACCGTGCACGTCGAGCACCACCACCGGCGGATTCTTGGCGCACAGCACGCCATGCAGGCGCCCGATCATGCCAGCCGTCCGCGACGCGCGCGCATGCCCGCAGGCAGCCGGCTGTTGGCGTTGGTGGCCGCCGTGTGCGCGTGGCAGATCGCGCAGGCCAGCGCATCCGCCGGGTCGCTGGCGGGCGCGCGGTCGAGGGCCAGCAGGCGTTTGACCATCTCCTGTACCTGACCCTTTTCGGCGTGCCCATGGCCGACCACCGCCTGCTTGATCTGCAGCGCGGTGTACTCGGCAACGACAAGCTCGCGATGGACGGCAGCGGCAATGGCCACGCCGCGCGCCTGACCGAGCAGCAGGGTGGATTGGGGATTGACGTTCACGAACACCTTTTCGATGGCGACCTGCTGCGGCGCATGGGTGGCGAGGACCTCGCCCAGGCTGCGGAACAGCACGCCCAGGCGTTCCGGCAACTCGCCCTCGCCGGAGCGGATCGCACCGCTGGCGACATAGACCAGCCGGTTGCCGGTCCGCTCGATGACACCATAGCCCGTGACGCGCAGCCCCGGATCAATGCCCAGGATACGCGTCGTCACCAGATCCAAGGCGATCAGTCGCCGATGACCGCGTTGGTGTAGACCTCCTGCACGTCGTCCAGGGACTCGAGGGCGTCGAGCAGCTTCTGCATGCGCGCGGCGTCGTCGCCCTCGAACTCGGTTTCGGTGGCAGGCTTCATGGTGACCTCGCCGAACTCGGGCTTGAAGCCGGACTTTTCGAGCGCGTCCTTGATGGCCGAGAACTCGTAGGGCGGGGTCAGCACCTCGATGCTGCCGTCCTCGTTGACCACCACATCGTCGGCACCGGCCTCGAGCGCCGCTTCGAGCAAGGCATCCTCGCTGGTGCCGGGCGCGAACAGCATCTGACCGCAGTGCTTGAACAGGAAGGCCACCGAGCCGTCGGTGCCCATGTTGCCGCCGTACTTGGAGAAGGCATGGCGTACGTCGGCCACGGTGCGCGTGCGGTTGTCGGTCAGGCAGTCGACCATCACCGCGGCACCGTTGATGCCATAGCCCTCGTAGCGCACTTCCTCGTAGTTGACGCCCTCCAGGTCACCGCTGCCGCGCTTGATGGCGCGCTCGATGGTGTCCTTGGGCATGTTCTGGTCGTAGGCCTTGTCGACCGCCAGTCGCAGGCGCGGGTTGCTCGCCACGTCGCCGCCGCCGATGCGCGCGGAGACCGTGATCTCCTTGATCAGGCGAGTGAAGATCTTGCCCCGCTTGGCGTCGGTGGCAGCCTTCTTGTGCTTGATGTTCGCCCATTTGCTGTGCCCAGCCATGAAACCCTCTGTTCTACCTTGGCAAGACCCATGATGTTAACATCCCGGGCAGGCTGGACGATAACCGGGGGGGGGACTCACCGCATGGGCGGACGTCAGGGAGAACGGCGGGAACAGATCCTCCAGGCGCTGGCCGAGATGCTTGAGGCGCCCGGCGGCGAGAAAGTGACCACCGCCGCGCTCGCGGCCCGGCTTGAAGTGTCCGAAGCCGCGCTCTACCGGCACTTCGCCAGCAAGGCGCAGATGTTCGAGGGCTTGATCGGCTTTGTCGAGGAAACCTTGTTCACGCGCATCAACCTGATCGCGCAACAGGAGCCCGACGGCCTGCTGCAGGTGCATCAAGTGATCCAGCTGCTGCTGGGTTTTGCGCACCGCAACCGCGGCATGACGCGCGTGCTGGCCGGCGACGCGCTGGTGCATGAACACGAACGCCTGCGTGCCCGCGTCAACCAGATCCACGACCGCATCGAAGCCACACTGCGCCAGAGCCTGCGCCTTGCTGTCGGCGCGCATGGGCTGCCAGGCGACCTCGACGTCGCAGCCGCCGCCGCGCTGCTGCTGGCCTGGGTGGAAGGCCGCTGGCAACAGTTCGCACGCAGCGGCTTCCGGCGCGACCCCACCGAACACTGGCAGACCCAGTGGCAACTGCTGTGTGCCGGCCTGAAAATGGGCGTGGTGACCACCGCCTGAAACCGGCCTCAGTGGTTGATAACAACCACTTCTGCAGCAATTCAGCCAGACATGCTTGCAGCCCTGCAACCACCGTGAACGGCCAGGGCGGATCCGCTGGCGCATGCCGGACAACACGCCCGATCTGCAGAAGCACTCACAGCGCCGGCTCAAGGGCTTGAAACAACAAAAAAAACCGGGACCTGCTGACGCAGGACCCGGGTGAAAGGACTTCACAATAGGAGGAGGGCAGAATCCTTGCGGCTTACCCCCTCCAAGATAGAAGCAAGGTACGGGCCACTTCTGTCCAAGGCTACTCCAGCTCGCCCTGGTCTTCGGGCTCGACGCCGGCGTCGCCGCCCAGCCGGTACTTGTTCATGCGGTAGCGCAGCGTCATGCGCGTGACCCCGAGACGGCGCGCCGCTTCCGAAATATTGCCGGCGGTGACCGCCAGCGCATGCTCGATCAGCAGCTGCTCGGCCTCGGCCAGGCTGAGATCGAGAAAGCCGTGCGTGACGCCCGGCGTGACGGCGGCAGGCAGGGCATCGGCGCGCGGCAGCGCGAGCGTGTTCGCACCGATCGCGAGGCCTTCGGACAGCAGCACCGCGCGCTCCACCAGATTGCGCAGCTCGCGCACATTGCCGGGCCAGTGGTAGCGGCGCAGCGCCGCCAGCGCCTCGGGCGCCAAACCGGGATCGCGCAGACCATAGCGCCGCGCCGTGAGCTGCACGAAATGCCGCGCCAGCAGCACCACGTCCTCACCGCGCTCGCGCAGCGGCGGCAGCGTGATCGAGAGCACGTTGAGCCGGTAGTAGAGGTCCGAGCGGAAGCTGCCCTCGCCGCTCATGCGCAGCAGATCGCGGTTGCTGGCCGAGATGAAGCGCGCTGCCACCGCACGTTCGCGCACCGAACCGACGCGCCGCACGCGGCGGCGCTCGATCACGGCCAGCAGCTTGGCCTGCAGGTCGAGCGGCAGTTCGCCGATCTCGTCGAGAAACAGGGTGCCGTCCTCGGCCGCCTCGATCAGGCCGGCGCGCGCACCGCTGGCACTGGTGTAGGCGCCCTTTTCGTGGCCGAACAGCTCCGCCTCGATCAGGTCGCGCGGCAATGCGGCGCAATCGACGTGCACGAAGGGCGCAGCATGGTTGGCGCTGGCCTGGTGCAGCAGACGCGCGACCACGTCCTTGCCGGAACCCGTCTCGCCCTGGATCAGCACCGAAGGCGGCGTCACGCCGGGACCGGACAGCTGCGCGATCTGGGTGATGCGCGTCGTGAGTTCGACGATCTGCGCGCTCTCGCCGATCAGCGCAGCGCCCTCGAGCGCGCGGCTGTCGCGTTCGCGCGAAAAGTCCAGGCGATCGCGCAGGCCGGCCGAGCGCAGCACGCCGTCGACCGCGAGCATCAGCTCGTCGAGGTCGATCGGCTTCTTGAGGTAGTCGGCGGCGCCCTGCTTCATCGCACTGACAGCGTCCTCGACCTCGCCGAAGGCGGTCAGCACGATCACCGGCACCGGCGCACCCTCGCGGTCGCGCGCCAGTTGCGGCAGGGCATTGAGCCCGTCGCCATCGGGCAGGCGCAGGTCCAGCAGGATCAGGTCCGGCTGCTGCACCGCAACTTGGCGCAAGCCCTCCTGCAGCAGCGGGGCGACAGTGACCGCGAAACCGGCGCGTTCCAGCCGGCGCGACACGGCGCGCGCGAACAGCGCCTCGTCCTCGATCAGCAGCACCTGCCGGATCGGCAGCAGCGCCGCCTGTGCAGGCTGGGCCAGCGTTGGGCTCATGGACTCGGAATCCAGAACAGGGCCTCGGTGCCGCCGGAGGGACGGACCTGATAGCGCAGGCCGCCATCGTGCACCTCGCTGACCTTGAGCGCAAACGGGATGCCAAGACCGGTGCCGGTGCGTTTGGTGGTGCGGCCGGGCACCACCGGCTCGCGCGGCATGCCGGCGCCGCCAACGGTCCATTGCAGGCCCGGCCCCTGATCGCAGATCGCCACTTCCAGCCGCCCGTCGCGACGGCTCACGCCGACCTCGACGACGCCACCACGCGGCGTGGCATCCATCGCATTCATGATCAGGCCGTGCAGGGCCTGTTCGAGCAGATCGGGATCGTAGCTGGCGGGCGGCAGCGGCAGGCGTGGCCGGCGCTCCAGGCGCACCTCGCGCGCGGCAAACTGGGGTTCCACCAGATCGAGCAGTTCGTCCAGCAGCACGCCGGGATCGCCCGGCACCAGATGGGCTTCGAGCGGATGCAGGTAGGACAGCAGCGAGGCTGTCCAGCGCTCCAGCCGGTCAGTGCTTTTCATGATGCCGTGGAGGCCGTCACGCACCTCCTGGCCGAGCGCCTCGTCATCGATCACCTGGGCGGTGGCGCGGATGCTGGCGAGCGGATTGCGGATATTGTGCGCCACCACCGGCACCAGCGCGCCCAGGGTGGCCTGGCGTTCGGCGCGCAGCAGGGCGGCGCGGCTTTGCTGCAGCTCTTCGGCCATGGCATTGATGGCCTGCGAGAGTTCGGCGATCTCGCGCGCGCCTTCGCGCGGCAGGCGGTGCCCAAGATCACCCGCCGCCAGGATGCGGGCGCCGTCCTGCAGACGCGAAAAGGGCGCCACCACGTCGCGCTGCAGGAAGCGCCGGGTCAGCACCAGCAGCAGGCAGGCGGCGACCATCGGAATGGCCAGCAGAGCCGGGGTGGCGTTGGCAAGTCGCGTCAGCCGCAGCTGCAGATGTTCCTGCTGCAGCAGGAACAGGCGGTCCACCTGCCGGAAAGCCGACTCGTAGGCCTGCAGCCCGCCCGCCTCCAGGTCGGTGTCGAAGATGCGCTGCAGCACACGGCCTTCGGGCGGGATCGGCCCGAAGGCAATGGCATCGGTACGCACATGGATCTCGCGATAGGTGCGCTTGAGTTCGCGCACCGCGGCCTCCTCCTCGCCACCGTGGGCGCGTTCGGCCAGCCGCCGCAAGCCGTCGTCGATCAGGCCGCTGAAGTGGTTGTACTGGTTCTGCGCCTCGGGATCGTCCAGGAAGGTGGTGTCGAACAGCTCCTTCATCTGGCGGTACAGATTGCCGCGCATGGACTCGACCTCCTGTACCATGCCGGTCACGCGCAGCGACTCCTGCGATGCCTCGCGCCACAGCGCGACTGCCCCCACGCCGGTGATCACGCTCACCACCACCAGCGCCAGGTAGAGTGCCGAATAGCGCAGCGTCAGATCGCGCAGGGACCGTTCCGAAACCATGCGGGATTCTAGCACCCGGCACGAAGCATGCTAAAATAGCAGATTGATGTGACTTGGCAGCTCGTTTACTTAAGGCAACGCGATTCCATGGCGGACCAGACACTCAAGCAGTTTGCAGCGTACGTGCCCAAGAAGGGCGAGGACTACATGAACGCCCGGCAGCTTGCCCATTTCCGCAAGCTGCTCGACGACTGGAAAGCCGAGCTCAGCCATGACATCGACCGCACGGTGCATACCATGCAGGACGAAGCCACGATCTTTGCCGACCCCAATGACCGGGCCAGCCAGGAATCGGACATGGCGCTCGAACTGCGCAACCGCGATCGCGAGCGCAAGCTGATCAAGAAGATCGACGAAACCATCGCCAAGATCGAAGCGGGCGACTACGGCTACTGCGAATCCTGCGGCGTCGAAATCGGTCTGCAACGCCTGCAGGCACGCCCGACGGCCAGCAAATGCATCGACTGCAAGACCCTGGAAGAACTGCGCGAACGCCAGGTCGCCAAGTAGCCGGGCGGCCGCGCAAGGCGGCCTGTCCCTGATGTCTGCAGCGCGCCGCATGGTGCGCCGCCCTTCCCTCACTGCGGCGTGCGTCCCTCGCGCCGCGCGCCCTACCAGACTTCGCAGCGACGGTCTGTCGCGCGCACCATTGGAGCGTCGCCGGGGCACGACCACGTGGCACGGAACTCGGGCAGATTGGACAGCGGGCCGATGACGCGGAAGCGCGCCACCGGATGGGGATCGGACTGCACCATCTTGCGCTGGGTCTGTGGCCGCACCGCGTCACCACGGAACTGTCCCCAACCCAGGAAGAACTGCTGCTCCGGCGTGTAGCCATCCAGGTCCGGCGCCGCCGTGCCGTGCGCACGCGCGATCCCGAAGGCGCGCCAGGCCAGACGCACCCCTCCCAGATCGGCAATGCTCTCGCCCAGCACGAGGCCGCCGATGTGGTGGATGCCAGGCTCGATCTCGTAGTGCTCGAACTGGTCGGCAACACAGGCGGCGCGGCGCTTGAAGGCATCGAGGTCGGCGTCGGTCCACCAGTTGCGCAGGCGGCCCAGGAAGTCGAAGCGTGCGCCCTGGTCATCGAAGCCGTGCGAGATCTCGTGCCCGATCACCACGCCGATGGCGCCATAGTTGACGGCCTCGCTGGCCTGCGGATCGAAGGCCGGCGGCTGCAGGAAGGCCGCCGGGAACACGATTTCATTGAGCAGGGGGTTGTAGTAGGCATCCGAGGTGGCGGCGCTCATGTCCCAGCGGCTGCGGTCGACCGGCTTGCCAAGGGTCGCGCGCTCGTCATGCTCGACAAAGCGGCGGCCGGCGAGCACAGCACCGAACAGGTCAGTGCGCTCGAACTGCACCTCTGCATAATCCTTCCAGTGGTCCGGGTAGCCGATCTTGGGATTGAAGGTGGCGATCTTGGCCAGTGCGCGCTCCTTGGTGGCATCGCTCATCCACGCTCGACTGAGCACGGTGTCGCGCATGGCGGCGAGCAGGTTGCGCACCATCTCCTGCGTGCGCGCCTTGGCCTCGGGCGGGAAATGGCGCTGCACATAGCGCTCGCCGAGCGCGTCGCCGAACAGCCGGTCGGCGGCTTCGGCACAGCGGCGCTCGCGCGGCTTGGGCTCGGTGGCGCCCCCCAGGTAGTGGCCGTAGAAGGCGAAGTCCTCGCTGACGAAGGCGGCAGGCAAGGCGCTGGCCAGGCCCTGCACCAGTTGCCAGCGCAGATAGGCCTTCCAGTCATCCAGCGGCGCGCGTGCGAATTCAAGGTCCACTGCCGCCAGGAAGCGCGGCTGTTCGTCATTCAGGCGCACGTCGGCGGCGATGCCACGCTGCCTGAAGTACTGCGGCCAATCGAAGTGCGGCGTCAGGCGCCCCAGCTCGGCCAGCGTGACCGGGTGATCGAGTGCAGTCGGGTCGCGCGAGGCGACATTGTCCAGCGTAGCCGCGGCCAGACGCGTCTCGAAAGCCAGCACTGCCTGCGCGCCCTGCCCTGCCCTGGCCGCGTCCCAGCCGGACAAGGCCAGCATGGTCTGCACATGCTGGCGGTACTGCGTGCGCGTCTGCTCGAAGCGCGGTTCGGTTTTGAGGTAGTAGTCGCGGTCGGGCATGCCCAGGCCGGCGGCAGCGATGTCCGCCAGCACCCAGTCCGGCTGATGAGGATCCGGTTGGGCGCCCAGCGCGAACGGCACCTGAATGCCGATCGCCTGGAGTTCCGCCACCACGGCCTGCAGCGCCGCCAGGCCGTCGACCGCGTCGATGCGCGCCAGCCAGGGTTGCAGCGGCGCCAGGCCGCGCGCCTCGACCGTGGCTTCGTCCAGACAGGCCTGGCCGAAATCGCCGAGCAGCCGGGTGGCCGTGCCGGGTGCCGCACTGCGGTCTGCGGCCGCCTCGCGCATCAGTTCGGCGAGCCGGTCCTTGGCCTGTTCGCCGGCCTGCCAGCGCCGGCTCCAGCGGTCCATTTCCGGCGGGATCGGATTGGCCTGCCGCCACGCGCCATTGGCGTAGGCATAGAAGTCCTGGCAGGGATCAGCGCTACGGTCGATGTCCGCGCTCAGCGCCCCATGCACCGCCAGGGCGGCCGGCGCCAGCCACAACAGCGGCAGCAGCAGCGCCCGGCGCACATGCGTGCCGCTCATCCCAACCCGACCCGTCGACCGCTGGCCAGCGCTTCGCGCATGGCGCACGCCAGCGCTGTCGCTTCGCGCGCGTCCTGCAGGGTCAGCGGCGAAGGTCGACCGCCCTGGATGGCATCGACAAAGGCCTTGGCTTCGTTCAGGAAAGCCGCCTCGAAGCGCGCGAAGAAATCCGGCAGTCCGGGCTGGCGCCGCTCACCTCCCCGCTCGTGCACCAGCGGCAGCGGTGCCAGCTCGCGTCCGATGCTCATGCCACCCTGGGTGCCGGTCAGCGCCATCGACGCCTCGTAGCCGCGGTGCGAGGTGCGCGAGACATGGAAGCTCGCCAGCACGCCGCCTTCGAACTCGACCAGCGCCGCGGCCGTGTCGACATCGTTGCAGCCGGCCAGCGCCGGATACATGACGCGGCTGCCGTGGGCACTGACCGCCAGCGGCCGGGCACCGCCGAGCATCCAGCGCACCAGGTCGACATCATGGATGCAGCAGTCCAGGAACAGCCCACCCGAGGTCGGCGCGAAACGCACAAAAAAGCCGTCGGGATCGACCGGGTCGTGCGAGTCGCAATGGATGCGGAACAGCGTGCCGAGTTCACCGGCCGCCACGGCACGCCGTGCCTCGGCGTAGCCAGGGTCGAAGCGGCGCATGAAGCCGACCATGGCCACCTGGGCCGGGCGTGCCGCCGCAACGGCAGCAACGCGGTCGCAGTCGGCCACTTCCAGGGCCAACGGCTTTTCGCAGAACACATGCTTTCCGGCCTCGAGCACCTGCACGATCTGGTCGGCGTGCAGCGTGGTCGGCGTGACCAGCCAGACGGCATCCAGGCCGGCATGACCGAGCAGTCCTTCGAGGCTGTCGAAGGTCGCGATGCCCAGCTGGCGCGCGGCCCAGTCGCGCTCGTCCGCAACCGGGCTGGCAGCTGCCACCAGGGCTGCACCGGGCACGCGCCGGGCCAGGTTTTCGGCGTGACGCTTGCCCAGACGGCCGAGGCCGACGATGCCGATGCGCAAAGGATCCACGGTCTCAGGCTCCAAAGTGGACGACAGCGCCTTCGCGCCAGGACCGCGTCGCGGCATCGGCCAGCTCGAGGGCCTTGACGCCGTCGGCGATGCCGACGCGCAGCGTCTCGCGACCGCCCAGCACCGCGACAAAGTGCTCGAGTTCGGCGCGGTAGGCCTGCTCGTAGCGCTGCAGGAAGAAATGCTCGGGCTTGTCGGTGCTGACGACTGCGCTGCCGAAAGCGGTGACTTCGGTCGGCCGATGATTGCCCGCCTGCAGCATGCCGTCCGAACCCAGCACCTCGAAGCGCTGGTCGTAGCCGTAGGCCGCGCGGCGGCTGGTGTGGATCTGGCACAGACGGCCGGATACCGTGCGGATGGTGACCGCGGTGGTGTCGATGTCGTCGGCCTCGCGCGCAATCGCCGCGTCGGTCAGGCAGCTGCCGGTGGCGTAGAGGCTGGCGGCCTCGTCACCGAGGATCCAGCGGAAGATGTCGAAGTCATGGATCAGCATGTCCTTGAAGATGCCGCCCGAACGCTGCAGGTAGGCCACCGGCGGCGCGCCGGGATCGCGGCTGACCACGGTGAGCGCCTCGGGCGTGCCGATCTCGCCGGCGTCGAGGCGCGCCTTGAGGGCGGCGAAGGTGGGATCGAAACGGCGCTGGAAGCCGATCAGACATGCCCGCCCGGCGGCTTCGACCGCCTTCTGGCAGGCGCGCGCGCGCGCCAGGTCGAGATCGACCGGCTTTTCGCAGAACACATGCTTGCCGGCGGCGACAGCGCGCTGGATCAGGTCGGCATGGGTATCGGTGGAGGAGCAGATCAGCACGCCCGCGATGTCGCGGTCGGCCAGGATCTGCTCGACATCGAGCACACGCGTGCCAAGGCGCGCGGCCAGTTCTGCGGCGGGCTGGGGCAGCGCGTCGGCAATGCCGGCGAGCTGGATGGCGGGGTGGCGTGCGGCGTTGCCGGCGTGGATCTGGCCGATGCGGCCGGCGCCGATCACTGCAAGACTAGTCTTCATGTGGATTGATCTCCTCCGGATGTTCGTGGTGTTCGTGCTGCGCGATGTTCAGCTCCAGCCGGTAGGCCAGGGCGATGAATAGGGATTGCGCCAGGCTCATCGGGCTGGCCAGTGCGCGGAAGCTGTAGGCCTCGCTTTCGCGCACCTGCAGCACCACGTCGGCCTCGCGTGCGATCGGTGACAGCACGCTGTCGGTCAGCGCCAGCACGCGTGCCTTGCGCTGGCGGGCCAGCTTGACGGCACGACGGGTCTCGGGTCCGTAAGGCGGCATGCTCACCGCCACCAGCACGTCGCCGGCCCGCAGCCCCTGCAGTTGCTGGTTCAGCATGCCACCGACACCGTCGAGCAGGACCACGCGCTTGCGCGTGTGCTGGAGCGCATAGCCCAGGTAGGCCGCGACCGGGAACATGCGGCGCACCGCGATGACGTAGATGTGGTCGGCCACCTGCAGCTGGGTCACTGCCGCTTCGAAAGCGCTGTCGTCCAGGCCGTGGCGCAGGTCGTCGAGTCCGGCCTGGCAGGCTTCGAGGAAGCCGCGTGCCACGTCGCTGCTGCGCATGCGCGCCGGATGGCTTTCGATCACCGCGCGGATGCGCTGCTGGTAGCTGCTGTTGGCGGCTTCCGGGCCCCAGGCGTCGCGGAACACGCCCTGCATCTCGGAATAGCCCGAAAAGCCGAAGCGCTGCGCGAAGCGCACCACGGCCGATGGCTGCACCTGGCAGGCCTCGGCAAGCTCCTGGATACGCGCCACCACCATGCGCTGGCGGTTGTGCTCGATGTACTGCGCGATCTGCTTGAGCTGCCGGGAAAGGTCGTCGTATTCCCGCGCAATCCTCTGCATCAGAGCGTCGGCAGCGTTTTGCTGGCCCATGGTCATCACGGTCTGGCTGGTCTTGCCCCGATTCTAGGAGAGATCCCGAAAATAGAAAAGTCCTTCTAAGAAATTTTCTAATTGAAAAAAAAGTTGCAATTTCTCCGGCCCGGTTCTATTGTTCTCCTCACGCAGGCACCGCCGGTCCATCGCACACCGTGCCGACCCGGCGCAGATCCGGGAAATCCCGGGCGAGACCTGCGCATCCATTCAAATCTGGGAGGAGTCATGAAGAAACTGGATCTTCGGGCCAAGGCGCGCGCGCTGGTCACCATCGTCGCCCTGGTTGCCGCCGGCGCGGCCGCTGCTGCGGACGGCAAGTATGTGCTGATCAGCCATGCACCTGATTCGGATTCCTGGTGGAACACCATCAAGAATGCGATCAAGCAGGCCGGCGAGGACTACAACGTCGAAGTCGACTACCGCAACCCGCCGGGTGGCGACCTCGCCGACATGTCGCGCCTGATTGAACAGGCGGCGGCGCGCAACTACGACGGCGTGATCACCTCGATCGCCGACTTCGACGTGCTCAAGAGCTCGATCGGCAAGGTCAATGCCAAGAAGATCCCGCTGATCACGATCAACTCCGGCACCACCCAGCAGAGCGAGCAGCTCGGTGCGCTGATGCACGTGGGGCAGCCCGAATACAATGCGGGCAGACTGGCTGGCGAGCGCGCGGCGAAGGCCGGGGTCAAGAGCTTCCTGTGCGTCAACCACTACGCCACCAACCCTGCCTCGTTCGAGCGCTGCCGCGGCTTTGCCGACGCGCTGCACGTCGACTACAAGGCCGCCACGCTGGACTCGGGCGATGACCCGACCACCATCGAGAGCAAGGTGAGCGCCTACCTGCGCAACAACCCCAAGACCGACGCCGTGCTCGCGCTCGGCCCCACCTCGGCGATCCCGAGCCTGAAGGTGCTGGCCAAGATGGGCCTGTCGGGCAAGACCTTCTTTGCCACCTTCGACCTCAGCCCCGAGATCGCCGCCGGCATCAAGGATGGCTCGGTGAAGTTCGCGATCGACCAGCAGCCCTACCTGCAGGGCTACATCCCGGTCGCCGTGCTCGCCACCATGAAGCAGCTCAAGACCACCGACCTGAACAAGGTGCAGGCCGCCATCCAGGCCAATCCCAAGGCCACTGCGCGCTTCAAGGCCTACGGCCTGGAGCCGGTCTGGGGTGCCCGCCACATCGGTTCGGGGCCCGGCTTCGTGACCAAGGACAGCATCGGTCTTGTCGAGAAGTACGCCGGCCAGTATCGCTGAGCCGCAGCACGCGCCCCGGCCGTTCAGGCCGGGGCCGCCATGTTTCCCGTAGCCGCCTGGAATTCCCCCTAGGAGAATCTGCGATGTCACGCCAACCGCTGATCGCAATCAAGGAACCCGTTGCCGACGCCAGCGCCGCCGGCACCGCAAGGGCCGCCGCGCCCGAGCGCGACGACCGCGTCCAGCAGCAAAGCCTGTTGCACCGTTTCATGGGCCGGCCGGAGTCGGCCTCGATTGCCGGCGCCCTGCTGGTATTCGCCATCTTCGGCTATGCCGCCAGCGGCTCTGGCATGTTCGCGCTCGACGGCATCCTCAACTGGCAGACCGTGGCTGCCTACCTGGGCATCATCTCGATCGGCGCCTGCCTGCTGATGATCGGCGGCGAATTCGACCTTTCGATGGGCTCGATGATCGGCTTTGCCGGCATGATGATCGCCATCCCGCCCCTCTACTTCCATTGGCCGGTCTGGCTGTCCGTGCTGGTCGCCTTCGTCGGCTGCCTGGCCCTGGGCTGGCTCAACGGCTACCTGGTGATCAAGACCCGGCTGCCGTCCTTCATCGTCACGCTGGCTTTCCTGTTCATCCTGCGCGGCCTGTCGCTGGCGCTCTCGATCCATTTCACCAACCGCACCATCGTGTCCGGGATCGGCGCCCTCGCCGCCGAGGACTGGCTGGCCGGCGCGCTGTTCGTCGGCACGGTCGGCGAAGACCTGTTCAACTGGCTGGCGGCACACGGCATGGTGGCGATGACCTCCGACGGCACCCCCGTGGTCCACGGCGTCCCCAAGGTGATCCTGTGGTGGGGCGTGCTGCTGGTGTGCTCCTCGCTGGTGCTGTCCTTCACACGCATCGGCAACTGGATCTACGCCGTCGGCGGTGACGCCAATGCCGCCAAGAACGTCGGCGTGCCGGTGAAGGCCGTCAAGACCTCGCTGTTCATGTTCACCGCCTTCTGCGCCTGCCTGTTCGCCACCCTGCAGGTCTGCGACATCGGATCGGCTGCCGCCGACCGCGGACTGCAGAAGGAATTCGAGGCGATCATCGCTGCGGTGATCGGTGGGACCCTGCTGACCGGGGGCTACGGCTCGGTGGTCGGTGCCTCGGTCGGGGCGCTGATCTTCGGCGTGGTGCAGATCGGCATCACCTACACCGACGCCAACTCCGACTGGTTCCGTGTGTTCCTCGGCCTGATGCTGCTGGTGGCGGTGATCTTCAACAACTTCGTGCGCCGTCGCGTGACGGAAAGCCGCTGAACCAGGGGAGTCCACGATCATGGCAAGCGAATACATCCTCGAACTCCAGAACGTCAGCAAGCGCTTCGGCTCCGCCATCGCACTGCGCGACGTGACCCTGCGCCTGCGGCGCGGCGAGGTGCACTGCCTGCTGGGCGACAATGGCGCCGGCAAGAGCACCCTGATCAAGACCCTGGCGGGCGTGCACAAGCCCTCCTCGGGCGCGTTCCGCGTCGACGGCGCCGCGGTCGAATTCGAAAGCCCGCGCCAGGCGCTCGACCGCGGCATCGCGACCGTCTACCAGGACCTGGCCCTGGTGCCGCTGATGTCGATCGCACGCAATTTTTTCCTCGGCCGCGAGCCGGTGAAGACGCGCTTCGGCGTGTTTCCGGCGCTCGACACCGCGACCATGGCCGAGGTGGCCGCCGACCGGCTGCGCAACATGGGCATCCTGATCCGCGACGCCAACCAGCCGGTAGGCACCATGTCGGGCGGCGAGAAGCAGTGCCTGGCGATCGCGCGTGCGATCCACTTCGGCGCCCGCGTGCTGATCCTGGACGAGCCGACCGCGGCACTCGGGGTGCGCCAGTCCTTCAACGTGCTCAAACTGATCCACCACGCGCGCGACCAGGGCATCTCGGTGATCTTCATCACCCACAACGTGCACCACGCCTACCCGATCGGCGACACCTTCACGCTGCTCAACCGCGGCGTGTCGGTGGGCACCTACGCCAAGGACGCGATCTCCAAGGACGAGGTGCTCGACATCATGGCCGGCGGGACCGAGATGCAGAAGCTGATGTCGGAACTCGACGGCGTCGCGGTCTGAGGAGCGGCCAGATGAAGAACACCACAGCATTTGCCGTCGACCGGGCACGCGACCTGGTCTCCATCGGCCGCCTCGCGGTCGACCTGTATGCGCGCCAGTTCGGCGCGCGCCTGGAGGACGTCACCAGTTTCTCCAAGTACCTCGGCGGCTCCTCGGCCAATGTCGCCTTCGGCACCGCGCGCCTGGGGCTGCGCAGCGCCATGCTGGCGCGCGTGGGCAACGAGCAGATGGGACGCTTCCTGCTCGAGACCCTTGAACGCGAGGGCTGCGACACTTCGCAGGTGAAGGTGGATCCGGAACGCCTGACGGCGCTGGTCCTGCTCGGCATCAAGGACCGCGACACCTTCCCGCTGATCTTCTATCGTGACAACTGCGCCGACATGGCCTTCGGGCCGGAGGACGTCGACGAGGACTTCATCGCCGGCAGCCGGGCGTTGCACATCACCGGCACCCACTTCTCGGCGCCGCGCGTGCGCGCCGGCTCGCTGCGCGCACTGGAACTCGCGCGTCGCCATGACGTGCGCACGGTGCTCGACATCGACTACCGGCCCGTGCTGTGGGGCCTGACCAGCCCGGGCGACGGCGAGACGCGCTATCTCCCCAGCGAGGCGGTGAGCCGGAGTCTGCAGGAGATCCTGCCCTGGTTCGACCTGATCGTCGGCACCGAAGAGGAGTTCCATATTGCGGGGGGCAGCACCGACCTGATCACGGCGCTGCAGCGCGTGCGCGAGCTGTCGCCCGCCACCCTGGTGGTCAAGCGCGGCGCACTCGGCTGCGCGGTGATCAGCGCCGCCATCCCGGCGCGGATCGAAGACGCCTTCAGCGTGGCCGGTGCGCGCGTCGAAGTCCTCAATGTGCTGGGCGCAGGTGACGCCTTCCTGTCGGGTTTCCTGTCAGGCTGGCTGCGTGGCAGCGACTACGGCGACTGCTGCCGGCGTGCCAACGGTTGCGGCGCACTCGTGGTGTCGCGCCACGGCTGCGCACCGGCGATGCCCACCGAAGTCGAACTGCAGTACTTCCTCGCCAACAGCCATCGCATCGCGGCGCCTGCCAGCGATGCCGCCCTGCAGCGCCTGCATCGCGTGACACCGCGGCGCAAGATCTGGGACGACCTGTGCGTGTTCGCCTTCGACCACCGCAGCCAGTTCCTGGACCTGGCGCGCGAATGCGGCGCGTCGGACTCCGCCTTGCCCCGCCTCAAGCGCCTGCTGGTCGAGGCAGTCGCCCAGACCGAGCAGGACCTGGACCGCGCCGGACGCATCGGCGTGCTGATCGACGACCGCTTCGGCGAACAGGCCCTGCATGCCGCGACCGGACGCGGCTGGTGGATCGGGCGCCCGGTCGAGCTGCCCGGATCGAACCCGCTGGTGTTCGAGGCCGGGCGATCGATCGGCAGCGCGCTCGAACACTGGCCGCAGGAGCACGTGGTCAAGTGCCTGGTCTTCTATCATCCCGACGACGATGCCGTGAACCGGCTCGAGCAGGAGGCCCAGGTCCGCGCGCTGTATGACGCCACCAATGCCAGCGGCCACGAACTGCTGCTCGAGCTCATCCCGCCGCGCCACCTGCCGCAGGCGCCAGACACCGTGGTGCGCGCACTCAAGCGCTTCTACAACCTGGGCATCAAGCCCGACTGGTGGAAGCTCGCGCCGATGAGCGCAGCGCAGTGGAGCGCGGTCGATGCGCTGATCGAGGCGCGCGATCCCTGGTGCCGCGGCGTGGTGATGCTGGGGCTCAACGCCCCGCTCGACGAACTGCTCGCCTCCTTCGGCGAGGCCAGGGGCAGCCGCAGCTGCCGCGGCTTCGCCGTCGGCCGCACCATCTTCCACGAGCCCTCGGCCGCCTGGCTGTCCGGCGCCATCGATGACGCGCAACTGGTCAGCCTGTGCCGCGACATCTTCGAGCAGCTGATCCGCGCCTGGGAAGGGGTGCGGAAATCGGGCCCGGCACTCCCAAGAGAGGTGGCAGCATGAGCGGCGATACCATCCGTCTGACCACGGCACAGGCGCTGGTGCGCTGGTTGGCGGCCCAGCGCGTGGCCACGCCGCAAGGCGATGTGGCGCTGTTCGGCGGCGTGTGGGCGATTTTCGGACACGGCAACGTGGCCGGCCTGGGCGAAGCGCTGCAGACGCAGCGCGAACTGCTGCCGACCTTCCGCGGCCACAATGAGCAAGGCATGGCGCACGCCGCCATCGCCTACGCCAAGGCGCACTTCCGCCGCCGCATGATGGCGGTCACGACCTCGATCGGGCCCGGCGCCACCAATCTGGTCACCGCGGCCGCGCTCGCGCACGTCAACCGCCTGCCGCTGCTGCTGCTGCCGGGTGACATCTTCGTGTCGCGCGCGCCGGACCCGGTGCTGCAGCAACTGGAGGACAGCAGCGATGGGAGCGTGTCGGTCAACGACGCGCTGCGCCCGGTGTCACGCTATTTCGACCGTATCGTGGCGCCGCAGCAGCTGCTCACGGCCCTGCCGCGCGCCCTGGCGGTGCTCACCGATGCCGCCCTGTGCGGCCCCGTGACCCTGGCGCTGCCGCAGGATGTGCAGACGCAGGCGCACGACTGGCCGGCGAGCTTCTTCGCACCCCGTCTGGTGCGCTTCCGCGCACCGGTGCCGCACGCCAGCGAGGTCGCCGAGGCGGCGGCCCTGCTGCGCCGGGCACGCCGTCCGCTGCTGGTGGCGGGTGGCGGCGTGTTGTACAGCGAAGGCGGCACGCAGGCGCTGCAGGCATTCGCCGAGAAGCACGGCATCCCGGTCGGCGAGACGCAGGCGGGCAAGAGCGCGTTGCCGTGGGACCATCCGCTGCAGGCCGGACCGATCGGCGTGACCGGCGGCAGTGCGGCCAACTCGCTGGCGGCGCAGGCCGATGTCGTGATTGCCGTGGGTACCCGGTTGCAGGACTTCACCACCGGTTCGAACACGCTGTTCGCGCAGGCGCAGGTGGTGTCGCTCAACGCCAACGTCTTCGACACCATCAAGTGGCCCGGCGCCGCACTGCAGGCCGATGCGCGCCTGGGCCTTGAAGCGCTCGGCCATGCCGTCGAGGGCTGGCACGCCGAAGCGGCCTGGAGCGCGTCCGCGCGCGGGCTGGGGCAGCGCTGGCGCGACACCGTCGCCGAGGTGGTGCTGAGCGCGCGCGCCCGGCTGCCGACCTACGCCCAGGTGATCGGCGCGGTGCAGGCTTCCGCTGCCGATTCACCGGCGCGCGACATCGCGGTGTGCGCGGCCGGGACGCTGCCGGCGGAGCTGCACAAGCTGTGGCGTGCCGCCGTTCCGGGCGGCTACCACATGGAATACGGCTACTCGTGCATGGGCTACGAGATCGCCGGCGGCCTGGGCGCGAAGATGGCGCGGCCCGACGCCGAGGTCATCGTGATGGTCGGCGACGGCTCCTACCTGATGCTCAACGCCGAACTCGCGACCGCCTCGATGCTCGGCCACAAGCTCATCGTCGTCGTGCTCGACAACCGCGGCTACGGCTGCATCCAGCGCCTGCAGACCGCGACCGGCGGCGCCGCCTTCAACAACATGCTCGACGACTGCATCGGCGAGGGCGGCAGCCGCCCGACGATCGACTTCGCGATGAACGCCGCGAGCCTGGGCGCGCAGGCGGTGCACGTTGCCGACGTCGCCGCGCTGAAGACCGCGATGGCCGCGGCGCGCGCCGCACGCGGCACCCAGGTCATCGTCATCGACACCACGCACCAGCGCGTCACGGCCGAGGGCGGCTGCTGGTGGGAGGTCGGCATCCCCGAGGTCTCGACCCGCGCCGAAGTGCGCAGCGCCCGCAGCGCCTACGAACAGGCCAAGACCCTGCAACGCCTTTGACTCCATCCACCCCCAACCCGACCATGAAACCCTGGAACGTCCGCATCGGCATCAACCCGATTTCCTGGAGCAACGACGACCTGCCCTCGCTCGGCGGCGAAACCCCGCTCGAGACCGCCTTGTCCGAAGGCGCCGAGATCGGCTTCGAAGGCTTCGAACTCGGCGGCAAGTTCCCGACCGATCCGCAGGCCTTGAAGGCCAAGCTCGCCGAATACGGCGTCGCCTGCGTCTCGGGCTGGTATTCGGGCGGGCTCGCCGAAGGCCGGCTCGAAGACGAGATCTCAAACTGCGTCGCCCACATGACGAAGCTGCAGGCCCAGGGCTGCAAGGTCGTGGTCTACGGCGAGGTGGCGGGCTCGGTCCAGGGCCGCATCGACGTGCCGGTGAGCAAGCGTCCGCGCTTCGCGACGGACGCCCAGTGGAAGGGCTATGCCGAGCGCCTGAACGGCTTCGGCTCGCACCTGAAGTCGCGCTACGGCATCACGCTCGCCTACCACCACCACATGGGCGCCTACGTCGAGTCGCCCGCCGACATCGACCGCCTGATGGCCGAGACCGATGCCGACAAGGTCGGCCTGCTGTTCGACACCGGCCACGCCTATTTCGGCGGCGCGAGCGATCCGGTGGCCTTGCTCAAGCGCCACCTCGGCCGCGTGGTCCACGTCCATTGCAAGGACGTTCGCGCCAAGGTCATCGCCGCGGCGCGCAACGAGAACTGGAGCTTTCTCGAAGGCGTCATCAATGGCACCTTCACGGTGCCGGGCGACGGCGCGATCGATTTCGATGCCGTTCTCGGCACCTTGCACGCGGCCGGCTACGAAGGCTGGCTCGTCGTCGAAGCCGAGCAGGACCCGGCGGTGGCGCCGAGCTATCGCTATGCGAAGCTGGGCCACGACACGCTGCGCGCCCTCGTTGCGCGGCTGAACGCCAGCGGGGCCGCGCGATGACGAGCCCGCTTCTCGTCAAGGCGCACGCCGCCGGGCGCGACATCGCCGAAGTCACGCCCGAGCGCGCCGGCTGGGTCCATGTCGGCTTTCTGGCCCAGCGCCTGAAGGCCGGCGAGGCCGAGACC
>JAGWIJ010000056.1 GCA_028873535.1 Pseudomonadota bacterium
ATGCCCTGCTGCTGCGCGTGATCGGCAGCCACGACCCCTACGGCAAGCAGATCGACGGCATGGGGGGTGCCACCTCGAGCACCAGCAAGACGGTGATCCTGTCACGCAGCAGCCGCGCCGACCATGACGTCGACTACCTGTTCGGCCAGGTGTCGATCGACAAGGCCTTTGTCGACTGGAGCGGCAACTGCGGCAACCTGTCGGCCGCGGTGGGGCCGTTCGCGCTCAGCAACGGCCTGATCGACCCGGCCCGGGTGCCGCGCGATGGCCTCGCCACGGTGCGCATCTGGCAGGCCAACATCGGCAAGACCATCATCGCCCATGTGCCGGTCAGCCACGGCGCCGTGCAGGAAACGGGAGACTTCGAACTCGACGGCGTGACCTTCCCCGCCGCCGAGGTGCAGCTGGAGTTCTTGGATCCCGCCGCCGACGAGGAAGGCGCGGGCGGGGCGATGTTCCCGACCGGCAAGCTGGTCGACACGCTCGAGGTGCCCGGCGTGGGCATGCTCCAGGCCACGCTGATCAATGCCGGCATCCCCACCATCTTCGTCAATGCCGACGCCATCGGCTACAAGGGCAGCGAACTGCAGGACGCCATCAACGGCGACGCCACGGCGCTGGCCATGTTCGAGACCATCCGCGCCCACGGTGCGCTGCGCATGGGGCTGATCGCGCACATCGACGAAGCGGCACGGCGTCAGCACACGCCCAAGGTGGCGTTCGTGGCCCCGCCCGCCGACTACCTGTCCTCGAGCGGCAAGCAGGTGCAGGCGGCCGACATCGACCTGCGCGTGCGCGCGCTGTCGATGGGCAAGCTGCATCACGCCATGATGGGCACGGCAGCCGTCGCGATCGGAACTGCGGCCGCCATCCCCGGCACCCTGGTCAATCTCGCCGCCGGCGGCGGCGAACGCCGCGCAGTGCGCTTCGGCCACCCTTCCGGCACCCTGCGCGTGGGCGCAGAGGCGCAGCGGATCGACGGCGAATGGCGCGTCAGCAAGGCCGTCATGAGCCGCAGTGCACGCGTGCTCATGGAAGGCTGGGTGCGCGTGCCGCCGCCTGCCGCATAAGTCCTATTACCTTCCCCGCCGCAGGATGCTGCGTGCGAAAATCGAGAATCGTTTCCTGAACCGAGGACCCCACCATGCTTGAAGCCTATCGCCAACATGCGGCCGAACGTGCCAGCTACGGCATTCCGCCGCTGCCGCTGACCGCGCAGCAGACCGCCGACCTGATCGAGCTGATCAAGAATCCACCGGCGGGCGAAGAGGCCTTCCTGCTGGAGCTGCTCACCCACCGCGTGCCACCGGGTGTCGATGACGCCGCCAAGGTCAAGGCCTCCTTCCTGACCGCAGTCGCCGATGGCGAACTCGCGGTCGGCCTGATCTCGCGCACCAAGGCCACCGAACTGCTCGGCACCATGGTGGGCGGCTACAACGTCAAGCCGCTGATCGACCTGCTGGGCGATGCCGAGGTCGGCACGGTGGCTGCCGCCGCGCTCCGCAAGACCCTGCTGATGTTCGACTTCTTCCACGATGTTGCCGAACTCGCCAAGGCCGGCAATGCCAACGCGCGCGCCGTGATCCAGTCCTGGGCCGATGCCGAATGGTTCACCAGCCGCCCCGAAGTGGCGCACAAGATCACCGTGACCGTGTTCAAGGTGCCCGGCGAAACCAACACCGACGACCTGTCGCCGGCGCCCGACGCCTGGAGCCGCCCGGACATCCCGCTGCACTACCTCGCGATGCTCAAGAACACGCGTCCGGACGCGGCCTTCAAGCCCGAGGAAGACGGCAAGCGCGGCCCGATGCAGTTCATCGATGATCTCAAGAAGAAGGGCCACCTGGTGGCCTATGTGGGTGACGTGGTCGGCACCGGCTCTTCGCGCAAGTCCGCCACCAACAGCGTGATCTGGGCCACCGGCGAGGACATCCCCTACGTGCCCAACAAGCGCTTCGGGGGTGTCACGCTGGGCGGCAAGATCGCGCCGATCTTCTTCAACACCCAGGAGGACTCGGGTGCGCTGCCGATCGAAGTCGATGTCGCGGCGCTCGAGATGGGCGACGTGGTCGACATCTTCCCGTATGAAGGCCGGATCGAGAAGAACGGCGCCGTCGCCGCCACCTTCGCGCTCAAGAGCCAGGTGCTGCTGGACGAGGTGCGTGCCGGCGGCCGCATCAACCTGATCATCGGCCGCAGCCTGACCGCCAAGGCGCGCGACTTCCTGTCGCTGCCGGCCAGCACCGTGTTCCGTCTGCCCGTTTCCCCCAGGGACAGCGGCAAGGGCTACACCCTGGCGCAGAAGATGGTCGGCCGCGCGTGCGGCCTGCCGGAAGGCCAGGGCATGCGCCCGGGCACCTACTGCGAGCCGCGCATGACCTCGGTCGGTTCGCAGGACACCACCGGCCCGATGACGCGCGACGAACTCAAGGATCTGGCCTGCCTCGGCTTCTCGTCCGACCTCGTGATGCAGTCCTTCTGCCACACCGCGGCCTACCCCAAGCCGGTCGACGTCAAGACCCACCGCGAACTGCCGGCCTTCATCTCCAACCGCGGCGGCATTGCGCTGCGGCCGGGTGACGGCGTCATCCATTCCTGGCTCAACCGCATGCTGCTGCCCGACACCGTCGGCACCGGTGGCGACAGCCATACGCGCTTCCCGATCGGCATCAGCTTCCCGGCGGGTTCAGGCCTGGTTGCCTTTGCCGCCGCAACCGGCGTGATGCCGCTCGACATGCCGGAATCGGTGCTGGTGCGCTTCAAGGGCCAGATGCAGCCCGGCATCACGCTGCGCGATCTGGTGCATGCGATCCCGATGTATGCCATCAAGGCCGGCCTGCTGACCGTGGCCAAGCAAGGCAAGAAGAACATCTTCTCCGGCCGCGTGCTCGAGATCGAAGGCCTGCCGAACCTCAAGGTGGAACAGGCCTTCGAGCTGTCCGACGCGTCGGCCGAGCGCTCCGCCGCCGGCTGCACGGTGCGCCTGAACAAGGAGCCGATCATCGAGTACCTGAACTCGAACATCGTGCTGCTCAAGTGGATGATCTCCAACGGCTACCAGGACCGGCGCAGCCTGGAGCGCCGCATCCAGGCCATGGAAGCCTGGCTCGCCGCGCCCCAACTGCTGCAACCGGACGCCGACGCCGAATATGCTGCCGTGATCGAGATCGACCTGGCCGACATCAAGGAACCGATCCTGTGCTGCCCCAATGACCCGGACGACGCCCGCGTGCTGTCCGACGTCCAGGGCGCCAAGATCGACGAGGTGTTCATCGGCTCGTGCATGACCAACATCGGCCACTTCCGCGCCGCCTCCAAGCTGCTCGAAGGCCGCAAGGACATCCCCACCCGCCTGTGGGTGGCCCCGCCGACCAAGATGGACAAGGATGAGCTGACCAAGGAAGGCCACTACAGCACGCTGGGCGTTGCCGGTGCGCGCATGGAAATGCCCGGCTGCTCGCTGTGCATGGGCAACCAGGCGCAGGTGCATGAGGGTTCCACGGTGGTGTCGACGTCCACGCGCAATTTCCCCAACCGCCTCGGCAAGAACAGCAACGTGTATCTGGCCTCGGCAGAGCTCGCGGCCATTGCCGCACGCCTGGGACGGATTCCGACGGTGGCCGAGTACCACGCCGACATGGGCGTGATCAATGCCGACGGCGCCAAGGTCTACCGCTACATGAACTTCGACCAGATCGCGGAGTACCGCGAAGTCGCCGACGGCGTGACAATCTGAACGTCCCTTGCCGATCCGGTCTGGACTGCGACCGGATCGGCAAGGAAACGTTGAGCAGGGTTCAGCTTCCCTCGCGGAAGCCGCTAGCGAGATGAGCAAGCATCAACGGCGCCCGCGATGAACGGCTTCTGGAAACTCTACGACTGGTGTGAACGCAGCTTCTGGCACAGCCTGGGACGCAAGCTGGGCAGTTTCCTGCTGATCCTGGCCGGCAACGCCGCCTGCCTCGTGATCCTGTGGCAGCAGGATGCCGCGACCACCGCCCTGCTGGCAGCCGGCAAAGTTGATCCGGCGATCGCCACCGCCATCCTCGAACGCCAGCAACAGGCCTGGACGCTGTTCTGCGGCGTCAACGTGCTGGCGATCGGCTTCGGCTTTTTCCAGTGGTGGTACCTGCGCCGCCTGATCGTGCGCCCGCTGCTGCACATGATCGAGATTTTCAGCGCCGTCCCCGGCGGAGGCGGCGACTTCACGCGCACTCTGCCGCTGGAAACGCACGACGAACTGCGCCGCCTGGCCGTCGCCTACAACAGCTTCGCACAAGTGCTGCGCCAGGTGGTGGTCTCGGTGCGCGACATGAGCGTCAGCATCGAGCAGGAATCCGGCCGGGTCGGGCAGCACATAAGCGAGACGGCCGGCGGCGCCCGGGAGCAGGAGCGGCTGACCGCCGAGATCCTGGATTCCAGCGAGCAGGCGCGGTGTGCCGTGCAGCTCGCGGCGGAAACCACCGACCGCATCGCGGACGGCACCGTCGCCGGCACTGAGCAGGCACGCACGTCGATGGGCGAACTTGAATCCGTGGTCAAGACGGTCAGTGCGGCAGGCCAGACCCTGGAGGGCTTCAACACCCATATCGGCACGCTCAGCACGCGTTCCGACAGCATCCGCAACATCAGCCGCATGATCGGCAGGATTGCCAGCCAGACCAACCTGCTGGCCCTCAATGCAGCGATCGAGGCGGCCCGCGCCGGCGAGACCGGGCGCGGGTTCGCAGTGGTCGCCGACGAAGTGCGCAAGCTTGCCGACCAGGTCGACGCCGCCACACGCGAGATCAGTGCCGACATCGATGCGATGGTGAGCCTGGTCGAGGCCACGCGCGCGGAGACCGCACGCATCACCGCCGACATCGGCGGCGTGATCCAGGTTGCAGCAGGTGCCGCTGGCAGCTTCCGCCGGATCGTGACCGACTACGACCATACCAGCCTGCGACTGCAGGAAATCGCCTCTTCGCTGGATGCGCTGACCGGCACCAATGCCGCCGTACATGAACGCGCCAGGCATATCCACGACATGTCCACCAGCATCACCTCGCGCATGGGCAAGGCCCAGGAGGCCAGCGGCGATCTCGCCCTGGTGGTGGCTGGCATCCAGCAGCTGGTGCGGCAGTTCCACACCTAGGGACTGACGCGCGGCGGGCCCGCGCCGCCGTGCTAGAGTTCAGGGTTACTGAAACCTGCGACAGCCGCAATTGCGCCATCACACCAAGGCTTCACCCCCGTTTTGCCGGCATTGGCATGCCCTGCTGATGCTGGCGTGTTTGACGGCTGCGCACGACGGCGCGACCGCAGAAGAGGCTGCGCCAGCGCCCGCCAAACGCCCTGAGGTGATGAGCCGCGCCGAACTGCGCCAGTGCATGGACCAGCAGGATGCGCTCGAACACCGCCGCCGGATCCTCGACCAGGAACGCCAGCTGAGCGACAGCGAAGCCGCCGCCCTCGCCGACGAGGCGCGCCTGCTGTCGGAGCAGATGCGCCGCGTCGACAGCGGCGACACGGCGCGGCTGGCCACTTTCAACAGCCAGCTCGCCGGACACAATGACAGCGTGAAACATTTCAACGCCTCGCTCGAAACCCTGAGCGATGAACTGGCGCAATTCAATGCCGACACCGCCGACGTGATGGCTCGCTGCACCACGCGACTGTTTTCCAAGGACGACCGGGAGGCCATCCTCGCGGAGCGGCGGAGCGGAAATGACGCCGCTCCACCGTCGGAGCCGGCCCCGGCGCGCTAGCGGCGCCGGGCACCGGTCGCCGCTCAGGCCTTGAGGACCAGGCCGCCCAGGACCGGATCGGACTGGCTCTCGCGACCCGTCTCGACGTGGCCGGCCAGGCGCAGCTTGAGCGCGGAGTCAGCGCTGGAACTCACGACCAGATCGTACCAGCCGTGGAATTGCGCCAGCATCCAGGCCTGCTCGAAGCTCTCGCGCGGCGCCAGCAGGCGGCTGAGCGACTTGCCCGTATAGGCATCGGACACCGTGACCGTGGTGGTATGGTCGCCGCCATTGGTGATTTCGAGTTCGACGCCGCCGTGCTCGTCGTCGAGGTAGCGCGTCTCCACCGCGAGCTTGCCACTGCCGGCCGCCATGCTGCCTGCGAAGCTGCGGAAGAAACCATTGGGGCCATACACCGCCAGATCATAGGCGCCCGCCGCCGACCAGTTGTCGGCGAGCAGCTTGCCCGGCTCGACGGTGTAGCTGCGCGGCAGTTCACCGGCAGCCGAGCGCACCTGGAAGACTGCCGTGGCGGCACCGGTGTTGGCGAAGTGCAGGCGCACGCTGCTACTGCCCGGATGCGCCGCGGCCGTCACATCGAACTCGTAGGGCAAAGCACGCGCCGGCCGCATGCCCGGCTCCTGGGCGGGCACACCGACCAGGATGTTGCTGGCATCGACCGTGATGCTGGGGTGACGCAGGGCATCCGGCGGCAGATAGGCATCGGTCGAAGGCAGCTTGACCTTGTGCCCGTTGGGGTCGGCAAAGTTGAACACCGAGGTCAGGTCACCCGCCACGCTGCTGCGCCAGGCCGTGATGTTGGGCTCGTGCACCCCGAAGCGCTTCTCGATGAAGCGGATCAGCGAGGTGTGGTCGAACACCTGGGAGTTGACGTAACCGCCCTTGCTCCACGGCGAAATGGCGATCAGCGGCACCCGCGTGCCGAGACCGATCGGGCCGCTCACGAAACTGGCATCACCCGCGAAGATCTCGTTGGTGGTGGCCACCGTCGACAGGCCGTCGGCCGCCGTGGCCGGCGGCGTGGGCGACACGACGTGGTCGAAGCCGCCGTCGTTCTCGTCCCAGTTCAGGAACAGCACGGTCTTGCTCCACACCTCGGGATTGGAGGTCAGGATGTCGAGGATCTGCGAGATGTACCAGGCGCCGAAGTTGGCAGGCCAGTTCGGATGCTCGCTGTAGGCTTCCGGCGGTGCAATCCAGGAGACCTGCGGCAGGGTGCCGTTGCGCACGTCCGCGCTGAACTGGTCGAACAGGGTGCCGCCCGCCGAGATGTCGGTGCCGGTCTTGGCATTGTCCGCCAGCGGATTGCCCGGCAGCGCGTTCTGGTACTGGTGGAAGTACAGCAGCGCATTGTCGCCGTAGTTGCCGATATAGGCGTTGTCGGTCCAGCCCCAGTAGCCCGCGCCGGTCAGACCGGTGCCGACGTCCTGGTAGACCTTCCAGCTGACCCCGGCCGCCTGCAGGCGTTCGGGGTAGGTGGTCCAGTCGTAGCCCACTTCGGCATTGCTCAGCACCGGGCCTCCGCCCTTGCCGTCATTGCCGGTCCAGCCGGTCCACATGTGGTAACGGTTGGGGTCGGTCGGTCCCATCACCGAGCAGTGATAGGCATCGCACACGGTGAAGGCGTCCGCCAGCGCGAAGTGATAAGGGATATCGTCGCGCTTCATGTACGCCATGGTCATGGGCGACTTGTTGGGCACCCACTGGTCGTACTGGCCGTGGTTCCAGGCAGCGTGGCTGCTGTTCCAGTCGTGCGCCGTGCCGGGCAGATAGCTCAGGCCCAGGCTGGCCTGGTTGACGCGGAAAGGCGGCAGTTCACCACCCTTGCCATCCGGCTGGTACCAGACCGCGCGACCGTTCGGCAGCTTGACTGCACGCGGATCGGCAAAGCCGCGCACACCGCGCAGGGTGCCGAAGTAGTGATCGAAGGATTGGTTTTCCTGGGTCAGGATGACGATGTGCTCGACATCCCGGATCGTCCCGGTGCGATCGTTGGCTGGAATCGCCAGCGCGCGGCTGATGCTGTCCGGAAGGGACGCGGCGATGGTGCCGGCTCCCAGGACGTGGAGGAACTTGCGACGGTCATTGTTTTGCATGTGGCTGACTTCCCTGGTTTGGTGTTGTTGGGACCCCAGGGCCAGTCTAGCGACATGACATTTAAATTCCGTGAACGCTCCGAACGGACTGCGGGGCAGCCTGCACCGGGATGTGGTCGCGCTGACCTTTGATGCGGTTGCCACCATCCACGTAGATCAGGCGCGGCGCATAGTGGGCCAGTTCAGCCTGATCGTAGACCGCATAGGCGGCGATGATCAGCAGATCACCCACTGCGGCCTGGCGTGCGGCCGCCCCATTGACGGAGATGGTGCCGCTGCCACGCTCGGCGGCAATGATGTAGGTTGAAAAACGCGCGCCATTGTTGACGTTGTAGATGTCGATAGCCTGGTATTCGAGCAAGCCGGCCGCATCCAGCAGGTCCTGGTCGATTGCACACGAACCCTCATAGTGCAGTTCCGACAGGGTGGTCGTGACGCGGTGCAACTTGGCTTGCAGCATGGTCCTTTGCATCTGTTCTCCCTTCCGGTCCGGGCTCTTATGCGATCGTGCGGCCCGCCGCAGAAGAAATCGTACACCAGCAGACGACCCTTGCGGGATTGATTTTTTGCAATGCAATATGACTGGCACGCTCGTTGCATGCGATTCCGATTGCACTTGGGATCTTGCCGCCGGCCACCGGCCGGTCGAGGTCCCGCCGGTGGCCGCGAGGCCGCCGACGCGCAGGGAGCCGTCAATGAACGATCTGCTCGCCGCACTGATGTCCTGGGCCGTGACCTTGAGCGGCTACCCGGCACCAGACCACCTGCCGGATGTGGTTCTGGTCAGCCACGCCGAACTGGTGCACTGGGCCTGCGCCGACCACGATTGCAAGGTGCTGGGGTGGTTCCCGCCAGGCGAGAAGATCTACCTGGATCAAGGTCTGGCGCCGCTCGACAGCACCTACTCCAGCGCGGTGGTGGTGCATGAAATGGTGCATTACCTGCAGCAGCGCTCCGGCCACTTCGAGCACGCGCGCGACGGCGGCAACTGCGAGGGTGTGATGCAGATGGAACACGAGGCCTACCAGGCACAGCGCGACTTCTTCGTGCGCTACGGCGTCTACCAGCCCGTTGGTGCTGCGTTGCATGTGACCGCAAACTGCACACCGGCTGCAAGCAGCCACTGAATCGGCGCGCACGAATGGTGCGCCGCAGCACCGCGCTGGTGCGAATCCGCTGAAACGCCAGGGGCCACCGGATTCCGGTGGCCCCTGGCCGTGCAAAGCCGGCGCCTACGGCCCCGGCAAGTCTTCCGCCTGCGCTCAGCCCAGCAGGTGGGTCACGGCCGCACGCTCTTCCAGCAGTTCGGCATGGGTCTTGTCGATGCGCCCACGGCTGAATTCACTGATCGCGAGGCCTTGCACAATGGTGTACACGCCGTTCTTGCAGGTCACCGGATAACCGAAGATCACGCCTTCGGGAATGCCATAGCTGCCATCGGACGGAATGCCCATGGTCACCCAGTCGCCTTCCGGCGTGCCCAGCACCCAGTCGCGGATGTGCGCAATGGCGGCATTGGCGGCACTGGCCGCGCTCGACGAGCCACGTGCCTCGATGATCGCGGCACCGCGCTTCTGCACGGTCGGGATGAAATTCGACTCCAGCCAGGCCTGATCATTGATCATTCCAGCCACATTCCGGCCACTGACCTCGGCGTGGAACAGGTCCGGGTACTGGGTTGCCGAATGGTTGCCCCAGATGATCATCTTCTTGACCTGGCTGACCGGCTGGCCGGCTTTGGCAGCGATCTGCGACAGCGCACGGTTGTGGTCCAGGCGCATCATGGCCGTGAACTGCTGCGGCTTCAGGCCCTTGGCATTCTTCATCGCGATCAGCGAATTGGTGTTGGCCGGGTTGCCCACCACCAGCACCTTGACGTCACGCGAAGCCACTTCGGCCAGCGCACGTCCCTGATCGGTGAAGATGGCGCCGTTCATTTCCAGCAGGTCCTTGCGCTCCATGCCCGCGGTGCGCGGCCGGCTGCCGACCAGCAGCGCAATGTCGGCATCCTTGAACGCCACCCGCACGTCGTCGGTCACGATCACCTGCTGCAGCAGCGGGAACGCGCAATCGTCGAGCTCCATCACCACGCCATTGACCACCTTCAGCGAAGGTGTGATGTCGAACAGTTGCAGGATGACCGGCTGGTCCGGACCCAGCATTTCGCCACTGGCAATGCGGAACAGCAGGCTATAGCCGATCGCACCACCGGAGCCGGTGACGGCAACGCGCACGGGTTTTTTCATGATCAGTGTTCCCTTCGGAAAAGAGTCGGAATAAGGGGGCAAAGCTTTTTGATTTTACGGATTTGACAATTTTGCTGCAAGGCACCAATACGGGCTTTATCGCCACGCCGCCATGAACTCCTGCCAGTGCGGCTCCTTGCTGGCACCCAGGGTCTCGCGCACCAGTGCCACCTCGCCCGCATAGGCCTCGGTGCTCAACTGGCCGCGCAGGCGCTGGAAGCGCAGGTACAGCAGGTAGGTATTGGTGGCATCGGTCTCGCAATAGGCGCGGATCTCGCCGATGCGCCCTTCGGCATAGGCGCCCCACACCTGCGAACCGTCCATGCCCAGCTTGCCCGGAAATCCGCACAGGCGTGCCATCTCGTCCAGCGGTGCCGCCGCACGCCCCTGATACAGCGAGAGCAGGTCCATCAGGTCGAGATGACGGCCGTGGTAGCGCGACAGGTAGTTGTTCCACTTGAACTCGCGATCGTCCTCGCCCTGGTCCCAGAAGCGCGTCGCCTCCAGGCCGTGCACCAGCGCGCGCTGGACCAGTACCGGCAGGTCGAAGCCCGAACCGTTCCAGGACACGAGCTGCGGCGTGAAGCGCGCAATGCCATCGAAAAAGCGCTGCACCAGATGCGCTTCGTCCTCGTCGGGCGCGCCCAACGACCACACGCGGAAACCCTCACGGTCGCGCAGCGCGCACGAGATCGCCGCCACGCGCTGTACGTAGGGCTGCAGGAAATCCGATCCGGTCTGCTTGCGCCTCTGCTGAAAGGCGATCTCGGCCACATGCGCGTGCGGCGTGTCGGGCGGCAGGCCCAGCACCTCGATCAGCCCGGCGCAGTCGGGGATGGTCTCGATGTCGAAGGCGAGGACCGGGATCATGCCGGAAACACGCCCGTCGACAGGTAGCGGTCACCGCGGTCGCACACGATGTGCACGATCACGGCATCTCTCAGCGCCAGGCTCAACTGCAGCGCCGCCCAGCAGCCGCCGCCCGATGACACGCCGGCAAAGATGCCCTCCTCGGCCGCCAGCCGGCGCGTGGTCTGCTCGGCATCGGCCTGGCTCACCTCGACGATGCGGTCCACGCGCGAGGGCTCGTAGATTTTCGGCAGGTAGGCCTCGGGCCACTTGCGGATGCCCGGCACCTGCGCGCCCGGCGCGGGATGGACCCCGATCACCTGGATGGCGGGATTCTGTTCCTTGAGGAAGCGCGACACGCCCATGATGGTGCCGGTGGTGCCCATGGTGGCGACGAAGTGCGTGATCCTGCCCTGGGTGTCGCGCCAGATCTCGGGGCCGGTGGATTCGTAGTGCGCAAGCGGATTGTCCGGATTGCCGAACTGGTCGAGGATGATGCCTTCTCCGGCGTCGCGCATGCGCTCCGCGAGGTCGCGCGCGGCCTCCATGCCACCACTTTCCGGCGTCAGGATCAGCTCGGCGCCGAAGGCACGCATGGTCTGCCGGCGTTCCACGCTGAGGTGTTCGGGCATCACCAGGATCATGCGGAAGCCGCGGACGCTGGCCGCCATGGCCAGCGCGATGCCGGTGTTGCCGCTGGTGGCCTCGATCAGCGTGTCGCCGGGCCGGATCTGGCTACGCGCCTCGGCGCGCCGGATCATCGACATCGCAGGGCGGTCCTTGACCGAGCCGGCCGGGTTGTTGCCCTCGAGCTTGGCCAGGACCACGTTGGAGGTTTCGCCGGGCAGGCGGCGCAGACGCACCAGCGGCGTATCGCCAATGCAGTGTTCGATGGTCTTGTCCATGTGCGATTATCGCACGGCCGAATCCGTGATCCCCGCGGGCTGGTGCTGCGCCATGTAGCGCGCAACGCCCTCCTCCACGGACAGGAAGTCCGCGCGGTAGCCCGCCTCGCGCAGGCTGCCGATGTCGGCCTGGGTGAAGCTCTGGTACTTGCCGCGCAGCGCCTCGGGGAAGGGAATGTACTCCAGACGGCCGGCCTCCAGGTGCGCGGCCAGCGTGCACGGCGCCTGCCCGTCGGCGGCACGCAGCGCATTCAGGGTGGCCACCGCGACGTCGTTGAAGCTCTGGCTGCGCCCGGTGCCGCAGTTGAAGATGCCCGAGCGGTCCGGGTTGTCGATGAACCACAGGTTGACCTTGACCACATCCTCGACCGAGATGAAATCGCGCCGCTGTTCGCCGTCGGCATAGCCATCGGCGCCGCCGAACAGGCGCACCTTGCCGTGCTCGCGGTACTGGCTGGAAAAGTGGAACGCCACCGAAGCCATGCGCGCCTTGTGGGTCTCGCGCGCGCCGTACACGTTGAAGTAGCGCAGTCCCACCACCTGGCTTTCGAGCTCACCCCACTGCGCGCGCAGGTGATTGTCGAACTGCAGCTTGGAATAACCGTAGACGTTGAGCGGTCCCTCGCATTCGCGTACCTCGCGGAACACCTGTCCGCCCCCGTAGACGGCCGCCGAGGAGGCGTACACCAGCGGAATGTCGTGCGCCTGGCAGTAGCGCAGCAGCGATACCGAATAGCGGTAGTTGTTGCTCATCATGTAGCGGCCGTCGTGCTGCATGGTGTCCGAACAGGCGCCCTGGTGGTTGATGTGCGCCACATCACCGCCGAAGGCATCGTCCTCGATCAGACGCAGGAATTCCTGCTTGTCGAGATAGTCGACGATGTCGAGATCGACCAGATTGCGGAACTTGTCGCCGCGCTCCAGGTTGTCGACCGCGATGATGCGGTTCTCGCCGCGCGCGTTCAGCGCCTTGACGATGTTGGAGCCGATGAAGCCGGCTGCGCCGGTAACGATGGTGTACATGGCTTGAGCAGGGAAGCGTTGCCCCGGACGGGGCTGGGCTTCCAAGCATACACCGGACTCAGGCCAGCCCGGCCACCTGCAGTTCGTGCGCCAGTTCGGCCGCCGTCACGGTGGCGGTGCCAAGCTTGCCCACCACCACACCGGCAGCCAGATTGGCCACGCGCATCGCCTGCGGCAGATCAGCGCCGCTGGCCATCAGCACGCCCAGCGTGGCGATGACGGTGTCGCCGGCACCGCTGACATCGAACACCTCGCGCGCACGCGCGGCCTCGTGCACCACGCCGTCGGCACGATACAGGCTCATGCCCTCTTCGCTGCGCGTGACCAGCAGTGCCTCCAGCCCGAGCCTGCTGCGCAGCGCCTGCGCCTTGGCGGTCAGTTCGTCCTCGCTGTGCCAGTTCCCGGCCACCTGGCGGAACTCGCTGCGATTGGGCGTGAGCAGGGTGGCGCCCTGGTAACGATCGTAGTCGTCGCCCTTGGGGTCGACCAGCACCGGCTTGCCGGCATCGCGCGCCGCATCGATCATGCGCCGGATATGCGTGAGCCCGCCCTTGCCGTAGTCGGACAGGATCACCAGGTCGACCTTGGCCAGCAACTCCTGGTAGCCGGCCCACTGCGAGGCCAGCACTTCGTGATGCGGCGTGTTCTCGAAGTCGATGCGCAGCAACTGCTGCTGACGCCCGATCACGCGCAGCTTGACCGTGGTCGAGAAGCTCGCGTCGGCATGCAGCAGCGCCTCGACGCGCTCCTCGGCCAGCATGCGCGCGAGCACCCTGCCCGGTTCGTCGTCACCCACCACCGAGACCAGGTGGCTCCAGGCGCCGAGCGCGGCGACGCCGCGCGCCACGTTGGCAGCACCGCCCGGGCGCTCCTCGGTGCGCTGCACGTGCACCACCGGCACCGGCGCTTCCGGCGAAATGCGGCTCACGTCACCGAACCAGTAGCGGTCCAGCATCACGTCGCCGGCCACCAGCACACGCGCTTCGCCGATGTTCTGTACCGCCCAGCGTGCCAGGGCAGGCGCCTGCACCGGGCCCGAACGCGTCGCCATCACAGACGACCGATGCCGTGGTACTCGAGACCAGCTTCGCGCACCTGCGCCGGCTCGTAGAGATTGCGTCCGTCGAACAGCACGCCCGCGCGCAACTGCGCCTTGAGGGCGTCGAAGTCCGGGCTGCGGAAGGCCTTCCACTCGGTCAGCACCACCAGTGCGTCGGCACCCTGCACTGCCGCCATCGGACTCGCCGCCAGCGTCAGCGTGGCGTCGTCCGGGTAGATGCGGCGCGCTTCGTCCATGGCGACCGGGTCATAGCCCACCACCTCGGCACCACGCTCGCGCAGACCCTTGATCAGCACCCGCGACGGCGCTTCGCGCATGTCGTCGGTATTGGGCTTGAAGGCCAGCCCCCACAGCGCGAAGCGCCGGCCCTTGAGATCGTCTCCGAAGCGCTTGACGATCTTGGCCAGCAGCACCGACTTCTGGCGCTCGTTGACGGCCTCGACGGCCGACAGGATGCGCAGGTTGGCGCCATGGTCGTAGGCGGTGCGGATCAGCGCCTTCACGTCTTTGGGAAAGCACGAGCCGCCGTAGCCGCAACCGGGATAGAGGAACTGGTAGCCGATGCGCGGATCCGAGCCGATGCCCTGGCGCACGTGTTCGATGTCCGCGCCCATCTGCTCGGCCAGCATCGCAAGTTCGTTCATGAACGAGATGCGCGTGGCCAGCATCGCATTGGCCGCATACTTGGTGAGTTCGGCAGATTTGACGTCCATCACGATCAGGCGTTCGTGGTTGCGCTGGAAAGGCGCATACAGCGCGCGCATGGTCTGGATTGCATCGGCGTCGTCGGCACCGATGACGATGCGGTCGGGCCGCATGAAGTCCTCGACGGCGGCGCCTTCCTTGAGGAACTCCGGGTTGGAGACCACCGAGAACGGGATCTCGACGCCGCGTGCGGCCAGTTCCTCGGTGATCGCCGACTTGACGCGCGCGGCAGTGCCGACCGGCACGGTCGACTTGTCGACAATCACCTTGCGGGCGTCCATGTGGCGGCCGATGGCGCGCGCTGCCGACACCACATGGCTCAGATCGGCCGAGCCGTCTTCGTCAGGCGGCGTTCCCACGGCGATGAACTGCACGCGTCCGAAGGCAGCACTTTCCGCCACGTCGGTGGTGAAATGCAGGCGGCCCGCGGCGACATTGCGTGCCACCATTTCCTCCAGGCCCGGCTCGTGGATCGGGATCCCGCCGGATTTCAGGATGCGGATTTTTTCGGGATTCAGGTCCAGGCACAACACGTCGTTGCCGACCTCGGCAAGACAGGCGCCACTGACCAGGCCGACGTAACCAGTACCGATGATGGAAATCTTCATTTGAACGCTATGGAGTCGAGAATCGTTTCAAGGGCGTGCTGCGGATCCGCGGCCTGGGTGATTGGCCGTCCGATCACCAGGTAGGTCGAACCGGCCCGCAGCGCATCGGCCGGCGTGACCACCCGGACCTGGTCCTGCACGGCCGCGCCGGCCGGCCGGATGCCTGGGGTGACCAGCGCAAAATCAGCACCCATGGTCGCACGCAAGTATTGCGCTTCAGCGGCAGAGCACACCACGCCATCGAGTCCGCAGTCACGCGCGAGGCGCGCCAGGCGCTCGACGGCGGCGGCAATCGGTCCTGCCATGCCGATGCGCGGCAGGTCATCCTCGCCCAGGCTGGTCAGCACAGTGATGCCGACCAGCAGCGGTGGGCGGGCCACACTGTCGACGGCCCGGCGGGCGGCTTCCAGCATGGCCGGACCGCCGCTGACATGCACATCCACCATCCACACGCCCAGCCCCGCCGCCACGCGGCAGGCGCTGCCCACGGTGTTGGGAATGTCGTGGAACTTGAGGTCGAGGAAGATCTCGAAGCCGCGTTGCTGGAGGACTTCGATCGCGCGCGGACCGGCGGCAGTAAACAGTTCCTTGCCCACTTTGAGCCGACACTGTGCCGGTGACAGTCGCGCGGCGAGTGCGACGGCCTCGTCGAGCGAGGCACTGTCGACGGCAACGATGACGGGTGAAGACATGAGCAAACGCCTTACATGGAAGGCGCGCGGCCGCTCTCGTCGAGTTCGGCGTGGCGCCGGGGTGGATAGGATTCCCACTGTCCGCAGGCCGGACAGTGCCAATGGAACTTGCGCGCCTTGAAGCCGCACTGGCGGCAGATGAACACCGACTGGCGATTGACCTGGCGCTGCACCACGTCGCGCGCCACTTCCAGGTCAACGCGCTCGACACTGGCCCCGCCGGGCGCTGCGGTCAAGCCCTGCAACAGGGAGGCCTCCAGGAAGCGGTCGAGTGCCGGCAGGCTGGGATGACGGTGCAACTCGGTGCGCACCAGGGCCAGAGCCGCTTGCGGGCCACGCACCTCGAGCACCGCCTGGAACACCAGGGTGAGCAGGTCCAGACCGGGATGCTGCTCCAGCCAGCGCGTCAGCAGCGCCAGACTGTCATCGGCGCGATCCAGACCGCGATAGGCCTGGTGCACCAGCGGGGCCACCAGGAAGAGGTAATCGGCATTCTGCTGTTCCACACGCGACCAGCACTCGATCGCTTCGAGCACCCGGCCTTCGCGCGCACACCACTCGCCCTGCAGGATGCTGGCACGCACGCAGCGCCGGTTGGCCAGCAGGGCCTCGGCAATGCGCCGGTCGGCATCAGCGCGGCGGCCTTGCGCGAAATCGAGCGCCGCCAGTTCGCACAGGTAGTTGGCGATCTCGCGCTCGGGCGGTTCGAGTCCGGGCCGGCTCGACATGGCGCGTGCGGTCTCGATCGCCTTGTCCCATTCCTTCTCGGCCACGTAGATGTCGCGCAGGCAGCGCAGCGCGGATTCCTGGTACTCGCTGCCGCGCAGTTCCAGGAACAGGGCCTCGGCGCGATCGAGCAGACCTGCCTTCTGGTAGTCCTGCGCCAGCTCGTGCAGCGCGGCCAGGCGCTGGTCGCTGCCGGGCTCGCTGCGGTCGACCAGGGTCTGGTGCAGGCGCGTGGCACGATCGAGCTCACCGCGACGGCGGAACAGGCTGCCCAGCGCGAAATGCAGTTCGGTGGTCTGCTGGTGGCTGCGCGCCACCTCGCTGAACGCCTCGATCGCCTGATCGGGCTGTTCGTTGAGCAGAAAATTGAGGCCCTTGAAATAGGCCGCGGGCAGGGCCCGGGATTCGGTCAGCAGCTGGCGCAGGTCAAGACGCGCCGCCACCCAGCCCAGGCCGAAGAACAGCGGCAGGGCCAGCAGCCAGTAGGCCTGGAATTCCACGCCTTACGCACCCTCGTCGTCGCCGGGCAGGTCACGCGCCGGCCGCAACGTGGCGGGATACACCGGAATGCCCGCACCAGGGGATGCCTCGGCAGGAGGCAGTTCGGACGGCAGCGGCGAATGGCCGCGCGCTTCGCGCCCGCGCAGGATCAGCGAGATGGCCGTGCGCAGCGTGCCGGCGACACCGACCGCCACGCCCAGCACCAGCGCCACCAGCATCACCAGGGCCAGCGGCGCCTTCCACTCGTAACCCAGGAATCCGTGCACGTGGACCGGATCGAGGTTGCGCGTGGCCAGGCCCAGCAGGACCAGGAACAGCAGGATGCGTATGACCCAGGTGAGATAAGCCATCAGGCGTGCGGTCCTGGTCGACTACTTGTGGTGGTCGACCCGGTCGCGCAGTTCCTTGCCGGCCTTGAAATGCGGGACGTACTTCTCGGCGACCTGCACCTTCTCGCCGGTCTTGGGATTGCGCCCAAGACGCGGCGGGCGGTGGTTCAGGCCGAAACTGCCGAACCCGCGGATCTCGATCCTTTCCCCCTCGACCAGACTCTGGGTCATGGCGTCGAGGATGGTCTTGACCGCAAGTTCGGTGTCCTTGGCCACGAGCTGAGGATAGCGCGCGGCCAGCAGACCGATGAGCTCGGACTTGGTCATGGCTGAGGGCAACTCTTACTTGTCGGAGGAGGAGCCCAGTTTGGCCTTGAGCAGCGCACCAAGGTTGGTCGTGCCCGCATTGGACGGTGCGGCATCCGCCACACGCGCCATGGCGGCACCATCTTCCACCATGTCCTTGGCCTTGATCGACAGGTTGATGCTGCGGTTCTTGCGATCCACATTGAGCACCACGGCGTCGATCTCGTCGCCTTCGCGCAGGTGGGTGCGGATGTCCTCCACACGGTCACGCGAGACTTCGGAGGCACGCAGGTAGGCTTCGACACCGCCTTCCAGCATGACCACGGCACCCTTCGGATCCACGGTGCGCACGGTACCCTTGACCAGGCTGCCCTTGTCGTTCACGGCAACGAAGTTGCTGAAGGGGTCGCCGGCCATCTGCTTGATGCCCAGCGAAATGCGCTCGCGGTCGACGTCGATGCTGAGCACCACGGCCTCGACTTCGTCGCCCTTCTTGTAGTTGTGCACGGCTTCTTCGCCCGGCTGGTTCCAGGACAGGTCCGACAGATGCACCAGGCCGTCGATGCCACCGGGCAGCCCCAGGAACACGCCGAAGTCGGTGATCGACTTGATCTGGCCGCTGACCTTGTCGCCCTTGTTGTAGTTCATCGCGAACTCTTCCCAGGGGTTGGCCTTGCACTGCTTCATGCCCAGCGAAATGCGGCGGCGCTCTTCGTCGATCTCGAGGATCATGACCTCGACTTCGTCGCCCAGCTGCACCACCTTGGACGGATGCACGTTCTTGTTGGTCCAGTCCATTTCCGACACGTGGACCAGACCTTCGATGCCCTGCTCGATCTCGACGAACGCGCCGTAGTCGGTCAGGTTGGTCACGCGGCCGAACAGGCGGGTGCGTTCCGGGTAGCGGCGCGACAGGCCCACCCAGGGATCTTCGCCCAGCTGCTTGAGGCCCAGCGACACGCGGTTCTTTTCCTGGTCGAACTTGAGCACCTTGGCTTCGACCTCGTCACCCACATTGAGCACCTCGGTCGGGTGCTTGACGCGGCGCCAGGCCAGGTCGGTGATGTGCAGCAGGCCATCGATGCCGCCCAGGTCGACGAACGCGCCGTAGTCGGTGATGTTCTTGACCACGCCCTTGACCACCGCGCCTTCGCGCAGGGTTTCGAGCAGGGTGGCGCGCTCGGCGCCGGCCGAGGCTTCCAGCACGGCACGGCGGGACACCACCACGTTGTTGCGCTTGCGGTCCAGCTTGATGACCTTGAACTCCATCTCCTTGCCTTCGAAAGGAGTGGTGTCCTTGACCGGACGGATGTCGACCAGCGAACCCGGCAGGAAGGCACGGATGCCGTTGACCATGACGGTCAGGCCACCCTTGACCTTGCCGCTGATCACGCCCTGCACCAGGGTGTTCTTCTCGAGGGCTTCATCCAGGTCGAGCCACGCAGCGAGGCGCTTGGCCTTTTCGCGCGAAAGCTTGGTGGAACCGTAGCCGTCTTCGACGGCGTCGATGGCGACCTTGACGAAATCGCCGACGCTGACTTCGAGTTCGCCGCGGTCGTTGCGGAATTCGTCGATGGGAATCAGGCTCTCGGACTTGAGGCCCGCATTGACCACCACGACGTTGCCTTCGATGGCGACGACTTCAGCGGTGATCACTTCACCGGTGCGCATCTCCTGATGCGACAGGCTTTCCTCGAAGAGGCTGGCGAAGGACTCGAAGTCCGGCAGCGTGGCTTCGTGCGCGGCGATTTCTTGTTCGGTACTGGTCATGGACATGGGATTCAAAACCTTTTGCGGCGTTGGCCCGCCCTTGGACGGGGTTCGTTGATCACTTGCAGGCGGGCAGCGCACACAGGGCGTACCTGCGCAACACTTCTGCCACGGCCTCGTCGGCTGTCAGACCGGTGGTGTCCAGCAGTCCGGCGGCGGCATCCTGCACCAATGGCGCGTGCGCCCGGGAGGCATCACGCGCATCTCGCTCGCGAATATCGCGAAGCAAGTCTTCAAGCTTAACAGACAAGCCTTTTTCCATCAACTGCTTATGACGGCGCTGTGCGCGCTCCTCGGCAGTCGCAGTCAGGAACACCTTGAGCACCGCGTCCGTGAACACCACGGTGCCCATGTCGCGGCCATCGGTGACCAGTCCCGGGGCCTGGCGGAAGGCGCGCTGACGCTCGAGCAGTGCAGCGCGCACCGGGCCCAGCGCCGCCACCTGCGAAGCCTCCCGGCTGGTGCGTTCGTCGCGCAGCGCCGCATCCACGGCCTCGCCTGCCAGCCAGACGTGCTCGCCATCTAAGCGCACGTCGAGCGTCGCCGCGACCTCCGCCAGGGCTGTCTCGATCTGCTGCCGGCGTGCCGCATCATCTTCCAACTGCGGCAGGGCGACCGCCGCCCGGCGCGCCGCCAGTGCCGTCAGCCGATAGAGCGCGCCGCTGTCCAGGTAGTGGAAACCCAGTGCCGCCGCCACGCGCGCCGCCACTGTGCCCTTGCCCGATGCCGAAGGTCCGTCGATGGCGATCACCGGGACCGCCGCCTGCAGGCCGGCGCTCACGCGCGCGCGATTCCCAGTCCCGCCCCGGCCGCCAGTTCGACGAATCCCGGAAAGGAGGTGGCCACGTTGCCGCAGTCCAGGATGCGCATCGGTGTGCTGGCGCGCAGCGCCGCCATCGCGAAGGCCATGGCGATGCGGTGGTCTCCGTGGCTCTCGACGGTGGCGCCCGCGTAGGACTTGCCGCCTTCGATCACCATGCCGTCCGGCGTGGGCGTGGCGTCCACCCCCAGCAGCCGCAGGCCATCGGCCATCACCTGGATGCGGTCGCTCTCCTTGACGCGCAGCTCCTCGGCACCGGTCACCACGGTGCGGCCGCTGGCACAGGCCGCCGCCACGAACAGCACCGGGAATTCATCGATGGCCAGCGGCACCAGATGCTCGGGCACGGCAATGCCGTGCAGGGGGGCAGCGCGCACGCGCAGGTCGGCAATCGGCTCGCCACCGGCCAGACGCGCATCCTGCACCGTGATGTCGGCGCCCATCAGGCGGAGGATCTCGACCACGCCGGTCCGCGTGGGATTCATGCCGACGTCGCGCAGCAGCAGGTCGGAACCCGCAGCGATGCTCGCCGCCACCAGAAAGAAGGCCGCCGACGAAATGTCACCCGGGACCTGGATACGCGTGCCCGTCAGGCGCTGTCCGCCCTGTACGGCCGCGGTCGCACCCTCGCGCTCGACCGCGACGCCAAAGGCCTGGAGCATGCGTTCGCTGTGGTCGCGCGTGGGGGCGGGCTCGGTGGTCGACGTGCGTCCGCTGGCGAACAGGCCGGCCAGCAGGACTGCCGACTTGACCTGGGCACTGGCCACCGGCAGATCATAGTGGATCGCCTGCAGCGGCGGCGCGGCCAGGATGCGCACCG
>JAGWIJ010000175.1 GCA_028873535.1 Pseudomonadota bacterium
GCGCCCGGCCAGGCTCATGCACCCCCAGGGACCCTGCAGGGCGGCGCGCGCACCTGCCACTGCCTGATCGACCTCGGCACGGCCGGCCTCGGCCACGCGCGCGATGACGCCGTTGTGGACGGGCGAGCGCTTCTCGAACGTGCGGCCATCGGCCGCCGCGCGAAACTCGCCGTCAATGAAATTCATTACGCTTTTCATTCGCCTGCAGACCTCGATCGAAAGTGGGGCGCGCGGCCGTGGAATCCGGACAAAGCCTCCCCTGGGGAGGGCCGCAGCCCTCCCTGGATCAGCGCGACAGGGGGATCCGGGTACCGGTCAGGTCACCACGGACAGGAAGGTTTCGTGCAGCTTGCGCTGCGGGTAGTCCAGACCGCCCTCCTGGAAGCCTTGCCAGTCCCAGGCCAGGGGCTCCCAGTCGGGATAGGGTTGCGAGCCGCCGCAGAAGGTCTCGAAGCGGTTGCCCGACGGATCCCAGGCGTAGATGGTGGTGCCACGCGTGACGCCATGGCGCGTGGGGCCCATGTCGACCTGGACCTTGTTCATCGACATGATGTCGCCGGCACGCAGCACCTTTTCCCAGCTCTCGAGCAGGAAGGAGACATGATGCAGCTTGCCCGGCTCGGGATGCATGACGAACGCGACGTCGTGGGCCTTGTGCGAGCACGACAGCCACAGTGCAGCCTTGGTGATGCCGTCGGGCGCCAGCACGTATTCGGTCAGCCAGAAGCCCAGCACGTCGGTGAAGATGCCCAGCACCTTGTCGACATGGGGGCCGTAGAGCAGCGCGTGATCCAGGCGCAGCGGCGCGATGCCGCGCTCGGCGTCGGCACTCCAGGGCGCCGGGTTCAGCGTCGGCAGGCCGTTGCCGACCTGCTTCTTGGCGGCGTAGAGCTCGATCTGGTGTCCCGTGGGCAGTTCGAAGCGCACGCGTTCTCCGGTCTCCAGCAGGTCGCCGGCCTTGATCCGCTCGGTGGCCACACCATAGGCGCGCAGGTCGCTGTCGAGCCGCTCCAGGGTCGCGGCATCGCGCACCTTGAAGCCCATGAAGTCCAGGCCGGCGCGGTCCGCCTGGCGCAGCACCACGCTGCTGTGGTCGCGTTCGTCCCAGGCCTTGTAGTAGATCCGGCCCTGCGCATCGCGGCCGGTTTCGACCAGGCCCAGCACATCCCCGTAGAAGTGCGAGGCGGCCGCCAGATCCATGACCCGCAGCTGCACGTGGCCAGGACGCATCACCCCTGTCATTGCCATGAGTTTCTCCTCCCTGCGTTGCGACTATCGTCGTCTGAATATGCAAGCATCCGGGCTGCGATCCGGGCGGCCCGGCCGGACCGGGCGAGCGCACCAGTGGCAGCACCTGGGGTCAAGATATTGCCGGCGAGTCTTACCGTCCAATACCATTGGATGCCATGAGTCATGCAAAATTTGCATGACTCGACCCCGTGAGGCCGCCCGTGGATTTTCGTCACCTCAAAAGCTTCATCACCGTGGCCGAGGAGCTCAACATCGGTCGCGCAGCCAAGCGCCTGTGCATCTCGCAGCCACCGCTGACGCGCCAGATCCAGCAGCTCGAGGAGGACGTCGGCGCCAGCCTGCTGATCCGCACCGCGCGCGGCGTGGAGCTCACCGAGGCCGGGCGCGTCTTCCTGGGCGAGGCGCGCAACATCCTGTCGCTGGCGCGCCTGGCGGTGGAACGTTCGCACAAGGCTGCCCTGGGCAAGCTCGGACGCATCGACGTCGGCATCTTCGGATCGGGCATTTTCGGCACCATCCCCAAGATGCTGCTGGCCTATCGCCAGGCCTGCCCCGAGGTCAACGTGGTGTTGCACAGCATGAACAAGGGCGAGCAGGTCGAAGCCTTGCGTCAGCGCCGCATCAATGTCGGCTTCAACCGTCTGCTGGCGTACGAGCCCGACATCGTGTCGGAAGTGATCACCATGGAGGGCCTGTATCTGGCGCTGTACGAGAGCCATCCACTGGTGGCGACAGGCGACATCCACTGGCGCGAACTGGCCGGCCAGCCGCTGGTGATGTTTCCCAGCAGCACCCGCCCCAACTTCATCGACCGCGCCATCGAACTCTGCAAGCTGGAGGGGTTCGAGCCGGTGATCGCGCAGGAGGTCGGCGATGCGGTCTACGCCATCGCGCTGGTCGCCTCGGGCTTCGGGCTGTGCATCGTGCCCGAATCGGCCACCAACCTGCGCCTGCCGGGCGTGCGCTATCGGCGCCTGGTGCGCGATCCGCTGCCCATGGTCGACCTGAGCTGCATCTACCGGCGCGACGACGACTCGGCCATCCTGCAGAGCTTCCTGGACGTGGGCCGGACCTTCCGCGCCGAGTGAAGCCGGCGCGCGCTGCGACGGGCACGCCCGCCATGCTCTAATACCCGGGCGTCGCGCTGACGCGTGGAGGATCCCATGCCGGATGCCGCCTACCCGATCACCGGTTTCAGCTGCGGACTCGACAACGCCATGCCGAGCCGGGCCGCGATCGCCGCCGCCTGCCGCATGGCCGAACCCGAAGCCCTGGCAGCCCTGCTGCCCGCGGCCAGCCTGTCGGCGCCGCAGGCGCTGGCGGCGCGCGAGCAGGCGCTCGCGCTGGCCACGGCCCTGCGCGCGGCGCGCCCCGGCGGCACGCGCGACGGCCTGGTCCAGGGCCTGCTGCAGGAATACTCGCTGTCCTCGCACGAAGGCGTGGCGCTGATGTGCCTGGCCGAAGCGCTGCTGCGCATCCCGGACACGCCGACACGCGATGCGCTGATCCGCGACCGCATCGGCGCCGGTCGCTGGCACGACCATCTGGGCCACAGCCCCTCGCTGTTCGTCAACGCCGCCACCTGGGGCCTGCTGCTGACCGGGCGCTTGATCGGCAACGACGATCTGCTGGGGCTTGCCGGCACGCTGGGGCGGCTGCTGGCGCGCGGCAGCGAACCGCTGGTGCGCGCAGCGGTCGACACGGCCGTGCGCCTGATGGGCCAGCAGTTCGTGTGCGGCGAATCGATCGCCGACGCGTTGCGACGCGCACAAGGCCCGGAGCACCAGGGCTTCCGCCATTCCTTCGACATGCTCGGCGAAGCCGCACTGACAGCCGCCGACGCCGCACGCCACCGCGCCAGTTATCAGACCGCCATCGAGGCCATCGGTCGCGCCGCTGGCGGAAGCGGCGCATACGCAGGCCCCGGCATCTCGATCAAGCTCTCGGCCCTCCATCCGCGCTACTGCCGCGCCCAACGCGAACGCGTGCTGGCGGAGCTGCTGCCGACCGTGCTCGCGCTCGCGCGCCAGGCGCGCGATCACGAGATCGGCTTCACCATCGACGCCGAGGAAAGCGAACGCCTGGAGCTGTCGCTGGACCTGCTGGAGGCCCTGTGCGCCGCACCGGACCTGGCCGGCTGGAACGGCCTGGGCTGCGTGGTGCAGGCCTACCAGAAACGCTGCACGGCCGTGATCGATCACCTGATGGCGCTCGCGACACGCGACCGCCGGCGACTGATGGTGCGGCTGGTCAAGGGCGCCTACTGGGACAGCGAGATCAAGCGCGCCCAGCTCGACGGACTGGAGTTCCCGGTGTTCACGCGCAAGGCGCATACCGATGTGGCCTACCTCGCGTGCGCACGGCGCCTGCTGGCGGCACCGCAACAGTTCTACCCGCAGTTCGCCACCCACAACGCACTCACGGTTGCGAGCCTGGTGCAGCTGGCCGAACCGGCACGCTGGCAGCCGGGGCAGTACGAATTCCAGTGCCTGCACGGCATGGGCGAAGCCCTCTACCGGCAGACGTGGCGCCACCCCGGGTTGGAGCGGCCCTGCCGCATCTACGCGCCGGTCGGTGTGCATGGCAGCCTGCTCGCCTATCTGGTGCGCCGCCTGCTCGAAAATGGCGCCAACAGCTCCTTCGTCCATCGCATCGCCGATCCCGCGGTGCCGCTCGCCGAAGTGCTGGCCGATCCACTGGCCACCGTCGCGGCGCAAGCGGCATGCGACGGCACGCCAGGCCTGCCGAACGCGCACATTCCCTCGGCACGCCAGCTGTTCGGCGCCCAGCGACCCAATTCCTGCGGTCGTGATCTGGCTGCTGACGCGGACCTGCGCGCCATCGCCGCGGGCGTGCAGGAAAGTGCCTGCTACGACTGGCACGCTGCACCGATGCTGGCGCGTGACCATAGCGGAGAGAGAGCGCGCGCGCCGGTGCGCAACCCGGCCGATCGCCGCGACATCGTGGGCACGGTCAGCGCGGCGGGCCCGGCGGACATCGGCCAGGCGCTGGCAGCGGCCAGCACCGCTGCAGCCGAATGGGCACGCACACCGGTGCGC
>JAGWIJ010000057.1 GCA_028873535.1 Pseudomonadota bacterium
TCCGGTCTGGAAGCCCCAGGGCTTGAAGATGTCGCCAGGATGGTCGCGGTTGTAGTCCCAGTCGACCTGCCAGTCCTGCCGGTAGTGCTCCCAGATCTGGCCGCCGGAACGTGCCGCACCCTGCAGCGCGAAGGTTCCGGCAAGCAGGCGCGCGCGCTCCAGGTAGCGCGCCTCGCCGGTGGCCTCGAAGGCGGCGATGCAGGCTTCGCACATGTGCATGTTGGCGTTCTGGCCGCGATAGGACACCAGTTGGCCGGCAGCGCTGCGTTCGTCGGCGTAGGCGCCGCAGGCAGGCTCGAAGAACACCGCTTCCATGCGGTCGAAGACCTGCCGCACTGCCGCGGCGTCGCACAGGCCGATGCGGTGGGCATGCGCCTTGGCGAGCAGCACGAAAGCCTGGCCATAGGCCATGATGCGGGCGTCATCGACCCGGCCATCGCGGATCGTCCACACGTAGTCACCGGCCGCCGTGCGGAAGTCGCGTTCGAGTTGCGCCAGCGCATGCGCGGCCCAGTCGCGCCAGGCGGCGCCGCCGTGCAGGCGGTGCGCATTGGCCCAGTTGAACACGAAGCGGCTGGCACTCACGAGGTGGCGGTGCGCGCGCTCGTAGACGCTGCCGTCGTCACGGAAATAGTGGAAGAAGCCGCCGTCCGGATCGAAAGCCACCGGGCGGTAGAAGGCCAGCGTGTCCTCGACATGGGCGCGCAGGAAGCGGCTGCTGGTGAAGTCGGGCAGGGGGCTGGCGGGCAGGGGCATGAGGAGATCGGCCGGAAGCTGCGAGCGACGGTCGCAAGGGGCGCCAGCATACGCCGCGCTGGCGTCGGCCTCAATCCGGCCGCTTGGTGTTGAGCAGCGCGATGCCGGCCAGCACGAGGCCGGTGCCGAGCAGCAGCCAGGGCGTGAAAGGCTCGCCCAGGATCAGGACGCCCATGGCAATCGTTGAAACCGGTCCCAGCATGCCGATCTGCGCCACGCGCGTGGCACCGATGCGGCGGATCGCCATCATCACCGCAAATACCGGCACCACGGTGCAGAACAGCGCATTGAACAGCGACAGCCACCACACCGCCGCCGGCAGCGCGAGCAGTTCGGCACGCGAGGTGTGCAGCGAAGCCTGCACCAGCACGATCACGCCCGAGACCAGGGTGGCCAGCGAAGTCACGCGCAGGGTTCCCAGCCGCCGCAGCAGTTCGCCGGCCACCAGCAGATAGGCGGCGTAGCACAGCGCCGAACCCAGCACCAGCAGTGCGCCGAGGGTCACATGGGCGCCCTCCAGGCGTGCTTCGTGTCCATATACCAGCAGCAGACCGGTATAACTCAGGGCCATCGCCAGCAGCGCGCGGGCGCCCGGCCAGCGCCGGTGCAGGCCGCAGCTGACCAGCAGCACCAGGGGCGGATAGGTGAACAGGATCAGGCGCTCGAGCCCGGCACTGATGTACTCCAGGCCCATGAAGTCGAGCAGGCTGGCGGCGTAGTAGCCCAGCACGCCGGCCAGCAGGATCAGGCCCAGGTCGCGCCGGCCCGGCAGCCCCGGCTCCTGCGCGCCTGCGCGCAGGCTGGACCACCACAGCACGGCAAGGAAGCAGGGCATGGCCAGCGCCATGCGCAGCGCCAACATCAGTTCGGCATGGACGCCGTAGCGGTAGGCCAGCTTGACGACGATGGCCTTGGCGGAAAAGAGGATGGCGCCCAGGGTGGCAAGACCGCTTCCGCCCAGCGCCACGACCGGCAGGCGCACGGCGGAAGAGCTTGAGTTCATGGTTCCAGTATATGATCAAGCGGTCACTTTCGCCCCTTCTGCCGCAGAAGACGCAGCCATGAAACGCACCGATCTCGAAAAACTCAAGGCCAAACAGCTCGGCAACCGGCTGGCGCGCGAGCGCGATGCACAGAGCGCTGGCTCGCGCGATGCGCGCGGCGAGCGCACGCCCTCGGCGGCCAGCGACCTGGTCGGCAAGCTGCTGCGCAAGGCGCTTGAAGGCAAGTAAGGCCGCCCCTGCAGCCTGCCCCTGCGGCAGCGCCAAGTCCTACGCAGACTGCTGCCGTCCCTGCCATCAGGGCAGCGCGCCGGCGCTGACGGCCGAAGCGCTGATGCGCAGCCGCTACAGCGCCTACGTGCTGGGTCTGCATGACTATCTGCTGGCGAGCTGGCACCCCGCCACGCGCCCGGCCGATCTGGCCGGGCTGGACGCCTGCAAATGGCTGCGTCTGGCGGTGACGGCGCGCGAAGCGGGAGGCCCCGACGACCAGCACGGCATGGTGGCGTTCAGTGCCTGGTACACCGTGAATGGCCGCGCGCAGCGCCTCGACGAGCGCAGCCGCTTCGAGCGGCTCGACGGGCGCTGGGTCTATTGCGATGGCGACGCTGCTGATCCGCGCTGAGGTCTTGTCCGCGCGCTGATCGGCGCGGTACCGGGCCGGGCTACAGGAAGCGGTCGAGCAGCCGGCGGCTGACGCGATCGAGCGCCTTGATGTCGCGTACCAGGTACTGAATGCCGTGGGTGTCGGCAATCATCAGCATGCGCGGTCCCAGCCGGCGGATGTCCTCCTCGCCGCGCAGCACGAAGCGCGTCTCGCCGCGGTCGGTCTCGACCGTCCAGGTCGAGGGTGTGGCGAAGCTCGACACAGCGGCCAGACGCCGGATCTCGGGCACGAACTCGCGACCCGCGAGTTCCTGTTCGATCAGTTGGCGCGGCTGTGCCGGCAGGTCGGCGAGGCGTTCCAGCCATACCAGCTCGTGACCGTCCGCCGAGACCACGGCGATGCCTTCGTGCGGTGCCGCGATCGGGAAGGAACGGACCGGCACCACGCCTTCATGACGCACGCCATCGGCGTCGGTCAGCACCAGCCGGCCGAAGCCGTCGCGCTGCAGCTGCCAGCGGGATTCAGTCATCGAGGTGGCTCTCCGCCGTGCGCAGCTGGGCCTGGTACAGGCGCCAGTAGGCGCCCTGGCGTTCCATCAGTTCGTCGTGGTGGCCGACTTCGACGATGCGTCCGCGATCCATCACCACCAGCCGGTCGGCCTTGCGCAGCGTCGACAGGCGGTGGGCGATGGCAATCGTGGTGCGGCCTGCGACCAGGTTGTCCAGCGCGCGCTGGATCTCCTTTTCGGTCTCGGTATCCACCGAGGACGTCGCTTCGTCCAGGATCAGCATGCGCGGATCGATCAGCAGCGCACGCGCGATCGAAATGCGCTGGCGCTCGCCGCCCGACAGGCCCTGGCCGCGCTCGCCGACCAGCGAGTCATAGCCCTGCGGCAGGCGCAGGATGAACTCATGGGCGTGCGCCGCGCGCGCGGCCGCGACGATCTCGGCGCGGCTGGCACCCGGCCGGCCATAGGCGATGTTGTCGGCGATCGAACCGAAGAACAGGAAGGGTTCCTGCAGCACCAGGCCGATATGACGCCGGTAGTCGGCCACGGTCAGGGAGCGGATATCGATGCCGTCGACGCGGATGGCGCCTTCCGACACGTCATAGAAGCGGCAGATCAGGTTGACCAGTGTGCTCTTGCCCGAGCCGCTGTGGCCGACCAGGCCGATCATCTCGCCGGGGTGGATGGTCAGTGACAGGCCGCGGATCACCGAGCGGTTGCCGTAGCGGAACGCCACGTCACGCAATTCGATCGCGCCGCGTACCGCCGGCAGCTGCACCGGGTTGAGCGGCTCGGGCACGGTCGAGACGTGATCGAGGATGTCGAAAATGCGCTTGGCGCCGGCGGCGGCACGCTGGGTCACCGACACGATGCGGCTCATCGAATCCAGGCGGCCGTAGAAGCGCCCGATGTAGGCCAGGAAGGCGGTCAGCGTGCCGACCGTGACGCGATGCTGCGAGACCTGCCAGATCCCGAAGGCCCACACCACCAGCAGCCCCACCTCGGTGAGGAAGGAGACCGTGGGCGAAAACAGTGACCAGGTCTTGTTGAGGCGGTCATTGAGCTGCAGGTTGTGCCGGTTGGCTTCGCGGAAGCGGTCCACTTCGCGCTGTTCCTGGGCAAAGGCCTTGACCACCCGGATGCCGGGGATGGTGTCCGACAGCACGTTGGTGACCTCGCCCCAGACGCGGTCGATCTTCTCGAAGCCGGTGCGCAGGCGGTCGCGCACCAGATGGATCATCCAGGCGATGAAGGGCAGCGGCAGCAGCGTGACCAGCGCCAGCCAGGGATTGATCGAGACCAGGATCACCGCGGTCATCACGATCATCAGCACATCGGTGATGAAGTCGAGCGCGTGCAGCGACAGGAACACGCTGATGCGGTCCGATTCCGAGCCGATGCGCGAAATCAGGTCGCCGGTGCGCTTGCCGCCGAAATATTCCAGCGACAGGTGCAGCAGGTGCTCGTAGGTGCTGGTGCGCATGTCGGCGCTGATGCGCTCGGACACCAGGGCCAGGATGTAGGTCTTGGCCCAGCCCAGCGACCACGACACCAGCGCCGCTGCCAGCAGGCCGCCCAGATACCACGCCACGGTCGTTGGCGCGATGTGCTGGCCGTTCTGGAACGGGATCAGCACCTCGTCCATCAGCGGCAGGTACAGGTAGGGCGAGACCAGCGTCGCCGCGGTGGCGCCCAGCATCAGCAGGAATCCCGTCAGCAGCTGGCCTTCGTAGGGACGCGCAAAGCGCCACAGCCGGAACAGCGTCCAGGTCGACGGTGGCGTGTGCAGCTCGCGCGTGCAGACCGGGCATTCATCCTCGTCGGGCGGCAGCGGCGCCTTGCAGGTCGGGCACAGGTTGTCGCCGTCAGGATCGGGGGGCACGCCGGTGCGCAGCAGATGCTGCTGGGCCTCGAACTGGGTGATCAGGCGCAGCGCGGCAAGGTTCTGCGCCAGCGTGTAGCGCCATGCGCCCAGGCGCGATTCGGTATTTCTCAATTCGACCGTGCCGACGCCGGCATGGTCGTGATGCAGCAGGCTCAATCCGGCGCCCAGCGGCCACTCCGACCAGGCCTCGCCAGCGGCGCCGGCCGCCAGCAGGCGCGCTTCGGTGAGCGCTACCAGACCAGGCGCGAACCGCAATCGTTCGTCCAGGTCAACTTCCAGGCAGGCCAGCACGTTCTCTTCCGGCAACAGCCGGATTCCGAGCGCGGTGCGCCAGGATTCCGGGACGGGGCTGCGGACGATGTTGCTGGGGGGCGAATCTTGGGTCATTCAGGGACAGACGGACAGACAGGTGCGCTATTCTGCACGTTTCAGCGCCAGCTCCACGGCTTTTCCGGCAAGCATACCGCAGTCCGACACGAGATTTGACCTGGCTGAATGAGCACCAACGACATCAAGTTCCTGCGCGTCACCCACCTGCGCGGACCCAACATCTGGACCTACCGGCCGGTGATCGAAGCCTGGCTGGACATCGGCGGCTTCGAACAGTTTCCCTCAAACAAGCTGCCGGGATTTGTCGATCGCCTGATCGCGCGGCTGCCCGGCCTGGCCGAGCACCGCTGCGGTGTCGGCGAGCGCGGCGGCTTCCTGGAACGTCTGCGCGAGGGCACCTGGATCGGCCATGTGCTGGAACACGTGGTGCTGGAACTGCAGAGCAGGGCCGGCATGCGTACCGGCTTCGGCAAGACGCGACAGATCGGCGACGGCACCGGCCGCTACAAGATGGCCTTCCGCACGCGCCAGGAGCAGGTCGGGCGCACCGCGCTCGAGGCGGGGCGGCGGCTGGTGCTGGCGGCGGTCGAGGACCAGCCTTTTGATGTACCGGCGCTGATCGAGCAGCTCACCGAGATGGTCGACGAGCTGTGCCTCGGGCCCAGCACGGCCTGCATCGTCGAGGCCGCGACCGAGCGCCGCATCCCGCACCTGCGCCTGACCGATGGCAACCTGGTCCAGCTCGGGCATGGCGCGCGCCAGCGCCGCATCTGGACCGCCGAGACCGATCGCACCTCGGCCATCGCCGAAAGCATCTCCGGCGACAAGGACCTGACCAAGTCGCTGCTGGGCGCGATCGGCGTGCCGGTGCCCGAAGGGCGCGTGGTCAAGGATGCGGACGATGCCTGGACTGCAGCCGAGGACATCGGCCTGCCGGTGGTGGTCAAGCCGGTCGACGGCAACCACGGGCGTGGGGTCTCGCTCGACCTGCGCGAGCGCGAGGACATCCGCGCCGCCTACGAACTGGCGCTGCGCCATGGCAGCGAAGTCATCGTCGAGCGCTTCATCCCGGGCAACGAGCATCGCCTGCTGGTGGTCGGCAACCGGGTGGTGGCGGCGGCGCGCGGCGAGACGGCGTGGGTGACCGGTGACGGCCGGTCGACCATCGTCGAGCTGGTCGACAGCCAGATCAATGTCGATCCGCGCCGTGGCATCGGCGAGGATTTCCCGCTCAACCGCATCTGGCCCACCAAGGACAGTGCGCTGCGCCTGGAGCTGCAGCGGCAGGGCTTCGAGCCCGAATCGGTGCCTGCAGCCGGACGCCGCGTGCTGATCCAGCGCAACGGCAATGTCGCCAACGACTGTACCGAACTGGTGCATCCGGATGTGGCCGAACAGGTCTGCCTGGCGGTGCGCGTGGTCGGCCTGGATATCGCCGGCGTCGACCTGGTGGCCGAGGACATCGCGCGGCCGCTGCACGAGCAGGGCGCCGCGATTGTCGAGATCAACGCCGGCCCGGGCCTGCTCACCCACCTGCGGCCGGCCACCGGCGAGCCAAGGCCGGTCGGCCAGTCCATCGTGCAGCACCTGTTCCCCGAGGGCGGCACCGGGCGCATCCCCCTGGTCGGCATCGTCGGGCCGGGCTGCACCACCGAGATCGCGCGCATGGTGGCGTGGCTGCTGCGCATTGCCGGGCACCACGTCGGCCTGGCGTGCGCCGACGGACTCTACCTGGACCGCCGTCGCGCCAGCGTGGAGCATTCGGTCAATTTCGATGCCGGGCAGCGGGTGCTGATGAACCGCAGCGTGACTGCCGCGGTGTTCGAGACGCACGCCGAAGCCATCCTCAACGAAGGCCTGCCCTACGACTGGTGCAGCGTCGGTGTGGTCACCGGCGTCGGCGGCGCCCAACAGCTGGGTGAATACCACATCAGCAGCGACGACCAGCTGTATGACGTGATCCGCACCCAGATCGACGCGGTGCTCGCCGATGGCGCAGGCGTGATCAACGCTGCCGATGCGCGCGCCGTGGCAATGGCCGAGCTGTGCGAAGGCGAAGTGATCCTCTACGGTCCAGGCGCCGACCTGCCGTCCATGGTCGCGCATCGCGCCGCCGGCGGCCGCGCGGTGTTCTTCCGGGACGGCCGCGTGATGCTGGCGACCGGCGCCGACGAGGTGCTGCTGGAGGAACTTGGCACGCTGCCGGCCAACCGCAGCGGCGGCCTGGCCGACGACAACATCTGCGCCACCGTGGCCACCGGCTGGGCGCTCGGTCTGACGCCCGACCTCATCGGCGCCGGCATCGAGACCTTCGAAGCCGAGCAGACCGCCATTGCCGGCGGCGTGCACGTCCTGAAGACGCGCGAACACTAGGAAGCCCTGCATGGAACTGTCCCGTATCCGCGCGCTGCGCGGTCCCAACCTGTGGAGCCGCCACACCTCGATCGAGGTGGTCGTGCACTGCGACGAGAACGAAAGCGCGATCAGCCGCATCCGCGGACTCGAGGCGCGCCTGCGCAGCCGCTTCCCGGGACTTGGACACCTCCAGCTGCGGCGCGAGATCGGTCCGGTGCCGCTGGCGCGCGTGCTCGAGATCGCGACCCTGGGCCTGCAGTCGCAGGCTGGCTGTCCGGTGACCTTCAGCCGCACCCAGCCCACCGTCGAGACGGGCGTCTACCAGGTGGTGGTGGAATACAGCGAGGAAGAAGTCGGCCGTCTGGCGCTCGAACTGGCGCATCAGCTGATTGTCGCCGCCGTCGACGATGCGCCGTTTGACCTGACCGGCGCGCTGACACGCCTGCGCGAGCTCGACGAGGACGTGCGCCTGGGGCCTTCCACCGGCGCCATCGTCCAGGCCGCCGCCGTGCGCGGCATTCCCTTCCGCCGGCTCACGCGGGGCAGCATGGTGCAGTTCGGCTGGGGCTCGAAGCAGCGCCGCATCCAGGCGGCCGAGATGGATTCCACTTCGGCGATCGCCGAAGCCATCGCGCAGGACAAGGAACTGACCAAGCGGCTGCTCGAGGCGGCCGGCGTGCCGGTGCCGACCGGGCGGCCGGTGCGCGATGCAGCCGACGCCTGGGCGGCGGCACTCGAGATCGGTCTGCCGGTGGTGGTCAAGCCGCAGGACGGCAACCAGGGCAAGGGCGTCACGGTCAACATCGACACGCGCGAGCCGCTCGAAGCGGCCTACGAGGTGGCAAGCGAGTTCCGCGACGACGTGATGGTCGAGAAGTACCTGCCCGGCCAAGATTTCCGCTTGCTGGTGGTCGGGGATCGTCTGGTGGCCGCGGCGCGGCGCGACCCGCCGCTGGTGATCGGTGATGGCCAGCGCACCGTGCGCGAACTGGTCGATCAGGTCAACGCCGATCCGCGCCGCGGTGAAGGACACGCCACCTCGCTGACCAAGATCCGATTCGATGACATCGCGCTGGCGCGCCTGGAACTGCAGGGCCTGACTGCCGACGCGGTGCCGCCCAAGGGCGCGCGCGTGGTCCTGCGCAACAATGCCAACCTGTCCACCGGCGGTGCGGCCACCGATGTCACTGACGACGTGCATCCCGAAGTGGCCGCGCGCGCCGTGGCCGCCGCCAAGATGATCGGTCTCGACATCTGCGGCGTCGATGTCGTGTGCGACAGCGTGCTGCGTCCGCTGGAAGAGCAGAACGGCGGCATCGTCGAGGTCAATGCCGCGCCCGGCCTGCGCATGCACCTGTCGCCGTCGTTCGGCAAGGGCCGTGCGGTGGGCGAGGCGATCGTCGGCGCGATGTTCCCCGAAGGCTCCAACGGACGCATCCCGGTGGTGGCGGTGACCGGCACCAACGGCAAGACCACCACCGTGCGCCTGATCGCGCACATCCTGGCGGCCAGCGGCCTGCGCGTGGGCATGACCAACACCGACGGGGTCTATGTCCAGGGGCGGCAGATCGACAGCGGCGACTGCTCGGGACCGAAAAGCGCGCGCAACGTGCTGCTGCACCCCGATGTCGATGCCGCGGTGTTCGAGACCGCGCGTGGCGGCATGCTGCGCGAGGGCCTGGCCTTCGACGAATGCCAGGTCGCGGTGGTCACCAATATCGGTGACGGCGATCATCTGGGGCTCAACTACATCACCACCGTCGAGGACCTGGCGGTACTCAAGCGCGTGATCGTGCAGAACGTGGCCAAGACCGGCACGGCCGTGCTCAATGCTGCGGACCCCATGGTCAGCCGCATGGCCGACGAATGCCGCGGCAAGGTCACCTTCTTCGCCAAGGACCGCTACCTGCCGGTGATGGCGGCGCATCGCGCGCAGGGCAATCGCGTCGTGTACGTCGACGGCACCGTCCTGGTGGCGGCCGAAGGGCTGATGCGCCATCGCATCCCGCTCGACGAGGTGCCGATCACGCGCGGTGGCACCATCGCCTTCCAGGTCGAGAACGTGATGGCGGCAGTCGCTGCGGCCTGGGCCACTGGCACCGACTGGGATGCCATCCACAGCGGCCTGGCCAGCTTCCGCACCGACCTCGACAATGCACCGGGACGCTTCAACCTGTTCAACCACCACGGTGCGACCGTGATCGCCGACTACGGCCACAATCCGGATGCCATGCGCGCGCTGGTGCAGGCGGTCGAAGCCATGCCCTCGCGGCGCCGCACGGTGGTGATCAGCGGCGCCGGTGACCGGCGTGACGACGACATCCGCGAACAGACCCGCATCCTCGGGGCCGCCTTCGACGACGTGCTGCTCTACGAGGATGCCTGCCAGCGCGGCCGCCAGACCGGCGAGGTGGTGGCTCTGCTGCGCGAGGGCTTGAGCGGCGCCGAACGCGCGCACCACATCGAGGAGATCCAGGGCGAATTCGTGGCCATCGATCGCGCGCTGGCGCGCCTGGAGCCGGGGGATCTGTGCCTGATCCTGGTCGATCAGGTCGAGGAGGCGCTCGCCCACCTTGCCCAGGTCACGCGCCAGGCCTGATCTTGACGCGTCCGCTGACTCCCCGGCAGCTGTTCCTGGTGTTCAGCCACCTGTCCCTGCTGGGCTTCGGTGGCGTGCTGCCCTGGGCCTATCGCATCCTGGTCGAGCGCCGACAGCTGATCACGCCCGACACCTTCCGCGAACTCTTCGCCTATGCGCAGTTGTTCCCGGGGCCGACCATCTGCAACATGGCGGTGCTGGTCGGCCATCGCGAGAGCGGCACGCGCGGCGGCCTGGCCGCGCTTGCCGGCATGCTGGCGGTGCCCTGCGTGCTGGTGTGCAGCCTGTGGTACCTGCTGCAGCGCTTCGGGCAGACGCCGCTGGTCGCCGACGCACTGCGCGGCATGTCGGCGGTGGCGGCCGGACTGGTGGTGGCGACCGCCTGCAAGCTCGCGCGCACGCTGCCGCGCGACTGGCGCAACCTGGTGTGCGCCGCATTGGTGGTGCTGGGCCTGGCACTGTTCCGGCTGCCCCTGCTGCTGCTGATCGTGGTGATGATTCCGGCCGCACTGCTGCTGATGCGCTCAGCTCCCGCCACCGGCGTGCAACAGGCACCGCATGGACCAGGATGACCACGGCGCCATTGCGCTGATCCTGCTGGCCCATTGCAGCGCGATCTCGATGATGGCGATCGGCGGCGGCGTGGTGGCGCTGACGCCGGAACTCGAGCGCCTGGTGGTCTACAACCACCACTGGATGAGCGCGCGCAGCTTCATCGAGAACTACACCCTGGCCCAGGCGGCGCCCGGCCCGAACATGCTGTTCGTGACCCTGATGGGGCTGCAGGCGGCCGGCGTGCCGGGTGCGCTTGCCGCCACCGTGGGCATCATCGGCCCGCCGGTGGCTTTCCTGCTGGCCATGCTGCGCTTCGGTTCCCGCCTGGGTTCACCCGCCATGGCGCTACTGCTGCGGCGCGCCGTGGCACCATTGTCGATCGGCCTGATGCTCGCGACCAGCTGGTCGCTGTCGCGCATGGCGGTCGACAACTGGCAGGGCGCCTTGCTGCTGGTGGGCACCACCGTGTGCATGCTGCGCACGCGGCTCAACCCGCTGTGGCTGATCGCCGGTGGTGCCGGCGCAGGGATGGCCGGCTGGATCTGAAGCGGCAGGAAGGTGCTGGCAAATCGGCCGGCACGCGTTATGCTCGCGCTAGCGATTCCCATTCAGGGAACAGGAGGAAGCCCCGGCATGGAGCAGACTGCACGTCATTTTGCCTTTCCGACCGTCCGCACGGTGGGTCCCGGGCGCCCCTTGCACTGGCTGCGTCTGGGCTGGCAGGACCTGTGCGCCAATCCCGCGGCCAGCCTGTCCTACGGCCTGGCATTTGCCGGCATGGGTGCGCTGCTGAACTATGTATTCCGCAATGCCATCGAGTACCTGGCCGCCCTCACCATGGGTTTCCTGCTGGTCGGGCCGCTGCTGTCCATCGGCCTGTACGACCTCTCGCGCCAGCGCGCTGCGGGCCTGCGGCCACGGCTGGCACCCTCGCTGGTGGCCTGGCGCAGCAACTTCGGCGCGATCGGCATCTACGTGCTGATCATCTCGATCATCTGCCTGCTGTGGGCACGCGGTTCGCTGGTGGTGTTCGCCGTGTTCTACACCCAGGGCCTGCCGACCGTGGCCGACTTCGCGCACAGCGTGCTGAGCGTCGACAATCTGCCCTTCCTGTTCTGGTGGTTCGGCGAAGGGCTGGTGTTCGCGGGCCTGGTTTTCGCGATCAGCGTGGTGTCGATCCCCTATCTGGTCGACACCCAGGTCGATGCGGTCACTGCCGCAGCGGCCAGCGTGCTGACGCTGGCGCGCAACCGCCCGGCGATGGCGGTCTGGGCCGCCCTGATCGTGGTGCTGATCGTGGCCGGCTTCGCCAGCATGTTCGTGCTGCTCGTGCTGACCGCTCCGCTGATCGGGCATGCCACCTGGCACGTCTACCGCGATCTGGTGGAACCGGGGGCGTCCGCGCCGGTCGCCGACCCGGCGCTCTGAGAGTCGGCGCGCAGGCCGCAGCGCAAGCCGGATTTCAGTCGTCCGGCGGCCGGCCGCGCAGGCCGTAGCGCGCGAATTTCTCGACCACGCGCGCGATTTCCTCGTCCGGCAGGATGGTCGGGCCGCCGATCTGCAGGCTCAGCACATACTGCATGGCCAGGTTCTCGACCTCCTCGGCGATCCACATCGCACGGTCCAGGTCCGCGGCGACGGCAATCATGCCGTGGTTGGCCAGCAGGCAGGCGGTGCGCCCGGTCAGCGCCTCCACGGCGAAGTGCGAGAGTTCCTCGCTGCCGAAGGTCGCATAGGGCGCGCAGCGGATCTCCGGGCCGCCACTGAGCGCGATCATGTAGTGCAGTGCCGGGATCGGCATGCGACGGATCGCGAGCGTCGTGCAATAGGGCGGATGCGCATGCACCACGGCCGCGATCTCCGGGCGATGCCGATAGATGTCACGATGGAAGCGCCATTCGCTCGACGGTGCGAGGACGTGATCGGTGCTGCCATCCGGCGCCACCAGCACGATGTCGCCGGCTTGCAGCTGCGCATAGGGAATGCCGCTGGGCGTGATCAGCATGCCTTGCGGGCAGCGTGCGCTGAGATTGCCGCTGGTGCCGCGGCTAAGGCCGGTGGCGCCCAGACGCAGCGCGTGGTGGATCAGTTGCTGGCGCAGTTCCAGGTGTTCCATCGTTTGTCCTGTCGGCACGGGTTTCAGGGTTCGCGGACCCAGGCGCCCAGTTCCGCGAGCAGCGCATCGGTGGCCTGGGCCAGCGCCAGCGCGCCGGAACGGGCATCGCCGCCGGCGGGCCGGCGCATCGAAAAGCTGCGGCTGCGCAGGCTGCCGCCGGCCTCGGGCAGCGCCAGGCTGGCGCGCAGCCTCACCACGGCGTCGCTGGTCTGCGGTGCGGAGAACTCCTGTTCAAAGGCGTCGAGTTCGATGCGCAACTGGCGCACGCCGGGACCGGCCGCCACCGGCTGCTGCGCGCGCACGCGCTGGCCCAGCAGTGCGCACGGTGGCGCCAGCCAGCGGCTGTCGCGATAGGCCTGCAGTTGCAGGGGTTCCAGCCAGCCCAGGCGGTAGCGCATCGAGGTGTCGGCCAGCCAGGGCGGTGCCGCGCAGTCGACCAGCTGGACCGCCGGGCCTGCACCGTCAGCGCGCGGCACGGCGGCGCCCAGGTCGAACTGCGCCGTGGCCGCGGGACGCACCGGCTGCAGCGAGCAGGCGGCGAGCATGAGCAGACACAGGGCCAGCAGGCAGGACAGGCGCGCGGTGACTGGCGGGCGTGGCAGGAGACTCATGGCAGGGCCCCGGCGTGGGATTGGCGGTCGAAGCCCGCTTCGCCGGGACCCGGCGGCACGGCCACCGGACCGAAAATCAGGCTCTGCGGTTGCTCCTGCAGCTGGCGCGCGGTGGCGCTCAGTGCCTGGCTGGCGTGCGTCAGTTCCGGCAGCAGCGGTGTGGCGGTGCCCGGCGTGCCCCCCAGCGTGGCGTCAAGATGGCGCGTCGTGGTCTCGATCTGCGCGGCGGCGCTGCCGAGCTGGTCGAGCAGGACGGTGCGGCCACGCAGCTCGCCGGTGAGCCCATCGGCATCGCGCGCCAGACGCTCGAAGCCCTGCAGCGTGCCGTCCAGGTGCGCCAGGGCCGGCTGCGCCTGGGCCAGCGCATCCTGCGCGGTGCTCAGCACCTGCCCGGCCCTGCGCGTACCGGCATCGGCGTCGCGCACCAGATCCGGCAGCATGCGCGCAGCCGGCTGCAGCGCCACGAGCAGGCGATTGACCTCGGCCAGCGAAGCATTGAGCCGCGCCAGCGCATGTTCGATCTGTTCGCGATTGCCATCGCTCAGCCATTCATTGACGCGGCGGCTGGCTTCGCTGGCATTGCCGATCAGGCGCGGACCGGCATTGGCCAGCTGGTCGAACAGCGTGGGCTGCAGCGCGATGCGCGGCGGCGCCGCGCCCGGCGTGTCATCCTCCGGCAGCGCGCGCTGGTCGCTGCCGGTATCGGCCAGCGCGACGAAGGACAGGCCGGTGACGCCCTGGAAGCCGAGCTGGGCATAGGTGCCGCGCGTCAGCGGCGCGCTGGCGTTGATCTGCAGGCCGATCAGGATCTGGCGCGCATCGGCCGGATCGAAGTCGATCGATTCGACCTTGCCGACGTCGACGCCACGCAGGCGCACCGGCGCCTTGACGTTGAGTCCCGAAATGCTCTCACGCGTCACCACCACCACCGTCCGGCGTGCCACGTGGTCGCCACGGAACCACATCACGGCCACCAGCGCTGCGGCCGACAGCAGCAGCAGGAACAGGCCGGCGGCCAGGGCGTGGGCTCGGTTTTCCATGTGATCTCCGTCAGCGCGATTGCGACGCGTGCGCCGTCATGCCGGACCGCCCGCCTCGTCGAGGGTGGCACGGAATCCCGCCAGCCCCTGGCCTTCGCAACGCTGCAGGTGGCCCATGAAGAAATTGCTCACGAAAGGGTGCGGCAGCCGCGCCACCTTGGCCAGTTCGTCGACCGCGATCAGATGCCGATCGGCCAGCACCGCGACACGGTCGGCCAGCGCCAGCAGGGTATCGACGTCGTGGGTCACCATGACCACGGTGAGCCGCAGTTCGCGGCGCAGCGCGCGGATCAGCGCGACGAACTGCTTGCTGCTGTCGGGGTCCAGCCCCGCCGTGGGCTCGTCCAGGAACAGCAGTTGCGGGTCCAGGATCAGCGCACGCGCCAGCGCGACGCGCTTGATCATGCCGCCGGAGAGCTCCGAAGGCATCTTGGCACCGTCCTCCGGTCGCAGTCCCACCTGGGTGAGCTTCATCATCACCAGGGTCTCGATCATGCCGGGATCCAGGCTCTTGAGTTCGCGCAGCGGCAGCGCCACGTTGTCGAACACGGTCAGCGCGGTGAACAGCGCTCCCTGCTGGAACAGCACGCCCCAGCGATGCCGCACGCATTCCAGGTCGATGCGCGCGCAGCGGCCAAGCGGATGACCGAACACCTTGATGGTGCCTGCGGCCGGGACTTCCAGGCCGAGCAGCATGCGCAGCAGGGTGGTCTTGCCGCTGCCCGAGCCGCCGATCAGGGCCAGCATCTCGCCCTCGCGCACGTCCAGGTCCAGATCGCGATGGATCACCGTGCCAGCCATCACGGTGAGCAGGCCGCGCACCTCGATCAGCGCGGGCGGTGCCGCGACCGCACTGGCCGGGCGTTCTGCGGCGCCGCCGTCCATGTCTACAGGCCCACGTTGGAAAAGGCGACCGCGAAGATCGCGTCGACAACGATCACCGCGGTGATCGACACCACCACCGACTGGGTGACCCCGGCGCCCAGGCTTTCGGTGTTGGGCTCGATGCGCAGCCCGAAATGACAGGCCAGCAGTGCGATCAGGCCACCGAACAGCACCGCCTTGGTCCAGCCCAGCAGCAGGTTGGCGATCGGCACCGCCGCGGGAAGTCCCTGTACGAAGCGCAGCGGATCGATGCCGAGTTCAGCCTGTGCCGCCAGCATGCCGCCGCCCAGCATCACCGCGCTGGTCCACACCACCACCAGGGGCAGCGCGACGGCCAGGGCCAGCACCTTGGGCAGCACCAGCCGCAGGGTATGCGAAATGCCCAGCACCGAGAGGGCATCGAGTTCCTGGGTGACGCGCATCACGCCCAGCTGTGCCGTCATCGACGAGCCGGAACGACCGGCCACGATGATGGCGGCCAGCAGCGGTCCGAGTTCACGCGGGATGCTGAGGCCGAGGATGTTGATCACGAAGATGTCGGCACCGTAGTTCTGCAACTGGCGCGCCGTCAGGTAGGACAGCGTGATGCCGACCAGGAAGCCCACCAGTGCCGTGATGCCGAGCGCCTGTGTGCCGGTGCGGTAGACGTTGGCCGACAGTTCGCGCCAGGGAATCGCGCCGGGGTGGCGCATCAGCGTGAGCGCGTCGAGCAGCAGCTGGCCGGCAAGCGCCGTCACTGCCAGCAGATGCGTGGCGAGGCCGACGAAGGAGGCCTGCAGCGCATTGACGGCAGGCTTCTCGCTGGCTGTGGCATCGACGCGCCGCGCGCGCCGCGGAGCCGGCCCGGCGGCGAGCAGATCGAACAGCGCACGATGTTCCGGACGCGTGCCTGCCAGTGGGGGCGGCTGTCCGGACCAGGCGCGCCACAGCAGCAGCGCACCTGCGGTGTCGAGCCGGCTGACCGCCGACAGATCCCATTGCAGCGTGGCGTCGGCGCGCAATGCAGGCAGATCCGCGGCCAGGGCGCCGGCGTGCCGGAGCAAGCCCAGCACCGTCCAGTCGCCGCGCAGCCGCGCCATACCATGACCCTGCGGGTCCGACTGGCGTTCGACAGCGGGCGCTTCAAGCGGAATGTCGGCTGGTTCCATCGTGGCCCGGCAAGGCGGGGTCTGGCGGCAGAAGCCCATCCTGGCAGAGAACGCCGCTGCGGGGAATAGCACGAAAGAGGGGGACGTCACGCTGCCAGCGCGGCTTCGCGCATAATGTCTGATTGCTCCAGGCGTTCGGGGACCTGACATGCACGATGGACTCATCCTTCAGGAGGGCGGCGCTGCCGGCGGTCGCCTGTGCCTGCTGTTCCACGGTGTCGGCGCCCGCCCCGAAGCCATGGCCGGCGTCGGACACGCCCTGGCCGAACGCGATCCGGCGCTGACGGTGGTCAGCGTGCAGGCGCCGCAGCGCTCCGACGTGGGCTTCGGCTGGCAATGGTTCTCGGTGCGCGGTGTCGACGAGGCCAATCGTCCGGCGCGCGTCGCTGCCGCCATGCCGGCATTCGTCGAGTGCGTGCGCCACTGGCAGGGCCGCTGCCAGGCTGCGCCCGCCGACACCACGCTGGTGGGCTTCTCGCAGGGCGCCCTGATGGCGCTTGAGGCGACCCAGGTTGCGGCCGGACTGGCTGCTCATGTGGTCTCGCTGGGAGGGCGGTTTGCGCGACCGCCGCAGCGCGCGCCACTCGATACCGTGGTCCACGTGCTGCATGGCGAGGACGACCCGGTGATGGACTGCGCGCGCGCCGTGGCGGCCTGCGAGCAGCTGCAAATGCTGGGTGGCCAGGTCACGCTCGACCTGTTCCCGGGCCTGGGGCACGACATCGATGCGCGCGTGATCGCGCGCCTGCTCGAACGGCTGCCCGATCCCGCTGCCTGATCCGGTGGGCCGCCGCTGCGCGTGGTGGCGGTCCAGCGCGGCTCTTGCTAAGGTGCCAGCATGGACGATCAACTGCAGACCGTGGATCACGTAAGGCGCGTGGTCATCGACCTTGCCATCCAGTTCGGGCCCCGGCTGCTGGTGGCGAGTCTGATCATGGTCGGCGGCTTCTATGCCGCCAACACGGCCGGCAGGCTGTTCAGCAAGGCCATCCGTCACTACCACCTCGACCCGCCGGTGCGGCTGCTGCTGGAGCAGTTGGTGCGCCTGGTGGTGCTGGCGCTTTTCGGGATCATGGCACTGCAGAACCTGGGCATCGAACTGCTGCCGCTGATCGCCGGGCTGGGCGTGGCCGGCGCCGGTGTCGCGCTTGCGATGCAGGGGGTGCTGGGCAACGTGGTCGCCGGCCTGACCATCATATTCACGCGTCCCTTCCTGGTCGGCGACTACATCTCGATCGTGGGCGAGGAAGGGCAGGTCGAACGCATCACGCTGTTCAGCACCGTGCTGCTGCATACCGATCGCTCGCAAGTGGTGATTCCCAATCGCAAGATCGTCGGCGAGATCCTGCACAACTACGGCAAGATCCGGCAGCTCGACATCCTGGTCGGCGTTGCCTGCGATGCCGACCTCGACCGCGCGCTGACTGCGGTCCGCGACGTGGTGACCGGCAATCCGCTGGCGCTGGCCGATCCGCTGCCGGTGATTGGCGTCGCTGCACTGGGTGCATCCCAGATCACGCTGGCCGTGAAGCCCTGGGTCAAGGTGCCGGACTATGTCGCCGCCGCCGCGGCCGTCAACAAGGCGGTGATCGAGCGCCTGCGCGCTGAAGGCATCACGCTGCCGTCCGCGCAGAGCACCGTGGTGCTGATGCAGAACCCCGCCTGAGCCCGGCCGGCGGGGGGCATGGCGGCGCGTGTGTCCTCCGCAGCGTGGGTCGACGCGTTATGGCTGTGGGTGCCTGCTGCGCGAACCTTTCGCGGGGATGGCGGCCCAAAGGGAGCCTGCCATGAAAATCATCCTGTGTGCCGTGATTGCCTGCCTGCTGTCGTCCTGCATCATCCTGCCTTACGACCACGGCTGGGGTCGTGATCATGATCGCGGTTGGGGACATGAGCACTGGGGCGGCTGGCACGGCGAAGGTCGCGGCGACTGACTGCCCTTGAAAACCCGCTGACCGCCCTCATTTCTCGATTCGGTACCCCCAGTGGAGTTTTCCGCATGAACCGACTTTCCCGACTCGCCCTTGCCTTGACCGCTTCGATGATGCTGGCAGGCGCAGCCAGCGCGGCCGATCCCACCCTGCATGAGGTCTACCAGGCCGTGCAGGCCGGTCACCTCGACCAGGCCGACGGCATGATGCAGCAGGTGCTGCGCGACCATCCCGACAGTGCCAAAGCGCATTTCGTCGAAGCCGAACTGCTGGTGCGCGAAGGCCGGCTGGCGCCAGCGCGCAACGAACTCGCCACTGCCGAGCGCCTCGATCCCGCGCTGTCATTTGCCAAGCCTGCCAGCGTGAGCGAGCTGCGCCAGCATCTGGCCCAGGCGACCGGCGCCGCGGCGCCGATGGTGACCGTCACGCCGGCACAGGGTGGCGGCTTTTCCTGGTGGCCGGTGCTGCTCGGCATCCTGGCGCTGGTGGTGATCGTGCGCATCGTGCGTGGCATGCGTCCGCCGCAGGCCCCGACCATGGGCAACTACGGCCCCGGCGGCCCGGTCGGGCCGGGCTACGGCGGTGGCGCGCCGGGCTATGGCGCTCCGATGGGACCGATGGGCGGTGGCGGCATGGGCTCCGGCCTCATGGGCAGCCTCGCGACCGGTGCGGCAGTCGGCGCCGGCGTGGTCGCCGGCGAGGCGCTGATGCACCGTGTGCTCGATGGTTCCGACCATCGCGAAGCGCACGAGTCGGGCCTGATTCCCAGCGCGGATGCGGCGCCGATGCCCAGTTCGGGTTACGACGTCGGCGGCCAGGACTTCGGCGTCAACGACCCGGGGTCCTGGGACTCCGGCGGCGGTGGCGGGGGTGTGAGCGATGTGGGCGGCGACGACTGGTAAGGTCCAGTCACCGTTTCATTCCGGCAGGGCCATCAGGCTCGCATTGCCGCCGCTGGCGGCGGTGTTGATACTGATGGCCCGTTCGACCAGCAGCATGTCCAGCGGGATGTCATCGTCACCGCTTTCCAGGCCGTGCACCGCGACGATGGCGCCCTCGCGCGCCGCAAGTCGCGCGTTGATCTGGCCGAGCTCCGCGGCGTCACCGTGATGCAGCACGAGATCGAAACTGGCCTGCTGCCAGTCGTCGGTCAGCAGCACCACGGCTTGCAGCTCGGCTGGCAGCGTGTGGCGCAGTGGCGCCGCCTGCCAGTTCCATAGCACTTCGGCGCCGACGGCCAGCACGGCCGCAAGTTGCGCCAGCAGATCACTGTCCTCACTTGCCAGGCACAGCACCACGTCGCGTGCATGCCATTGGTACAGATCGTCCTGCCCGGTCGGCCCGGCCAGGCGCCAGCCGCGCGCCGGAAACTGCACGCAGCGCGCGAACTGCCGGCATTGCGCCGCCAGACGCACCTGCCCGGTGTGATCGGCCCAGCGCGTGAGCACCGCCAGCAGCGGTCGGGGCGCTGGCGGATCCTGCGCGAAGCGCGGCGTCAGTCCCGCGCAGGCAGCGACCGGCAGTCCCGGCACCCGCCGGGCCAGCAGGCGGTGCAGGTAGAGCGGGCCGCCGGCCTTGGGGCCGGTGCCTGACAGGCCTTCGCCGCCGAAGGGCTGGACGCCGACCACGGCGCCGATCATGTTGCGATTGACATACAGGTTGCCGACACGTGCCTCGCCGGCAACACGTTCGACGTCATGCCCGATGCGTGTATGCAATCCCTGGGTCAGACCATGGCCCATGGCCTTGATCCTTTCTTCCAGCTGCGCGCGCTGTTCGCGGCGGTAGCGCACGACGTGCAGCACCGGGCCGAACACCTCGCCCGGCAATGCCTGATGCAAGGCCAGTTCGACCAGCGCCGGGCGCTGGAACAGCCCATGCGTGGCATCCGGATCGAGGTCGCCGAGGCACTCGACGCGTGCGCCCAGCGCCATCATGGCGTCCAGATGCGCCTGCACGCGCGCCAGGGCCTCCGGATCGATCAAGGGCCCGACGTCATTGCGCAGCCGCCAGGGGGGACCGGTCCGCCATTGCGCCATCGCGCCGCGCAGCATCTGCAGCAGGTGTTCGGCGGTATCGTGCTGGACACACAGCACGCGCAAGGCCGAGCAGCGCTGGCCGGCACTGTCGAAGGCCGAAGCCAGGATGTCGGCCACTGCCTGCTCCGGCATGGCCGTTGAATCGACGAACATGGCATTCACGCCACCGGTCTCGGCGATCAGTGTCGGCGGCGCGCGATGCCGTCCAGGCCGGCCCGCGAGTGCCTTGCGGATGGCGCGCGCGGTGGCGATGGCGCCGGTGAACACCACGCCGTCGACGCGCGGATCGGCCACCAGGGCCGCGCCGACGTCTTCACCGCTGCCGGGCAGCAGCTGCACGGCCGTGCGCGGCACGCCCGCCTGCCAGAGCAGGCGCGTCGCCAGCGCGGCCACCAGCGGTGTCTGTTCGGCCGGCTTGGCTATCACCACATTGCCGGCGGCGAGTGCTGCCGCGATCTGGCCGCCAAAGATCGCCAATGGAAAATTCCAGGGACTGATGCAGGCCACCACACCCACTGCCGTGTGCGTGCCGTCGGCCAGCTGCGTCGCGGCCTGGCGGCCGTAGTAGTGCAGCATGTCGACGGCTTCGCGCACCTCCGCCACGGCGCCGGCTGCGGTCTTGCCGGCCTCGCGCATCAGCAGCGCTTCCAGCTGCGTGGCCGACGCCTCGACCACAAGGGCGGCGCGCGCCAGGCATTCCGCGCGCTCGCGCACCGGTGTGCGTGCCCATTCGGCTGCAGTGGTGCTGGCCGC
>JAGWIJ010000176.1 GCA_028873535.1 Pseudomonadota bacterium
CATCGGGGCCGGCGGGCGGGCCATCCAGGCTGTAGCTCAGCCGTGCATCGAGAAAAGCCGTCTCGGCGGCTGCGATACGTGCCGCTGGCGGCAGCCGCCGCCAGGGTTCGGCCGTGGCGCGCGCGAGCGGCTTGCCCGGCGGGACCTCCAGGTCGATGGCGCGTGCCATGGCATCGATGCCGCCCGGGGGGCGTGCGTCCGGCCAGGCGTGCAGGTGCCAGGGACGCTGCTGGCCGCCTCTGGCGCGAACATGCATCACGCTTTCGCCGTCGGCCTGCAGGCCATCCTCGGCCGCTTCCGCCTGTTCGAGCGCGAACACCCAGTCACCCTCGGCAGGCTCGGCCTGGTAGCTGTAGTCCGCCAGCTGGGTGCCGTGTTCGCGTATCACCGGCGCCGCTGCCGCGGCCAGTCGATGCGCTACGCTCCAGGTCTGGCCGTCGAAGCGGTCCAGCACCGGTCCACGCCAGTACAGGCGCGCGCGCGCCGGCCAGTTGCCGGCGAAATGGACGCGGAAGGCGACCGCTTCGGACAGGCGCAGGCGGCTGACGCTGCCGGGTGACATGCGATCCGACAGGCCGCCGCTGAGTCCTTCGTCGGCGCGTCCGAAGCCCCAGAAGGGATGATCGGGGCGTGGCATGAGCACGAACAGCAGCAGTGCCAGCGGGGCTGCCAGCACGCTCATGCGCAGCAGTGTGCCGACGCGTGCTGTGCGCCGGCCGCCTTGTTGCGCCGCCAGCAGACCATCGAGTACCAGCGCGACGCACAGCAGGTCCCACAGGGCCAGCCAGGGCGTCTGGTTGCGGAAGTGCGCGGACAGCAGCAGGAAGAACGACAGCACGGCCAGGGTGTGCAGGTCGCGTTCGCGTCTCGCCTCCAGCAGTTTGAGTCCGGCCATGATCAACAGCAGCGCCATGCCCGGCTCGCGGCCGAGCAGCGCGTGATAGCGCGTGTAGATCCAGCCGGCGCCGGCGAGCGCGCCGAATGCCAGCCAGGCCGTGCCCGGTGCTTCGACGCCGCTGCGCAGCAGCCAGATGCGCGCCGCCATCAGCGCCAGCCAGGGCAGCCACGCATTGGCCGGCAACTGGATGGCCAGGGGCAGGGCGGCGAGCAGCACGCTCAGTGTCCAGTGGCCGAGCGCTGCCGTATCGAGGGCCGGCGTGGTGGATATGGCGGCTGGCGTGGTGGCGCGCGCGAGCGGGACCCGCCCCGGTGCGTCAGCGGACGGGAATTCGGCCAGCATGCGCAGCGCCAGGTCACGGTGCGCCGGTCCCGTTCCGGGCGGCAGCTGCTGGCCTGGCAGCTCGAGCGCGAAGCGGCGCTGTTCGCGTGCCGCGGCGAGCACTGCCGTGGTCAGACGTGCCAGCCGGATTTCCGGATCGGCCGGCGCGTGGTCCTGCCAGCGCAACCATAGCGGTGCGCCGCTGCTGGCCGCATCACGCTGTGCCACCAGTGCGATGCCGGCGCGCAGACTGGCGCGCCAGTCGATACGCCCGAAGGCATCGGCCGGCTGACGGCGGCGATGGCCCAGGAAGTCGCCATGCGCATCGCCGTCGCCACTCGGCGCGCGGCGATCCGCCAGCAGGGCGCTGGTGTGGTCGCGTGCCTGCTGGCCCGGCTGCCGCAACGGCGCGCGCAGCGCTTCCGGGTGGACTGTCGCGCTCACCGCCGGTTGCCAGTGCCGCCAGGCGCGGAACAGACCGAGGGGCCAGGTGCTGGCGATCAGCACCCGGTCGGCTTGCAGGCTGCCGCGCTCGCTGCTGTTCAGCGCCAGGATCAGCCGGGTGCCGCCGGCTGGCACGTCACAGCGTACCGCGTGGCGCAGCGCCTGCAGGCCGAGACGCGTGCGCCAGCCGGTACGCTGCGGCGCGCCGGACAGCGCCACCTGTACGGCCTGGCGTGCCCGTCCGTCGAGCGGCAGCAGGACTACGGTGAATTCAGCCTGGCTGCCCGCTTCCAGCGGAACGGGCGGCAGCAGTTCGATCTGCAGACCGGCCAGGTTGCGCACCGTCTCGACCATGCACACCAGCGCAAGCGCCGCCAGCAGCAGGCTCAGCAGCAACATGACGCCGAGGCCGAAATTGAGGCTGGCTGCCGTCAGCAGCGTCCAGCCCAGCAACTGCAGCAGGCCCTGGCGGGTGGGCAGGATGTAGGTGCTGCGCAGGGTCAGGCGATAGGGATTGCCGGTGCGGGCCATGCGGCTGCCGTTGGAGGGACGCGTGCGCCGCTCAGGGAACGCGCACCGCCTGGCGCAGACGGGCCGCCAGGCGCGGTCCGTCGGCCGCCGGGCTGGCTGGATCGAGCCGGTGCGCGGTGACGGCGGCGAGCACCGCCTGGAGATCGTCGGGCAGCACGAAGTCGCGACCTTCGGTGACCGCCCAGGCGCGTGCAGCCTGCAGCCAGGCCAGCGCGGCGCGCGGCGACAGCTTGCTGGGAAAGGCCCCCGGCACCCGGCTGGCAGCGACCAGGGCTTGCAGGTAGTCGAGTACCGGCGCGGCGGCATGCACGCGCGCCACGCCTTCCTGCAGACGCACCAGGCCCGGACCGTCGACACAGGAGGGCAGGGTGGCGAGCAGTGTGCGGCGGTCTTCGCCGAGCAGCAGCGCGCGTTCCGCGGCGGGATCGGGGTAGCCGAGTTCGATGCGCATCAGGAAGCGATCGAGCTGCGATTCGGGCAGGGGAAAGGTGCCGGTCTGATGGGCCGGATTCTGGGTGGCGATCACGAAAAACGGTCGCGGCAGCAGATGGGTGACGCCATCGACGGATACGCGACCGTCTTCCATGGCCTCGAGCAAGGCACTCTGGGTACGCGGGCTGGCCCGGTTGATCTCGTCGGCCAGCACCACCGGCGTGAACAATGGCCCCGGATGGAAGCGCAGGCCGCTGCGCTCGGGATCGGGCAGCATGCTGCCGGTCAGGTCACCGGGCAGCAGGTCGCTGGTGAACTGGATACGGCGCGCCTGCAGGCCCAGCACGGCTGCCAGTGTCTGCGCCAGGGTGCTCTTGCCGACCCCGGGCTGGTCCTCGATCAGCAAGTGACCACGCGCCAGCAGGCAGGCCACTGCCAGGCGGATCTGGAGCGGCTTGCCAAGGATCACACGACCGATGGTCTCCAGCAGGCGCGGCACGACGTCCGGATCCAGGGTCGGGGAAAGGGCAAGGGCCATGGGTGCGGGTCAGCGGTGTGAAAGTCCAAGAATTCCCCAGATTCGGCCCCAGGACAAGGCATTAGCACAGCCGGGGGCGATCCGGTCGCGCCGCTGCCGCCGGCTCACGAAGCCTGGCGCAGTGCCCCGGGAATGGCCAACACGACATGGCGCAGGCTCAGATCGTCCGGCGCTGGCGTGATCCTGAAGCCCAGGCGCGTCATCAGGTGCAGCATGCCGCTGTTCTCCGCCAGCACCTCGCCATGCATTTCGCGGTAGCCATGGCTGGCGCAGGATTCGATCAGGCTGTCCATCAGGCATTGTCCGAGGCCGCGGTGATGCCAGGCGTCGGCCACCGCAAGTGCGAATTCGCAGCCCTGGCGGTCGTCATCGCCGAAATAGCGGCCGACGCCGACGATCGCTTCCTGCGGCGTTCCGTAGTCGGTCACGGCCACGATCGCCATGTCGTGCCGGAAGTCGACGTCGACAAAACAGCGCAGCATCTGCTCCGGCAGTTCGCGCAGGGCGTCGAGGAAACGGTAGTAGCGGGATTCCGGCGACAGCCTGGCCATGAAGGCCTGCAGGCGCTGGGCGTCATCCTTGCGGATCGGGCGGATGGCAAGCCATTTGCCGGCCACGCGCAGCGCCTTGGTGGGGACGTAGACCATGGTTCGATGTTCCTTCGCTTGCTGGCGGCCTGATGGGCCGCATTCCATCCCCGCCCGGGATCTCCGGCAGGGAACATTGCTGTTCATGCTAGCCACATATGGTGCACTGCACAATGTTTTTCAAGGCGGCGCGCCGCTTCCTTGATGCCAGGACCTGGGCGGCGACGTACACTGAACGAAAAAAGCGACTGTCCGGAGGAGCCAAGTGTCGACTGTCCTGATTTCCCATTCGGCGTGTGCCCTGCACGACGTCGGCAGTTACCATCCCGAGTGTCCGGAGCGTCTGGCCGCGATCAACGAATACCTGAGCGCCGCCGGACTCGACAGCCAGATGGCGCGCTGCGAGGCACCCGAAGCCACGCGCGAGCAACTGGCGCGCGTGCATCACGTTGACTACATCGATGAGGTCCATGCGCGCGCACCCGTGCACGGTCTGGT
>JAGWIJ010000058.1 GCA_028873535.1 Pseudomonadota bacterium
GACCGCATCGTGCTGATGAGCAACGGCGGCTTCGGCGGCATCCACGAGCGTCTGCCGCTGATGCTGGAGCCGCGATGAACGTCTTTCATGAAGAGGACGGCGCCCTCAAGGCTTCGCTGGTGCTGCAGGAGCAGGGCGGCGCGCTGCATGTCGAATCGCCGCATGGCAAGCGCGGCAAGATCAAGGCGGCCCAGGTGCTGATGCGCTTCGAACGGCCGGCCGCCGGCGAACTGCTGAGCGCTGCCGAAGAGCTGGCACAGCGCATCGACGTCGACTTCCTGTGGGAATGCTGCACGCCCGACGTCGAGTTGGGTTTCGAGCAACTGGCGCAGGACTATTTCGGCCATGCGCCGAGCCCGATCGAAGCCGCCGCGACGGCACTGGCCCTGCATGCCGCCCCGATGTACTTCTACAAGCGCGGCAAGGGGCGCTACCGCCCGGCCACCGCCGACAACCTGCGCGCCGCCAAGGCCGGTCTGGAGCGCAAGAAGCGCGAGGAGGAGCAACGCGCAGCCTGGGTCGCCGAACTGGTGGCGGGTCGCCTGCCGGAAGCGTTCGCGACGCGCTGGCGCGATTTCCTGTTCAAGCCCGACCGCAACCTGGCCGAGGTCAAGGCGCTCGAGGCGGCTGCGGCGCAGAGCAAGCTGAGCGCTGCCCGCCTGATGGTCAACTGCGGTGCGCTCGCTTCGCCGCTGGATTTCCATCGCGCGCGCTTTGTCCACGCCTGGTTCGGAGCGGCCGGAACCGGTCCTGTGACGCCGCCTTTCGATATCGCATCGCTGCCGCAGGCCGTGGCGCCCGCCTTCAGCATTGACGACGCCACCACCACCGAGATCGACGACGCCTTCAGCGTGGTCGATCTGGGCGACGGGCTGGCGCGCATCGGCATCCACATCGCGCTGCCTGCGGTCGGCTTCACGCCCGGCTCGCCGATGGACGAATTCGCGCGCGGGCGCATGTCGACGGTCTACATGCCGGGCGACAAGTTCACCATGCTGCCCGACGCGCTGATCGAGCAGTTCACGCTGGCTGCCGGGCGCTGGTGTCCGGCGCTGTCGCTGTACCTGACGGTACGCCGCGAGGACTGCAGCATCGTGGCCGAGGAGACGCGCGCCGAGCGGGTCTTCATTTCGGACAACCTGCGCCACGGCGACCTGGAGCATGTCCTGGTCGAGGAGCACCTGCGGGCCGGCACCGTCAGCGGCATCCGCCATGCCGCCGAGCTCACCCTGCTGTGGCACTTCGCCAATGCGCTGGCGGCGCGGCGCGGCCACATCGAGCGCACGCCGGCACCGCTGGATTACAATTTCTACGTGGATGCAGGCCGGGTCAGCATCGTGCCGCGCGTGCGCGGCAATCCTGTGGATCGCATCGTGTCCGAACTCATGATTCATACCAACCAGGGCTGGGGCGGCTACCTGCGCAGCCAGGGCGTTTCCGCGATCTACCGCAGCCAGGTCAACGGCCGCACCGCGCTGGGCGTCGAGGCTGCGCCGCACCAGGGTCTGGGCGTGGCGCAGTACGCCTGGTCCTCGTCGCCGTTGCGGCGCTACGTGGATCTGGTCAACCAGTGGCAACTGCTCGCCTGCCTCCAGGGCAGTGCGCCGCATTGGCCCGCCGATGGCGGCGGACTGCCAGGAATCGCACGCGATTTCGAGACTGCCTACGATACCTACAACGAATTCCAGCGCAGCATGGAACGCTACTGGGCGCTGGTGTGGCTGAGCCAGGAAGGCATACGCGAGACCGAGGTCACCATGCTGCGCGAAGGCATGGGGCGCATCGCAGGCACACCGCTGGTGCTGCGCGTCCACGGCGCCTCCGAACTTGCGCCCGGCACCCTGGCGCGCGCCGACCTCGGCGCGCCCGACCTGTGGGAACTCACCATGCCTTGCCACTACCGGGGACTTGCATGAACGGAGCCGGCTTCCGCCTGCCACGTGCACCGCTGGCCTACGCGCCGGAACTGCACGGCGGCTTTCCGCTGGCCGAGCGGCCGATGCAGTGGTCGTTCGCCTCGTCGGTGCTGCTGCACGTCCTGGTGATCCTGCTGATCACCTTCAAGGACTTCGACCCCAGCCGCCTGGTGCCGCCCGAACTCGAAGTGGTGCTGGTCAACAGCAAGAGTCCGGACAAGCCGACCGACGCGCTGCGGCGCGCCCAGAGCAACCTCGATGGCGGCGGCAACACCGACGAGGATCGCGTGCTCAAGACGCCAATGGCGGCGGTCAACGATGAACTCGCGCGCCAGGCTTCCGAGACCGAGCAGCGCGTGGCGCGCCTGGAGGGCGAGGCGCGCACGCTGATGGCCAAGATCCGCGCGGAGCAGTCGGTGCGCCAGCAGACCCAGGGCGCGGCAAGCGGCAGCAACAGCGACGGGCAGCGCGATGCGCACAGCCCGGCACCTTCGCCGCAGGCGGCGACGGCTTCCGACAGCCACGGCCTGGATCCCAGCGCAGAAGGCACGGCCTTTGCGCGCCAGATGGCCGAGATCTCGCGCAACTACGACGCCTACCAGAAGCGGCCACGGCGCAAGGAAGTCGGCGGACGCGCGGTGGCCTACGTGTTCGCGCGCTACGAGGACGAATACCGCACCAAGGTCGAGCGCGTGGGAACCGACAACTACCCGGCGCCGCACGATGGCAAGCCGGTCTACGGCAAGGTGCGACTGACCGTCTCGGTCAAGGCGGATGGCAGCATCGAGAAGATCGCGCTCAAGCTGAGTTCCGGCGATCCCTATCTGGACACCGCTGCCAGGAGCATTGTCGAACGCGCGGCACCGTTCGGCAAGTTCACGCCCGACATGCTGAAGGAAGCCGACGTGCTGGACATCACGCGCACCTTCACATTCACGCGCCTGGCCGACGGGATGCGCTCGGAATAGACCCCTCAGGCCGGGCGTACGGCCTTGTAGCGCGCCAGCGCGCGTTCGCGCGCGCCGGCGTGGTCCACCACCGGCGCAGGATAGTCGGCCGGAATGTGCACGCCGCAGGCCTGCTGCTCCAGCGGCGGCATGGTCCACGGCGCGTGCAGCCAGCGATCAGGCACCCGCGCCAGTTCCGGCAAGTAGCGACGGATGAAACGGCCGTCGGGGTCGAACTTCTCCGACTGCCGCAGCGGGTTGAAGATGCGGAACCAGGGCTGGGCATCGCAGCCCGTGCTGGCCGCCCATTGCCAGCCACCGTTGTTGGCGGCGAGGTCGAAATCGTTGAGGTGGCGCGCAAACCAGGCTTCGCCCAGCCGCCAGTCGACCAGCAGGTCCTTGACCAGGAACGAGGCTGCCACCATGCGCAGCCGGTTGTGCATGAAACCGGTCTGCAGCAGCTGGCGCATGGCCGCATCCACGATGGGATAGCCGGTGCGCCCCTGCTGCCAGGCCTCCAGCAGGTCGGGCCGCTGGTCGAAGCGCAGGGCATCGTACTCGCGCCGGAAGGCACCCTGTGCGGCATGCGGGAAATGGTCCAGGATCTGGAAGTAGAAGTCGCGCCAGATCAGTTCGCTGAGCCAGCACTGCGCGCCTTCACTGCCGTCGGCCACGGCGTGGCGCACCAGTTCACGGATCGACAGGGTGCCGAAGCGCAGGTGCACCGACAGGTAGGACACGCCCTTGCGGCCGGGAAAATCGCGCAGCAGCTTGTAGTGCGCCATGCGTCCCAGGAAATCGGCCAGCCCGGCCTGGGCGCCGATGCTGCCCGGACGCACGCCGATGGCGAGCAGATTGCCCGCTTCGAAGCCCAGCGCCTCCAGGTCCGGCAGTGCTGCCGGCGCAGGCGTGTCGGCCAGTGCGGCACGCTGTTCCTCGATCGGCCAGGGCTCCAGCCGCGCCTCGCAGAGGCGCTTCATCCAGGCATTGCGGTAGGGCGTGAACACCGTGAATGGCGTGCCCGCCTGGGTCAGCACCTCGTCGCGTTCGAAGATCACCTGGTCCTTGCACGCGTGAAAGGCGCAAGCCCGGGTGCCCAGGCGCGCCGCGACCGCGTCGTCGCGTTCGACGGCGGCAGGCTCATAATCGCGATTGCAGTAAACCGCGTCGACCTGCAGGCGTTCTGCGAGTGCCGGGATCTCGTCGCGCGCGCGGCCGTGCAGCACGTGCAGGCTGCCACCCAGCCCGGCCAGCTGGGCCGCCAGTTCGCGCACGCTGTGCCAGATGAACTCGACGCGCCGGTCGCAGCGGTCGGGCAGTTGGTCCAGGATGTCGCGGTCGAACACGAAGGCACAGTGGACGCGCGCGCCGCTGGCCAGCGCCGCCGACAGGCCGGCGTTGTCATAGGCACGCAGGTCGCGGCGGAACCAGAACAGGGCACGTTTCATGATCGGCATGGTCTCACGCTGGCGATCGTCAGGACCGCGTGCAAAGCGGGCTTTGTGAGATAATTCGCGCATGAGTTCCGTCAACCTCACCAATCACTTCCTGATTGCCATGCCGGCGATGGCGGATCCGTATTTCGCCCACACCCTGACCTACATCTGCCGTCATGGCGACGACGGGGCGCTGGGGCTGGTGGTCAATCGCCCGATCGATCTCACGTTGCGCGGCCTGCTGGAGCAGATCGACATTCCGATGTCGGCGGACCATGGCGGCCAGCTGCCGATCTACTATGGCGGGCCGGTGCAGATGGATCGCGGCTTCGTGCTCCACGCGCCGCTTGGCGCCTGGCAGTCGACGCTGGCGGTCAACGACAACATCGGCCTCACCACCTCGCGCGACATCCTGCAGACCGTCGGCCGTGGCGAACTGCCCCCGGAGGGGCTGCTGGTCACGCTGGGCTACGCGGGCTGGGAGGCCGGACAACTGGAGCGCGAACTCAGCGAAAACAGTTGGCTGACCGTCGAGGCCACCACCGAGGTGCTGTTCGCCATGCCGCCCGAGCGGCGCCTTGAGGCAGCCCTGGGCAGCCTTGGTGTCAGCCTGGCGATGCTGTCCGATCAGGCGGGACACGCCTGAACGCTTCCGTCACACCGTATTCCGCGCTGCCGGTCCGCGGCAGCCTGCTGGCCCTGGACCATTCACGTGCTGCCACCGGCATTGCCATCGCGAGTTTCGAGCTGGGTCTGGCGCGTCCCCTGCAGGTGCTGCGTCAGCCAGACGAGGAGGCCCGTCTGGCCGCGCTGGGCCGGCTGATCCAGGACTGGCAGCCGGTGCTGCTGGTGCTGGGCCTGCCGCTCGATCGTGATGGCGGCGAGCAGCCGCAGAGCCGGCGCGTGCGGCGTTTTGCAGCGCGCCTGGAGCAGCGCTTCGGGCTGCCGCTGGTGCTGCACGACGAGCGCTGGTCCACCGCCGCCGCCGAGGCCGACCTGCGCGTCCAGGGCGCCGGTGCGGCCCGGCTGGCGCGCGAAGGCGACGCGCAGGCCGCACGTGAGATACTGCAGGGCTTTCTGGATGCCTGCACCACAGGCCGCGCACCGCACGCGGCAGACCCCGGGACCGCCACATGAACGCAAACCCCCAGCTCGACCGCCAGGGCCGCCTGCAGCATCTGCTGACCACGGATGGCCTGCCGCCCGGCATCATCCACCAGATCCTGGATACCGCGCGCAGCTTCCACGAATCCGGCGCGGATTCGCGCAAGCTGCCCTTGCTGGCCGGCAAATCGGTGTTCAACCTGTTCTTCGAACCGTCGACGCGCACCAGGACCACCTTCGAGATCGCCGCCAAGCGCCTGTCGGCCGATGTGATCAACCTCAATGTCGCGTCGTCCAGCCAGAGCAAGGGAGAGACCCTGCTCGACACGGTGGACAACCTGTCGGCCATGCATGCCGACATGTTCGTCGTGCGCCACGCCGAATCCGGCGCCGCCCACATGATCGCGCGCCACGTGGCGCCAGGCATCCACGTGGTCAATGCCGGCGACGGACGCCATGCGCATCCGACCCAGGCCCTGCTCGACATGTACACCATCCGCCACTTCAAGGGCGCTTTCGAGAACCTGCGCGTGGCCATCGTCGGTGACGTGACGCATTCGCGCGTGGCGCGCTCGCAGATCCATGCGCTGACCACCCTGAAAGTGCCCGAGGTGCGCGTCATCGGCCCCAACACCCTGATCCCGCGCGATGTCGCGAGCCTGGGCGTGCACGTCTACAACGACATGCGCGCCGGCCTGCGCGACGTCGATGTGGTGATCATGCTGCGCCTGCAGAACGAACGCATGAATGGCGCGCTGCTGCCGTCGCGCGAGGAGTACTTCAAGTACTACGGACTCACGCCGGACAAGCTGGTGCTGGCGCGGCCCGATGCCATCGTCATGCACCCCGGACCGATGAACCGCGGTGTCGAGATCGACTCGGCAGTGGCCGACGGCGCCCAGTCGGTGATCCTGGCGCAGGTCACCTTCGGCATCTTCGTGCGCATGGCGGTGATGGCCATCCTGGCGGAGAACAGCTGATGAAGATCCTGATTCGTGGTGGCCGGCTGGTCGATCCGGCCCAGGGCCTGGATGCGCCGGGCGAGCTTTGCATCGCTGCCGGACGCGTGGTGGGCTGCGGACGCGTGCCCGATGGCTTCGTCGCCAACCGCGTCATCGAGGCTGGCGGCCGCGTGGTGGCGCCCGGTCTGGTCGATCTTTCGGCGCGCCTGCGCGAACCCGGTTTCGAATACCTGGCCACGCTGGAAAGCGAAATGGCGGCTGCCGTGGCCGGCGGCGTGACCAGCCTGGCCTGCCCGCCCGACACCGACCCGGCGCTCGATGAGCCGGGGCTGGTCGAAATGCTCAAGTACCGTGCCCAGGGGCTCAACCAGTGCCGTGTCTATCCGGTCGGTGCCCTGACCACCGCGCTCGCCGGGCAGCGCCTGACCGAAATGGCCGAACTGCGCGATGCCGGCTGCGTGGCATTTTCGCAGGCCGGCAGCCCGATCGCCGACACCCAGGTGCTGGCGCGCGCGCTGTCGTATGCTGCCACGTTCGATTTCTGCGTGTGGCTCCAGCCGCAGGATGCCTATCTGGGCCACGGCGGATTCGCCCACGACGGCGAGGTCGCCACGCGGCTGGGCCTGCCCGCCATCCCGGTCACCACCGAAACGGTGGCCATCGCCACCATCGTGCTGCTGATGCGCGACACCGGCGCGCGCGTGCACCTGTGCCGGGTGTCGAGCGCGGCCGGTCTGGAGATGATCCGCGCTGCGCGCGCCGAGGGCCTGCCGCTCAGCTGCGACGTCGGCGTCCACCACCTGCACCTGTCGGACGTCGACATCGGCTGGTTCGACTCCAACTGCCACCTCAGCCCGCCGCTGCGCGCGGTGCGCGACCGCGATGCCCTGCGTGCCGGCGCCGCGAGCGGCCTGGTCGATGCGGTGTGTTCCGATCACAGCCCGGTCGACGAGGACAACAAGCAGGTGCCCTTTGCCGAGTCCGAGGCGGGCGCCACTGCGCTCGAACTGCTGCTGCCGCTGACCCTGAAATGGGGCCGCGAAATGGGGCTCGGCCTGGGCGAGACCCTGGCCAGGGTCACCACGCATCCGGCACGCATCCTGGGCGTTCAGGCGGGATCGCTGGCCGAAGGCGTGGCGGCCGACGTGTGCATTTTCGATCCGGCGCAGGAGTGGCTGCTGGCGCCGGACAGCCTGGTGAGCCAGGGCAAGAACACGCCCTTCGTGGGATACCCGCTGCAGGGCAGGGTCACCCAGACCCTGGTGGGCGGCAATCTGGTGTTCGACCGTCAGGCCGCAGAGCGCTGAGGGCCGCGATCACGCTGCCGGCCTGAACCCGGCGCGCTGCAGCAGTTCGAGCAGTCCGATCAGCAGCGGCTGATGCAGCAGGTACAGCAGCAGGGTGTGGCGGCCGATCAGGCGCAGCGCGCCGTCCAGCCTGCCCGCCGGCGCCGCCGTCGGCACGCGCAGCGGTTGCCGTGCCGCCCGCTGCAGCCGTTCGCCGACGAAGAGCCCCACCAGCACGGCGGCAAACCACGGAAACAGCGGCACGTAGTCTTCGGTGTAGGGCTTGGCCGTCATGAAGCCGATCCAGCCCAGCCAGGGCGTGTCGAAGAACGCTGCCGCGAGGCTGTTGCCGGCCCAGGCCACCAGAGCCGCCAGCACCAGCAGCGGCCAGCCGCGTCCGCGCAGCGGCAGCGCCGCCAGGCTGGCCACCCAGGCGAAATGCAGGATGCCGAACCAGATGAAGCTGGCTGGGAACATCAGCGCGCTGGCGGCGCTCACCGTCAGCGCTGCAGCACCCAGGCGCAGCTGGCGGTGCCGCAGGCGGCGCCAGTCCACGCGGTCGGGCCAGGCCAGCACGGTGCTGGCGCCCAGTGCTGCCATGAACAGGCTGACGATGACGGCGCGGAAAGCCAGCCAGCGCAGGTCGCTGTTGAAGGACTGATGGATCCAGCCGTACTGGTCCAGGTCGAAGCTGAAGTGGTAGACGATCATCAGCAGCACCGCCACGCCGCGCACGCGATCAAGCAGCAGGCTGCGCCGGACCACCTTCTTCACCGGATTCTTTTCCATGGGCGCTGAGTATAATCGGACCATGAACCCACTTCTCGCGCTGGACGGTCTGCCCAGCTTTGCCGAACTCCGTCCCGGGCACATCGGGCCTGCAATCGACAGCCTGGTGGCCGACAATGCCGCCGCCCTGGAGGCGCTGCGCAGCGACAGTGCGCCGCCCACCTGGGACAACTTCGTGCGCCCGCTCGAGGATGCAGTCGAACGCATTGCGCGCGCCTGGGGCCAGGTGGCGCACCTCAACGCCGTCGTCAACACGCCCGAGCTGCGCGAAGCCTACAATGCCAACCTGCCCAAGGTGACCGCCTTCTGGGCCGGCCTGACCCAGGATGCCGGCCTGTTCGCGCGCTACAAGGCGCTGGCGGCATCGCCCGCCTACCTTGCGCTGTCGCCTGCGCAGCGCCGTGTGGTGGACAACGAACTGCGCGACTTCCGCCTCGGCGGTGCCGAGCTGCCCGACGCCGCCAAGGCGCGCTACCTGGCGCTGCAGGAGGAGCTGGCGGCGCTGGCGGCACGCTTCGACGCCAACCTGATCGACACCACGCGCGCCTGGAGCCATCTGGTCGTGGACGCCGCGCACCTGGCCGGATTGCCCGAGGACGTGGTCGAAGCCGCTGCCGATGCGGCCCGGCACGATGGCAGCGAGGGCTGGAAGTTCACGCTGCACGCGCCTTCGTACCTGCCGGTGATGCAGTACGGCGAGTACCGTCCGCTGCGCGAGACGCTCTACCGCGCCTATGCCACACGCGCATCCGAGTTCGGCAATCCCGAATGGAACAACGGCCCGCTGATCGTGCGCCTGCGCGAGCTGCGTGCCGAGCAGGCGCGACTGCTCGGCTATCCCAGCTACGCGCATCTTTCCCTGGTCCCCAAGATGGCCGAATCGCCGCAACAGGTGATGGGTTTCCTGCGCGACCTCGCTGCGCGTGCCAAGCCCTTCGCCGAACGCGACATGCAGGAGCTGCGCGCCTTTGCCGCCGCCGAACTGGGCCTCGACGAACTGCAGCCCTGGGACATCGGCTTCGCCTCGGAGCGCCTGCGCAGCACGCGCTATTCCTACTCCGACCAGGAAGTGCGCCGCTACCTGCCCGAGGCGCAAGTGCTGGCCGGACTGTTCGGACTGATCGAACGCCTCTACGGCGTCCAGGTGCGGCCGGCGTCGGCGCCGGTGTGGCACGCCGCCGTGCGTTTCTTCGAACTGCGCCAGCCCGACGGCATCCTGGTCGGCGAGTTCTACCTGGACCTCTATGCGCGCGACGGCAAGCGTGGCGGCGCCTGGATGGACGACGCCGTCACGCGGCGGCGGCTGGGTTCGCGCCTGCAGACGCCGGTGGCCTACCTGACCTGCAACTTCAGTGCGCCGGTGGGCGGCCGGCCGGCCACCTTCACCCACGACGAAGTGCTGACGCTGTTCCACGAATTCGGCCACGGCCTGCACCACCTGCTGAGCCGCGTCGAGGACTACTCGGTGTCCGGCATCCACGGTGTCGAATGGGACGCCGTGGAGCTGCCCAGCCAGTTCATGGAGAACTTCTGCTGGGAGTGGGACGTGCTGCAGGGCATGAGCCGCCATGTCGACAGCGGCCTGCCGCTGCCGCGCGCGCTCTACGAGCGCATGCTGGCCGCGCGCAACTTCCAGAGCGGCATGCAGACCGTGCGGCAGATCGAGTTCGCGCTGTTCGACATGCACCTGTACGACGACTACGAGCCCTCGCGCGACGGCGACGTGCTGGCGCTGATCAACCGCATCCGTGCCGAAGTCGCCGTGGTGCTGCCGCCGGCCTGGCACCGTTTTCCGATGAGCTTCTCGCACATCTTCTCGGGCGGGTACGCAGCCGGCTACTACAGTTACAAGTGGGCCGAGGTGCTGTCCGCGGATGCCTTCGGCCTGTTCGAGGAGCAGGGCGTCTTCGATCCCGCCACCGGACGCCGCTTCCTCGACGAGATCCTGGCGGTGGGCGGCAGCCGCCCGGCGCTGGAGTCCTTCCGTGCCTTCCGTGGCCGTGAGCCGAACATCGATGCCCTGCTGCGCCACAGCGGCATGACGGTCGGCGTCTGAGGCTTGGCCACGTGAAGATCGCCACCTGGAACGTCAACTCGCTCAAGGTGCGCATGCCGCATCTGCTCGACTGGCTGGGCAGTGCGGCGCCCGACGTGATCGCGCTGCAGGAAACCAAGACCGAGGACGCCGCCTTTCCGCGCGCGCCGATCGAGGCGGCCGGCTGGCACGTCGCGTTCAGCGGACAGAAGACCTACAACGGTGTCGCCCTGCTGTCACGCCGGCCGGGCAGCCACGTCCAGGCCGGCATGCCGGGCTTTGCCGACGAGCAGAAGCGTGTCATCGCGGCCAGCTACGGCGATGTGCGCGTGATCGGCGCCTACGTGCCCAACGGGCAGGCGGTCGGCTCCGACAAGTACGAATACAAGCTGCGCTGGCTGGAGGCCTTCACCGCCTACCTGCGCAGCGAGCTCGAGCGTTGGCCGCGGCTGGTGGTGGTCGGCGACTACAACATCGCCCCGGAGGATCGCGACGTGCACGATCCCAAGGCCTGGGAGGGCAGCGTGCTGGTCAGTCCCGCCGAGCGCGCGGCCTTCCGCGGCCTGCTCGGGCTCGGTCTGCACGATGCCATGCGCCTGTTCGCCCAGCCCGACGGCACCTATACCTGGTGGGACTACCGCGCCGCCGGATTCCGCCGTAACCTCGGCCTGCGCATCGACCACATCCTGGCCAGCGCGGCGCTGGCCGCCGAGTGCCAGGCCTGCACGGTAGACGTGGCGCCGCGCAAGCTCGAACGGCCGTCGGATCATGCGCCGGTGTGGGCGGAGTTCACACCGGCACCAGCGCTACCCTAGCGCGCGTCGGCCTCCGGGCCGTCGTCGATGCCGAGTTCCTGGATCTTGCGCGTCAGGGTGTTGCGCCCCAGGCCCAGCAGTTGCGCCGCTTCGATGCGCCGTCCGCCCGTGTGCTGGAGGGCGCGCAGGATCAGGGTGCGCTCGAAATCGTGGGTCAACGCCTCCATGATGCCGCGCTCGCCGCGTGACAGCGACTGGGCGGCCAGGGTGTCCAGCGCGCTGCGCCAGTCGGCCTGGCTTTCTGCGCCGGGTTCGCTGCGCAGTTCGCTCGGCAGATCGGCCACCTCGACATTCTGTCCGGGTGCCATCACGGTCAGCCAGTGGCACACGTTCTCCAGCTGGCGCACATTGCCGCGCCAGTCCTGAGCCTGCAGGAAGCGCTGCGCGGACTCGGACAGGCGCTTGGGCTCGACTCCGAGCTCGCGCGCGCTCTTGAGCAGGAAGTGACGGGTCAGCAGCGGCACGTCCTCGCGGCGCTCGCGCAGCGCAGGCAGGCGCAGCCGGATCACGTTGAGGCGGTGGAACAGGTCCTCGCGGAACAGGCCCTGGCGCACGCGCACCTCCAGGTCCTGATGGGTGGCTGCGATCACGCGCACATTGGCGGCGATCGGCTGGTGGCCGCCGACGCGGTAGAACTGGCCGTCGGAGAGCACGCGCAGCAGGCGCGTCTGCAGGTCCGAGGGCATGTCGCCGATCTCGTCCAGGAACAGCGTGCCGCCTTCCGCCTGTTCGAAGCGTCCGCGCCGCATCGCATTGGCGCCCGTGAACGCGCCGCGTTCGTGTCCGAACAGCTCGGACTCGAGCAGGTCCTTCGGAATCGCGGCGGTGTTGATGGCGATGAAAGGCTTGCTGGCGCGCGGGCTGTGGCGATGCAGAGCGCGCGCGACGAGCTCCTTGCCGGTGCCGGATTCGCCGTTGATCAGCACGGTGGCGTGCGATTGCGCGAGGCGGCCGATGGCGCGGAAGACCTCCTGCATGGCCGCCGCCTGGCCCAGGATCTCGGGCACCGCGGTGTCGTCGTCCTCCACCTTGCCCTGGCGCCGGCTCTCGTCGAGTGCGCGCCGGATCAGCTCGACCGCATGGTCGACGTCGAAGGGCTTGGGCAGGTACTCGTAGGCACCGCCCTGGAAAGCGGCGACCGCGCTTTCCAGATCGGAGTAGGCGGTCATGATGATCACCGGCGTGCCCGGGCAGCGCTCCTTGAGCGCCTGCAGCAGCGTGAAGCCGTCGCTGCCCGGCATGCGGATGTCGCTCACCACCACCTGCGGCGTGTCCTGCGCCAGGGCGTCGAGCACTTCGTTGGCGCTGGAGAATGCGCGGAACTCGATGCCTTCACGGCCCAGGGCCTTTTCGAAGACCCATCGGATGCTGCGGTCGTCGTCGACGATCCAGACTGGTTTCATGGTGCGCTTCCGCTCGGGTTCAGGAATTGCCTGCCGACAGTTCCGTGCCGGGCACGGGCAGCAGCAGGCTGAAGCAGGTATGGCCGGGCTGGCTTTCGCATTCCACCAGGCCGTGGTGCTGATTGATGAAATTCTGCGCGAGCATCAGGCCCAGGCCGCTGCCGCCTTCGCGGCCGGACACCAGGGGCTGGAACACGCGAGCCTGCAGTGCCTCCGGGATGCCGGGGCCGTTGTCGATGATCTGCACCAGCAGGGCCAGGCGATAGCGCCTGCGCACCAGCGTGACCTGGCGCGCGGCGCGGCTGCGCAGGCGGATCTCGCCACGTCCCTCCAGCGCCTGGGCGGCATTGCGCACGATGTTGAGCACCGCCTGGATCAGCTGCTCGCGGTCACCCTGCAGATCGGGCAGGCTGGTGTCGTAGTCGCGCACGATGCGGATGCCGTCGGGGAATTCCGCCAGGATCAGGCTGCGCACGCGTTCCAGCACCTCGTGGATGTTCACGGGCAGGTTTTGCGGAATGCGGTTGGGCGACAGCAGGCGGTCCATCAGCACCTGCAGACGGTCGGCCTCCTTGCGGATCACCTGGGTGTATTCCTTCAGCGACGCCTGCTGCAGCTCGCGCTCCAGCAGCTGGGCGGCGCCCCGGATGCCGCCCAGGGGATTGCGGATCTCGTGCGCCAGGTTGCGGATCAGCTCGCGGTTGATGCGCTGGTCATGCAGCAGGCGTTCCTCGCGCGCGATGCGCAGCTGCTGGTCGATCGGACGCAGTTCGAGCAGCACGCCGGTTTGCGCGCCATGCAGCGGGGTCCCGACGCAGTTGAGCAGCACGGCCGGGCCATCCTGCTGACGCATGCTGACTTCGTGTTCGATGAAGCCAAGGTCCTCGCGCCATGCCGCCTGGATGGCCGGCAGCAGGCGCGCCAGTCCGGGGATCAGCATGCCGAGCGGGTGGTCCAGTGCGGTGCGCCGGCTCAGCGTGAACAGGCTCTCGGCTGCGCTGTTGATGTAGCGCACCGTGCCATCAGGGTCGACCAGGATCACCGGCGTCGCGAGCAGATCCAGTCCGGGCAGTGCTTCGATGGGCATGGTCGGACGTGCAGGGCACGTGGCGTCGGTGGGCTGCGTGGGCAGCGGGAAGGTGTCGGCGGCAGAAGTCATGCCGATATCAAAGCAAGACCCGGGCCACCGGTCCGGCAGCAAGCCTGCAAGCCGCCGCGCCGCAGCGGCGTGCTCAATGCAGGTTGGTGATTTCCTTCTGCAGCGCGTCCAGGTTGGCCTGGTGGGTGTCGACCTCGTCCTGCAGGCCCTTCACGCGGTCCAGGTACTTCTGGTAGTTGCGTTCCGTGCCCAGACGCACCTCCTGTCCCGCCGCGAGCGCCTGACGCGCATCCTGCAGGGCTTTCTGTTCGGCCTGCACTTCGCCTTCCAGGATCTGCCGCCGCGCGTCGTCGCGCCTGCGCTGGGTGTCGCCGTCCACGCGCGGAAAGCCGGCGGGTGTTGCCACGCCCGGTGGTCGCGGATGCGGCGCGCTGCCGCCCTGGGCCGGGGCCTGGGCAGCACTGCCGCCCGGTTCGACCGCGATGCGCTCGGCCTTGCCGGGCACCCGGGTCGGCATGTTGGTGTAGTTCACCACGCCGTTCTCGTCGGTGTACTTGTAGATGTCGGCGTGTGCAATGCACGCCGACAGGCTCAACAGGGCAGCGGTGAGAATGCGGTTCGACATGCCCGACAGTCTACGCAACACCGCGAGGCAGCTTCAAGACTTTGCCGCGCCACAAAAAAACGGCACGCCCGGAGGCGTGCCGCTGCTGTCTGTCGCGTGCGCCGCCTGCGGCGCGCGCTTACAGGCTGTAGTACATCTGGAACTCGACCGGATGCGTGGTCATGCGGAACAGGGTCACTTCCTCCATCTTGAGGTCGATGTAGGCCTTGATCATGTCTTCCGAGAACACGCCGCCACGGGTCAGGAACTCGTGATCGGCTTCCAGTGCCGCCAGCGCTTCCTCCAGCGATGCGGCCGGATGCGGGATCTTGGCGGACTCTTCCGGCGACAGGTCGTACAGGTTCTTGTCGGCGGCATCGCCCGGGTGGATCTTGTTCTGCACGCCATCCAGGCCGGCCATCAGCAGGGCGGCGAAAGCCAGGTAGGGGTTGGCGGTGGGGTCCGGGAAGCGGACTTCGATGCGGCGCGCCTTGTCGCTCTGCACGAAGGGCACGCGGATGGCCGCGGAGCGGTTGCGCGCCGAATACGCCAGGTTGATCGGGGCCTCGAAGCCCGGCACCAGACGCTTGTAGGAATTGGTGCCCGGATTGGTGATGGCGTTCAGCGCCTTGGCATGCTTGATGATGCCGCCGATGTAGTACAGCGCGAATTCCGACAGGCCGGCGTAGCCATTGCCCGCGAACAGGTTCTTGCCATCCTTCCAGACCGACTGGTGCACGTGCATGCCCGAGCCGTTGTCACCCACCACCGGCTTCGGCATGAAGGTGGCGGTCTTGCCGTAGGAATGCGCCACGTTGTGGACGACGTACTTCAGGATCTGGATCCAGTCGGCGCGCTGGACCAGCGGCGCGAACTTGGTGCCGATCTCGCATTGGCCGGGCGCCGCGACTTCGTGGTGATGCACTTCGACCGGCACGCCCTGCTCCTCCAGTGCCATGCACATGGCCGAGCGGATGTCCTGCAGCGAATCGACCGGCGGGACCGGGAAGTAGCCGCCCTTGACCGGCGGACGGTGGCCGAAATTGCCGCCTTCGATCGCCAGGCCGCTGCTCCAGGGGGCCTCCTCGGAGTTGATCTTGACCGAGCAGCCCGACATGTCGACGCCCCAGGTGACGCTGTCGAAAATGAAGAACTCGGGTTCCGGGCCGAAGAAGGCCACATCACCGATGCCGCTGGCCTTCAGGTAGGCCTCGGCGCGCTTGGCGAGCGAGCGCGGATCGCGGTCGTAGCCCTTGCCATCCGACGGTTCGATCACGTCGCAGGTCAGGATCAGCGTGGTCTCGTCGAAGAAGGGGTCGATGCGCGCGGTGTCGGGATCCGGCATCAGCAGCATGTCGGAGGCCTGGATGCCCTTCCAGCCGGCGATCGAGGAACCGTCGAAGGCGTGGCCTTCGCTGAACTTGTCTTCGCCGAAGTGGCTCACGGGCACGGACACGTGCTGTTCCTTGCCACGGGTATCGGTGAAGCGGAAGTCGACGAATTTGACTTCGTTATCCTTCACCATCTTGATGACGTCGGCGACTGTCGTTGCCATTGGGCGATCTCCTGGTAGTGTCTGCGTGGACTGTTGGACTGGTTTGTTGAATGACGTGCGCCGCGGTACACACGCGGCTGCCGCCGGCTTCGAAAGGCTGGTGAAGCAGGAGCCATGCCAGCCCACTTTCGGCAACACGATATTGTGCCACAAAGCAAACTGGCGCCTCATGCACCAGCAAGTGCCGATGAGCGCACCAGGATGGTGCCGAGTCTCCCGGCGATGCACGTCTTTGGTGCCGGCGCCGGCCGGTCGCTCCGAAATCGTGCCGCTCGGCGGCGGGTGTCGCCGCCGACGGTTTCATGACGCTCGCAGCGGTTTAGAATCCGGCATTGGCCGAAATCCGATGGAGTGTCGTCATGGAGTCATCCCAACAGCTGCTCGAGACTGCCGCCGCGCGCGGTCGCGAGCTCGAAGTCCCCTACGCCGGCGCCCTGCTGCCGGCGGAAGCCTGGGCGCTCGTCCAGGGATTGCCGGAGACCGTGCTGGTCGATGTCCGCACCCAGGCCGAACTCGACTGGGTCGGTTTCGTGCCCGGCGCGTGTCACGTCGAATGGCAACGCTATCCGGGTGGCGTGGCCAATCCGGACTTCCTGGCGCAGCTCCAGGCGCAGGTGCGCCCCCACCAGGCCGTGCTGTTCCTGTGCCGCTCGGGAGGCCGTTCGCATGCCGCTGCCGCCCTGGCGGCGCAGGTCGGCTATGCGCGCGCCTACAACGTGCTGCAGGGCTTCGAGGGCGATCGCGACCAGGAAGGGCGGCGCAACCGCGTGGGCGGCTGGCGCGCTGCCGGCCTGCCCTGGAAGCAGGGCTGATGACCGACCGCTATGCGGTGATCGGCAATCCGGTCCACCACAGCAAGTCGCCCTGGATCCACGCCGCCTTCGCGGCGCAGACCGGTCAGGACCTGAGCTACGAAGCCGTACTGGGTGAACTCGACGGCTTCGAAGGCCAGGTGCTGGCCATGGCGCGTGGCGGCGTGCGCGGACTCAACGTGACGCTGCCGTTCAAGGAGCGCGCGCTCGCCCTGGCGGATCGCGTCAGCGATCGCGCGCGCCTGGCCGGGGCAGCGAACACCCTGCTGTTCGCTGCCGGCGGCGTCAGCGCTGACAACACCGATGGCATCGGCCTGATGCGCGACCTGCAGCAGCGGCTGCACGTGCAGCTGGCCGGCCGGCGCCTGCTGGTGATTGGCGCCGGCGGCGCGGTGCGCGGCATCCTGGGGCCGCTGATCGCTGCCGCGCCGGCCGGCATCGATCTCCACAACCGCACCCTGGAACGCGCCAGGGGCCTCGCTGAGGCGTTTTCCGGCGTCGCCGGGGCAGTCACCCTGGCGGCGCTAGGCGCAGGCCATCTGGCCCGTGCAGAGCCCTACGATCTGGTGATCAACGGCACCTCGGCCAGCCTCGCGGGCGAGTTGCCGCAGATTCCGTCTTCGGTTTTCCGGCCGGGCGCCGTGGCCTACGATCTGGCCTACCGTCTCGACGGTCCGACGCCATTCCTGACGCAGGCGCAGGCGGCTGGCGCCGGCGTGGTGGCCGACGGACTCGGCATGCTGGTCGAACAGGCCGCTGAGGCCTTTCTGCTCTGGCGCGGCGTGCGACCCGAGACCGCTCCGGTGCTGCAGGCCCTGCGCTGCCGCGCAGCCGGGTGATCGCCGTCCGCTGGACCTGGCGCGGCGTGCTGCTGCCCACGGCCCTGTTGCTGCTGGCTTTGCTGCTGCTGTGGCAGCTCACGCTGCTGGCGCGCATCTGGTGGTGGCGCGATCACGCGCCTGGCGCGACCGCCTTCATGGAGGTGCGCGCGGATCAGCGCGCCACCGACGGCCGCGGCCCGCTGGCGGCACATCCCTGGGTGCCCTATGGGCGCATTCCGGTCGTGCTCAAGCGCGCCGTGGTGGCCTCCGAGGATGCGCGCTTTCTCGGGCACGAAGGTTTCGACTGGCAGGGCATGCAGGACGCCCTGCGCAAGGACATCCGGCGCGGACAGCTGGTGGCGGGCGGATCGACCATCACCCAGCAGCTGGCCAAGAACCTGTTCCTGTCGGAGCGCCGCTCGCTGCCGCGCAAGCTCGAGGAGGCGCTGATCGCGCTGATGCTCGAACGTCTGTGGGGCAAGCGCCGCATCCTGGAGGTCTACCTGAACGTGATCGAGTGGGGTGACGGCGTGTTCGGTTGCGAGGCGGCGGCACGCCACTACTACGGCGTCGGCGTCGAGCACATCGGCCCCGAGCAGGCGGCGCGTCTGGCCGCAATGATTCCCAGTCCGCGCTTCTTCGACCGCCATCTGCGCAGCCGGGCCTTGGCGCGGCGAACCGCCACGGTGCTGGCCAGGATGCCGTCGGCGGCGGTGCCCTAGAAAACAAAAATCCCGCGCCTGACAGGCGCGGGATCCGCTGCTGCTGCAGTCGCCGGGCGCCGCGTCAGAACATCGGCTTGATCAGCGGTGCCGGAATCACGGCAGGGGCATCCACCTTCGGTGCATCTGCGGTGGTGGACGTCACGCTCGCCGGTGCCAGTTCGGCGACCGGAGCGGGCGCCGGCTTGGCGACGCGCGGCTTGCGCGGCTTGGCCGGCTTGGCAGCCACCGGCTTGGCGCCGTTGGTCTTGGCCGGAGCGGGCATGGCGGCGATCGGCTTGGCGGCGGCCGGCTTGCGTGCGACGGGCTTGGCGGCGGCCTTCTTCGGGGCCGCCTTGGGTGCCGCCTTGGCGGCGGGCTTCTTGGCGACCGCCTTCTTCGGCGCGGCCTTGGCGACGGCCTTCTTCGGTGCGGCCTTGGCGACGGCCTTCTTCGGTGCGGCCTTGGCGGCGGTCTTCTTGGGAGCAGCCTTGGCAACCGCCTTCTTCGGCGCGGCCTTGGCGACCGCCTTCTTGGGCGCGGCCTTGGCGACAGCCTTCTTGGGCGCGGCCTTGGCGGCGGCCTTCTTCGGCGCGGCCTTGGCGGCGGCCTTCTTCGGCGCGGCCTTGGCGACGGCCTTCTTCGGTGCGGCCTTGGCGACGGCCTTCTTCGGCGCGGCCTTGGCGGCGGTCTTCTTCGGTGCTGCCTTGACGGCGGCGGCCTTCTTCGGCGCGGCCTTGGCGGCGGTCTTCTTCGGTGCTGCCTTGACGGCGGCAGCCTTCTTCGGCGCGGCCTTGGCGGCGGTCTTCTTCGGTGCTGCCTTGACGGCGGTAGCCTTCTTCGGCGCAGCCTTCGCGGCGGCCTTTTTGGGGGCTGCCTTCGCGGCGGCCTTCTTGGCTCCCGCCTTCTTCTCTTCCTTTTCAGCCTTCTTTGCCGTGGTGGCCATATGTCACTCCTCAAGCTAGACGTTGAAAGTAGTGCTGCCCTTCTCGCGCCAGATGGCGCTTCCAAGGCGACGCCCACCCTCGGAGCGGCGAGCGTGAGGCTGCACGACTTCCATTGAGGCGGCTTTGGTGGGGCAAATTCTAGGTGGAAAGATTTGTCAAGTCCCGCTTTTCCGGGGCTGAAAACCGATTATTTTGCGCAATGCCGCCGAATATGGTATCGGCTCGACACCGAAGCGGTGCCGATGCGGACGTGACGCCCGCCTGTCCGTCGCCGCTGTGCCGGTTCGGCGGCGCAGGATGCCCGGGAAGGCGCTCCGGCGGCTGCCCGGCCGCGTTCCGCGGCGGACCCTGCCGGCTACTTCGCGGAGCCCCCCGGGTCTGCGGCGCAGCCAGTGCCGGCGCCGCTTCCCGGCTGATCAGCGGGGCAGGCCGGGAGCGCCTGGACGGTCGGCGGCGGCGCAGCGGGCGTCGGCGCCGCGGCTGCAGCCGGGACCGGTGCCGGCGTCGTCACCGGCGCCTTCGGTGGCAGCACCAGCGCGGCCTTGAGACCGCAGGCGGACAGCGGCACGGCCACGGCGAGCGCCGCTGCGAGGGGTCTGGCGAAGGTCACGAGCTGCGCTCCGGACGGAAGACGCGTGCAATATAGCATGGATGCCGATTCCGGCCCGGACCATCCGGCGCACGCATCGTGTCCCGGGAAGTCTTTGCTGGCAGGGCCTGCCGTGACGAATTGCGGAATCCGGCGGTCCAGCCGGCGGCGCGCGGGAGCGGCGGCGCCGGAGAAGGTGTCGAGTCGATATGAATTCCCACCTTTTCGTTGTAGCATGGGAACGAGAACGGACCCGAGGACGCCGCCATGCTGAAGGACCCGCTGACCCTGCTGGGCATCCTGGACCGGCTGGCCAACCTGCTGCGTGCCGACCTGCGGCGCGTGGGCTCCTCGTTCGGTCTGCAGGCCGTGCATCTGCAGGCGATGATCTTCCTTGCCCAGGCCAACCGCTTCAGCAACACGCCGCAGGCGCTCGCCGAATACCTCGGGCTGACCAAGGGTACCGTCTCGCAGAGCCTGCTGCTGCTGGATCGGCGTGGACTGATCGAGCGCTACGAGGACGAGCTCGATCGCCGCGTGGTGCGGCTGCGGCTGGCGGCGGCCGGCGAGGAGCTGCTCGAAGGGGCGGGCCTGCATGACCTGTGGCGCAGCGCCACCCGGGACGTCCGTGCCACGCGCATCCGCAGCGTGGTGTCGGCGCTGCGCGAGACCATGTTCCTGGTGCAGGCGCGCGCCGGCGGCGGCAATTTCGGCACCTGCGAGACCTGCGAGCACTGGGAGCGGCGCAGCGCGCGCGTGTACCACTGCGCCTGGTACGGCGAGCGGCTCAGCCTGGCGGAATCGCGCCTGCTGTGCCGCGCGCATGCGCCGCGCGCCGCCTACCTCTCGCGCGAGCGCTGACACGCGTCCGCGATCGCCTCGCGCACGCG
>JAGWIJ010000177.1 GCA_028873535.1 Pseudomonadota bacterium
CGCCCGCTGATCGTGCTGACCGCGCGGCCACCGCAGCTCGAGACGCCGTTCGAGGTGTTCAACCAGGGGCTGTTCACGCCCAATGACGCTTTCTTCGTGCGCTACCATCTGAGCGGCATCCCGACGCACATCGACCCGACAGACTTCCGCCTCAGCGTTGACGGCAGCGTCGAACGCACACTCGAGCTCAGCCTGGCAGACCTTGCGCGCGACTTTCCCCAGGTCGAGCTGGTCGCGGTCAACCAGTGCTCCGGCAACAGCCGGGGCTTTTTCAATCCACGCGCCAACGGCGGCCAGCTCGGCAACGGCGCCATGGGCAACGCGCGCTGGAAAGGCGTGCCGCTCAAGGCCGTGCTGGATGCCGCCGGGGTCCGCGGCAGCGCGCGCCAGGTGGCGTTCGACGGCCTCGATGAACCCATCAAGGAAAACGGCGGCGACTTCGTCAAGGCGCTCGACATCGATCATGCACGCGACGGTGAAGTCATGCTGGCCTGGGAGATGAACGGCGAAGCGCTGCCGATGCTCAACGGCTATCCCCTGCGGCTGGTGGTCCCGGGCTATTACGGCACCTACTGGGTCAAGCACCTGTCATCCATCAGCGTGCTCGATCAGGTACATGACGGCTACTGGATGAAAAGCGCCTACCGCATCCCCGACAACGACTGCCACTGCGTCGCACCCGGTGCGCAAGCGGCCGCGACGCTGCCGATCGGGCGTCTCAACATCCGCTCCTTCATCACCAGCCTGGCCGACGGTGCCAGGATTCCCAGCGGCCGGGCGACCACCGTGCGGGGCATTGCCTTCGATTCCGGCCATGGCCTGGAAGAGGTCGCGCTGTCGAGCGATCTCGGCCAGAGCTGGCAGCCGGCACGGCTGGGCGAGGACCTCGGCCGCTATTCCTTCCGCGAATGGCGGCTGGAGTTCACACCGCCCGCCCCCGGCCGCTACCAGCTGCGCGTGCGCGCACGCAACCGCATCGGCGAATTCCAGCCCGCCACGGCCACCTGGAACGCTCCCGGCTACATGCGCAATGTCATCGAGTCGATCCAGGTGGAGGCCATATGAAACGCGCGCTGCGCGCCGCCTTGCTGCTGGCGATGTGTCCGCTGCTGGCCTGCGCCAAGGAGATCCGTCTGCCCGATGACGGCCTGGAATGGCAGGCTTCAGCCCTGCCCGGCTATGCCATCGTCCAGGCACAATGCCGCGGCTGCCACTCGGCCCACTATGCCGCCTACCAGCCGCCCACCAGTCCGCGTGCCTACTGGGAAGCCCAGGTCAAGCGCATGAAGGCGGTATTCAAGGCCGGCCTGCCTGACGGGCAGGTGGCGCCAGTCGTCGACTACCTGGTCAAGACTTACGGCGCCGAGGCCCAGCGCTGAGGACGATACCGGTCTGCCGACCCGCCGGCTTTGCCGCAGTCGGCAGCGGGGGTGACGGACGCGACAGAGTGGGCTAGTCTTAGCGCTGTCGCATTTCTGTCACCTTCATGACCACCAAGAACATCTGGCAATACTGGCGCCCTGTGTATGGCTTCACCTGGGCACTGATGCAGCGGTCCAGCTACCGGCATCTCATCCAGACGCTGCAGCACATGGAGGGCAGCCGGGTGGTGCTCGACATCGGCTGCGGCACCGGCGAATACATCCGTCACCTGCCGCGCAAGCACTTCTACCGCTTTGTCGACATCGATCCCGGCTCGCTGGCGATCGCCCGGCGCGAGTGCGAACGCCACCTGCGGCCCGGCCATTGGTCACTGCACTGCATGGATGCCGAAGGCGCGCTGCGCGAGCTGGGGCCGGTCGATGTCATCACCGCCGTGCACGTGATCAGCGTGGTGGAAGATCCGCAGCGCCTGATCGGTCTGGCCAAGGATGCGCTCACCGCGCGCGGCGAGCTGCTGCTCTACATTTCACGCATGTCCAAGCGCCTGCCCAGGCGCCTGGATGCCGTGGCACGCATGTTCGGCTTCCGTGGCGTCAATCTGCGCCATGCTGCCGAATTCCGCCGCCGCGACGCGGGCCTGTTCAACGAGTGCTACCACTACGCACGCGGACACGCCGGCGCAAGTGGCGCAAAGGCGGCCGGACTCGAACGGGCGGCCTGAACACGCAGCGGCGTCTTCGCCCGTCCCTTGCCGTGCCGGATCAGTGGTAGCGTGCGGCCATCGTCTCGAGCGGCAGCGGCCGGATGCGCGCGCCCTGCCCTGCGCAGCCAAAGGCCTCGAAGCGCGCCTTGACGATGCCGCTGGCGGCTTTCCTGGCGGCGGCCAACGCCTTGCGCGGATCGAATTCCGAGCGTTCCTCGCCGAACAGGCGCCGCATCGCGCCGCTCATCGCCAGCCGGATGTCGGTGTCGATATTGATCTTGCGCACGCCATGGCGGATGCCGCGCTGGATCTCCTCGACCGGAACCCCGTAGGTCTCGCGGATGTCGCCACCGTAGGCACGGATGATCTCGAGCCACTCCTGTGGCACGCTGCTCGAGCCGTGCATGACCAGATGCGTGTCGGGAATGGCCTCGTGGATGCGGGCAATGCGGTCGATGGCGAGGATGTCACCGGTGGGCTGGCGCGTGAATTTGTAGGCGCCGTGGCTGGTGCCGATGGCGATGGCGAGGGCGTCGACGCCGGTGCGCGCGACGAAATCGCGCGCCTGTTCGGGATCGGTGAGCAGCATGTCGCGCGCCAGCGTGCCCGCGGCACCGACGCCGTCCTCTTCGCCGGCTTCGCCGGTCTCGAGTGAGCCCAGGCAGCCCAGCTCGCCTTCCACCGACACGCCGACCGCGTGCGCAAATTCGCACACCTTGCGTGTGGTCTGCACGTTGTACGCGTAGTCCGCAGGCGTGCGCGCGTCCTCGCGCAGCGAGCCGTCCATCATCACGCTGCTGAAGCCGGAACGGATCGATTGCTGGCAGATGGCCGGCGAAGTCCCGTGGTCCTGGTGCAGCACCACCGGGATGTCGGGATGACTTTCCACCGCCGCCAGCACCATGTGGCGCAGGTAGGCTTCGCCGGCGTATTTGCGCGCGCCCGCAGATGCCTGCAGGATCACCGGGGCATCGGTCTCGGCAGCCGCCTCCATGATGGCCTGGATCTGCTCCAGATTGTTGATGTTGAAGGCAGGCACGCCGTAGCCATGTTCGGCGGCGTGGTCCAGGACCTGTCGAAGCGAAACCATTGCCATGTCTGCAAGCTCCCTTGGTTCAAGAATGGGCTGCCGGCGCGACCGTCTCGCCGTCCAGGTGCCCCGCGATCAGGCCTGCCAGCGCCTGCGCCGTGAGGCCGAAGTGCTGGTAGAGCGCCGCCGCCGGCGCCGATTCGCCGAAGTCGTCGATCCCGAGTGCCGCAACGCAGCCGTACTGCCCCCACCAGCGCGTGACGCCCGCTTCGACCCCGATGCGCGGCAGGCCTTCGCCCAGCACGGCGCGCCGGTAGTCCTCCGGCTGACGATCGAAGCGCGTCGAACTCGGCAGGGACACCACGCGCACCGGCACCCCCTGGGCGTCGAGCAGGGCCTGCGCGTTCATCGCCAGCGCAACCTCGGATCCGGTCGCCAGGATCACGGCGCGTGCGCCCGGCCGTTCCGACAGCACATAGCCGCCGCGCGCGATGGCGGCGCCGCTGGCGTCGGCATGTGATTGCGCGGGCAATGCCTGACGCGACAACAGCAGCGCGCTGGGTCGCTGCTGTTCGGCGAGCGCGCAGCACCAGGCGACGGCGGTCTCGACCGCATCGCACGGCCGCCACACTTCCAGCCTTGGAATCAGGCGCAGGCTGGCAGCGTGCTCGACCGGCTGGTGCGTCGGTCCGTCCTCGCCCAGTCCGATCGAGTCATGCGTGAGCACGTGGATCACCGGCAGCTTCATCAGCGCCGCCATGCGGATGGCGTTGCGGCTGTAGTCACTGAAAGTCGCGAAGGTGCCGCCGTAAGGGATGAAGCCGCCATGCAGCGCGATGCCGTTCATGACGGCGGCCATGCCGAACTCGCGCACCCCGTAGTTGATGTGCCGCCCGCCGGGTTCGCCGCCACGCACCGCGCCGCAGTCCGGGAAATCGGTGAGATTGGAGCCGGTCAGGTCGGCGCTGCCGCCCAGCAGCTCCGGCAGGCGCGCCGCCAGCACGGCGATGGCCTGTTGCGAAGCCTTGCGCGACGCGACGTTCTCGCCGGCAGCAAGGACCTTGTC
>JAGWIJ010000059.1 GCA_028873535.1 Pseudomonadota bacterium
CTTCGAGCACCGCGCGGTAGAGGTGGGCACTGCCATGTTGCATACCGAGTCCGATGAAGCTTCCGCTGGCATCGGAATCCCACACCGGGCTGCGCTCGCCCATCAGGTAGGGCAGGAACAGCAGGCCACCCGCGCCAGGCGGCAGGCTGCGCGCTTCGCGTTCCAGCAGTGCATGGGGATCGCCGCCGGTGGCCTTGGCCGCCGCGATTTCGGCCTGGCAGAAGTTGTCGCGGAACCAGCTGACCGAGGCCCCGGCGGTGATCGCACCACCGAACACGTAGAGGTCTTCAGCGCCATTGAACACGTGCGGCATGCTGATCAGGCCGTCGCGCGCATCGACCTGACGGCGGATGGTGCCCCAGCACATGCTGGTGCCGATCATGGCGACGTGACGCCCGGGCTCGGCAGCCCCGGCGGCCAGCGTGGCCACCGCTGCGTCGACGCCACCGGCAACGACCGGCGTCCCGGTCGCGAGCCCCAGGCGCGCCGCCCACTCGGGCAGCAGTCCACCGACGATCGCGCCCGAATCGACCAGGCGCGCCGGCATCATGGCGGGCGGGATGCCCAGGCGCTCAAGGGCCTCGACCGACCAGGCGCGACGGGCGATATCGTAGACGCCGCCGATGTTGCCAGCGGAACTGTGGTCCACCGCCACCTCGCCGCTCAGGCGCGCATTGACCCAGGTGTTGGGCGGAAGGAACTGATGGATGCGCGCCCACAGCTCGGGCTTCTCGTCGCGCAGCCACAGCATCTTGGTGAAGCCGTAGTAGCTGTCGACGCCATTGCCGGTGATCTCCCCCAGCCACCGGCAATCGACGCCGGCGCGGACCTGTTCGGCCTGCCGGCGGGCGCGCCGGTCCATCCAGATCAGGCAAGGATGCAGCGGCTCGCCGTCACGGTCGACGGGAATGCCGCTGCCGCCGTAAAGGCTGCTCACGCACAGTGCGACCACCTGCGTCGGCGCCACTCCCGACTGCGCCATCACCGCTTGCACGGTGGCAAGCACGGCCTCGAGCCACACCTGCGGCCACTGCTGGGCCCACAGCGCTTGCGGCGTCTCGACCTGATAGGCCTGGGCACGCTGCGCCACGATGCAGCCGTCGGCACGCACCAGCACCGCCTTGGTGCTCTGGGTGCCGATGTCGACCCCGATGACGTGCTGCAGCGGCGCGTTCACGCGGTCCTGCGCCCAGGCTTGAGCAGCACCTTGATGGAGTCCAGCGAATTGGCGAGCGTGAAGGCCTGCTCCCAGTCGTCAAGGGCAAAGCCGTGGGTGACGATGCCTTTGGAGGTGAGCAGGCCACGCTCCATGAGGTCGATGACCACGGGATAGCAATAGGGCCCCAGGTGTGCCCCGCGCACGTCGAGTTCCTTGCGGTCGCCAATGATCGACCAGTCCGCGCTGGTGTCCTTGCCGAACACGCTGAACTCGACAAAGCGCCCCAGCTTGCGGATCAGCTCCAGACCCTGGGTCACGCCGGCAGGCACGCCGGTGGTCTCGATGTAGACGTCGCAGCCATAGCCGCCGGTCAGCTGATCGATGACCGCGCGCGCATCCTGCGCGCCCGGGTCGATGACGACGTCGGCACCGAAGGACCTGGCCAGTTCGAGGCGTTCGGGCACCAGGTCGATCACCACCAGCTTCCTGGGTGTCTTGAGATGGGCCAGCTGGACCATGCCGAGTCCGAGCGGTCCGGCACCCGCGATCACCACGACATCATCGAACTGGATGTCCGCACGGTTGACCGTGTGCACCGAGCAGGCCATGGGTTCGATCATGGCGGCGTCCTCGAGCGACAGGCTGGCCGGAATGCGGTGCACGCGTGCGGTCGAAGGCAGCCGCATGAAGTCCGCCATGCCGCCGTCGGCGACCACGCGCTGGAAGCCGAAGATGTTGTGGACTTCGCACATGTGGTAGTCGCCGCCGATGCAGTAGCGGCACTTGCCGCAAGGCACGATCTGCTCGGCAATCACGCGATCGCCCAGCGCCACCCCGAAGTGCTCGCGCGCGCCCGGCCCGGCTTCGACGACGTAGCCGAAGAATTCATGGCCTGGAATCACCGGCGCCTTGACCCAGGGGGCCTTGCCATTGCCGCCCCAGAACATCGCGGCACCGGAATGGCACTTGCAGTCGCTGGCGCAGATGCCGCAGGCGGCAATCTCGATCACCAGTTCGTGCGGCCCCGCCTGCGGACGCGCGACGCGTTCCAGGCGGTAGTCCTTGGGACCGTGGCACACCACGGCCTGCATGTCGGGAGCGGATTCGGTTTTGGCGTTCATGTCGGTCCATGTTCATCGGGGTTGCGGACAAACCCTCCCCCTCACGGTCCCGGCAGGGACTGCGCTGGCGTTGCGGACGAGAGGGTCAGGGTGCCGGTCGGCGGATCAGCCCGAAGCCTCCAGGCAGGCGTCGTTCAGGCGATGGAAACGCCGGAACTGCGATGGCGGAATCGCCTTCCAGCGCAGGAACTGGCGGTTGAAATTCGAGACATTGTTGAAGCCGCACTCGTAGCAGATGTCGGCAATCTGGCGTTCGGTGGCGATCAGCTGCTCGCAGGCGCGGTGCACGCGCATGCGATTGAGGTACTGGATGAACGGCATCCCCGTCTGGCGGCGGAAGAAGCGCGAGAACGCACCGGTTTCCATGCCGGCGTGCCGCGCGACGTCGGCTTCGCTCAGTCTCTCGCCGAGATGGTCGCTGAGAAAGCTCAGTACGCGATTGATCGGGGCCGACTGCCAGGCACCGGTATCCGGATGAAAGTCGGGGCTGGCCAGCAGGACCGAGTCGTGGGCCTGGGCCAGGATCTCGAGCAGCGCCAGGAACTGCTGTACACGCTGGACGCCACGCGCCACCAGCATGCCCATCAGCAGCGGTGCCGCGCGCTGGGCCACTGCAGGCGAAAACAGGATGCCGCGCCGCGAGTCGATCAGCAGGCGCTCCAGCTCGGCCAGTTCGGGAAATGCCTCGATGCCGTGCCGCACCGACTTGCCGGGAAACTGCAGCACGACGCAGCGCTGGCTTACCGGCTGATCGTCCGGCAGCTCGCTGATCCAGTTGTGCGGAAGGTTGGGTCCCATCATGCACAACTGCCCCGGTTCGAAAGTGCCGGTATGGTCGCCGACGAAATAACGCCCGCTGGTCGAGGTGATGAGGTTGAGTTCGTACTCGGGATGGAAATGCCAGCGCACGGTCTCGTAGGGATAGCCGTGAGACCAGACCTTGAAAGACTCCTGAGCCGTGATCCCGACCAGCTCCAGCATGGGCGACATATCCATCCTCCGGGAAATCCGTATTGTTTTTTTTCCGCAGACCGGAGCCGTCCGATCCGGAACGGCGGGCTGCAGCAGTGGGCACATCTTACGAGTGCAGGCGGCCCCTGCTCTACCGCAAAACCAGCGGAGCACCGATACTTTTTCGCAGACTTTTCCAGTTGCCGTGCCCGCTCCGCCAGGCGCGGTCCGGGCGCTGCGCCGCAACAAGCCCCAGGCGGCTGGCGCCGCCTGGGTCAGGGATTCAGGCCCGCTTCCAGGTGGTGCCGCCGGCACCATCCTCCAGCACGATCCCGCGCGCGAGCAGTGCGTCGCGAATGCGGTCCGACTCGGCGAAATCGCGCGCCTTGCGCGCCGCGGTGCGCGCCGCCACCAGCGCATCGACCCCGGCATCGTCGCCGCCAGCAGCTGCGCGGCCGCTGCCGCCGCGGAACCAGGCTTCGGGGTCGCGTCCCAGGAAACCCAGCACGCCAGCCAGTTGCCAGAGCAGCGCGACCTGTGCCGGAGCGCCGTCCCGGTTGACCTCGCGCGCCAGCTCGAACAGCACAGCGACGGCTTCGGCGCTGTTGAAATCCTCGTCCATGGCCGCGTGGAAGCGCGCTGCCTGCGGACTGCTCCAGTCGATCGGCGCCGCCACCGACGCGGCGCGGACATCACCGTGCTCACGCACCGCGGTGTAGAGGGTATTGAGCGCCTGGCGCGCGTCCTCGAGCTGAACGTCGGTGTAGTTGAGCGGACTGCGGTAGTGGCCGCGCAGCAGGAAGAAGCGCACCACCTCAGGATCGAAGACGCGCGTGACGTCCTTGATGGTGAAGAAGTTGCCGAGCGACTTCGACATCTTCTCGTCGTTCACGCGCAGGAAGCCGTTGTGCATCCACACGTTGACGAAGCGGCAGTCGTGCGCCGCTTCGCTCTGGGCGATCTCGTTCTCGTGGTGCGGAAACTGCAGGTCCTGGCCGCCGCCATGGATGTCGAAGTGGTCACCGAGCAGGGCCTCGCTCATCACCGAGCATTCGATGTGCCAGCCGGGACGTCCCGGCCCCCAGGGCGATTCCCAGGAAGGCTCGCCGGGCTTGGCGGCCTTCCAGAGCACGAAGTCGAAAGGGTCGCGCTTGAAGGTGTCGACCTCGACGCGCTCGCCGGCGCGCAGGTCGTCGAGTGATTTGCCGGAGAGCTTGCCGTAGCCTTCGAAGCTGCGCACCGAATAGAACACGTCGCCATTGGCACCGGCGTAGGCGTGGCCCTTCTCGATCAAGGTCGCGATCATGCGCAGCATGCCGGGAACATGCTGGGTGGCACGCGGCTCGTGACCCGGGTCGAGCACCCCCAGCGCGAGCAGGTCCTGGTGCATCGAGGCGATCATGCGTTCGGTCAGGGCACCGATCGGCTCGTGATTGGCCGCAGCGCGCTGGATGATCTTGTCGTCGATGTCGGTGATGTTGCGCACGTAGGTGACGCGCAGGCCCGCGGCGAGCAGCCAGCGGTAGACCATGTCGAACACGACCAGCATGCGCGCATGGCCGAGATGGCAGTGGTCGTAGACGGTGATGCCGCACACGTACATGCGCACATGGCCGGCTTCAAGCGGTGAAAAAACCTCGATGTTGCGGCTTAGGGAGTTGTATATTCTTAGCATTTACAAGAACAATGGCCTCGCGGCGGCCGCAGCGCGCCCCGTCGCTCCGTTTCAACCGTCACATTTGGTCGAGTATACATGAGACTTGCAACCCTACTCCGCGGCTTCGCCCTGTCCAGCTGCGCCGCCGTGCTGGTGCTGGGCGCGGTCCAGCCGTCCTTCGCGGATGACCTGCAGGACATCAACAAGCTGGTGTCTTCGGGCCAGACTGCGCCGGCCCTGGAAAAGATCAACAGCTACCTCGGCAGCCATCCGAAGGATGCCCAGGTGCGCTTCCTCAAGGGCATCGTGCTCACCGAGCAGGGCAAGCAGGTCGAGGCGATCCAGATCTTCAGCGCGCTGACCGAGGAATTCCCGGAGCTGCCCGAGCCCTACAACAACCTGGCGGTGATCTACGCCTCGCAGGGTCAGTACGAGAAGGCGCGCAACGCGCTCGAACTTGCCATCCATACCCATCCCAGCTACGGCACGGCCCACGAGAACCTGGGTGACGTCTACGCCAAGCTGGCCAGCCGTTCGTACGACAAGGCTCTGCAGCTCGACAAGAACAACACCACGGCGCAGGCCAAGCTGAGCCTGATCCGTACCCTGTTCGACAAGAGTGGCGGTGCCGCGCGCGCACCGGCGGGCAAGGCCGATGCGGGCGCGACGCATGCTGAAGCCGCTGCTGCGGAGCCTGCGCGCGCAGTTGCCAAAGACAAGGAGGGCGCCAGGCCCGGCGCCGCCGACAAGGACGCCGGCAAGGACGGCAACGTGGGCAGCGACGGCGTGGCCGATACCGTGCGCGCCTGGGCGGCGGCGTGGTCGGCCAAGAACCCCGACAACTACCTGGCTTTCTATGCCGGCGACTTCAAGACCCCCAACGGCGAGGCACGCAAGGAGTGGGAGCGGCAGCGCCGCGAACGCCTGACCAAGCCGGGACCGATCTCGGTGCAGTTGTCGGATGTGATGGTCAAGGTGAGCGACAAGGACGCCGCCCAGGTCTCGTTCCGCCAGAAGTACAGCTCATCCAATCTCAAGTCGGTCAACCTCAAGACCCTGCTGCTGCATCGCAGTGGCGACAAGTGGCTGATCGTCGAGGAACGAGTGCGCGGCTGACGTGCGCCGGCTGATCTTCGGTCTGGCTTGCAGCGGCCTGCTGGCTGCAGCGCTGTGGCTGGTGGCCTGCAGCAGCGACGAGCAGGTACTGGCACCCGCCGCACTGGCGCGAGCGGTGCTGGGCGGCACGGACGCGGCGCCTGCGTCCGTGGGCGGGCCGCTGGCCGGCGCAGCGGCCCGCGCCCCCTTGGCCGGTCTGCCGTCCGTCGACGACGAGCCGGCCCCGGCCAATCCCCTGGAAAGCAGCGTGGCGCGCGCCTGGCAGCTGGCGCGACGCGGTCGCGGCACCGAGGCCGACGCGCTGCTCGAGGCCGTCCTGGGGCAGGCACCTCAGTACCGGCCCGCGCTGACGCTGAGCGGCCTGCTGCACGCCGAATGGTCGCAGCCCGTCGCCGATGCCGAGGACGAGCGACCACCCGCGCGTCAGCTGCAGCCACCCGCCGTGCTGAGCGACGAAAGCAGCGTGCGCCTGGCGGCCTGGCAGCACCAGGCACTGCACCGACGGCTGCTTCCGGGCAACCTGTTGCAGCTGGGCCGCCAGGTCGACACGGTGCTGGCAGCCGATCTGGCCGAATCGCGCCTGTACGTGCTGCGCCGTGATGGGCACGGACTGAGCTTGCGCGCGGACTACTATCTCAGCACCGGCACGCGCGGATCGTTCAAGCAGATCCCGGGCGACCAGCGCACGCCGATCGGCGTCTACAGCCTCCTGTCGCGTCTGCCGGCCAGCCAGTTGCCCCCCTTGGCGGGCCATGGCGCCTGGCCGTTGTCCTTCCCCAATCGCTGGGACCAATGGCAGGGCCACCTGGGCTCCGGCATCTGGCTGCATGGATCCCCGCCAGGCCAATACGATGGCCTGCCGCATTCGACCAACGGTTGCCTGGCGCTGTCCAACGACGATCTGGATCAGCTCTCGCCCTTGCTGGCCGGGGCAGGCACGGTGCTGCTGGTGGCCGACCATCTTGACTGGATCACGCCCGCGGCACTGGCGCAGCGGCGCAGCAGCGCCATCCAGCGCCTGCTGGCGCATGGCGGACACGCACGCAAGCCGGCTGAAGCGGACAGCCTCTACGCCTATCCGGGCGATCCTTCGCTGCTGCTGGTAAGGCGCGCGGAAGGCGCTGTCGGGGCACGCGACGAGTTCTGGCCGTCGGGTGCCATGGAACCCCTGGCGGCGCTGCATGGGGGCGGCGGGGGGCATCGCGGCAGCGCCCCCTGAGGCAAGGCACGGCGCCCGACCCGCGCCGGCGTGGCAGGTCGCGCCGGATGGCGCTAAACTGCGCGGCGTCGCGCGGACCTTCTTTTCTCCGCACCAGGAGCTGCCACCATGATTCCCCGCCGTACCCTGCTCGGACGCCTGGCCTCCGGCCTGCTGTTCGCAGCGCTGTACCGTCCCTTCGCGGCCGCTGCCGCCAACGCTCCCGCCAACTGCCGCAAGGCCCCTCAAGGAAAAACCATGGTCCGACTGAAAACCAGCGCCGGTGACATCGTCCTCGAACTCAACCAGGAAAAGGCACCGATCACCGTCAAGAACTTCCTGCACTACGTCGAAACGGGCTTCTACAACGGCACCATCTTCCACCGCGTGATCAGCAACTTCATGATCCAGGGCGGCGGTTTCGAAGCCAACGGCCGTCAGAAGCCGACCGAAGCCGCGATCGAGAATGAAGCCGCCAACGGCCTCAAGAACGAGGCCTACACGGTCGCGATGGCGCGCACCGGCGAGCCGCATTCGGCCACTGCGCAGTTCTTCATCAATACGGTCAACAACGACTTCCTGAATTTCACCGCGCCGAACCCGCGCGGCTTCGGTTATGCCGTGTTCGGCAAGGTGGTCGAGGGCCAGGACGTCGTCGACAAGATCCGGATGGTCCCGACCGGCGTCAACCGCGGCATGAGCGACTGGCCCACCCAGGACGTGGTGATCCTGTCTGCCGAGGTGTGCTGAGCCTGAACGCCTCGCTGCTGCTGTCCGACGTCCACCTGTCCGAGGAACGCACCGCTCAGGTCGAGCGTTTCCTGGACCTGCTGGCGGGCCCGGCACGCGACTGCGCCGAGCTCTACGTCCTGGGCGACCTGTTCGAGTACTGGGTCGGCGACGACGACGCTGATGCGCCGCTGCCGGCACGCGTCATCGCTGGCCTGCGGGCATTGACCGCCGGCGGCACACGCGTGCGACTGCTCCATGGCAACCGGGACTTCCTGCTTGGCCCCGGCTTCGCGCGCCTGGCCGGTCTCGAACTGCTCGACGATCCGGTATGCCTGGACGTGCAGGGCGTGCCGACCATCCTGATGCACGGCGATCTGCTGTGCACCGACGACGTCGGCTACCAGACCCTGCGCGCCCAGGTGCGCAGCCCGGCCTGGCAGGCCACGATGCTGGCACAGCCGCTGGCAGTCCGGCACCGGATCGCGCGTGGCGCCACCGCCGAAAGCGGCCGCGCCAAGGCACAGAAAAGCGAAGAGATCATGGACGTCACGGACGCGGCGGTGGACGCCGTATTCCGCCGTTTCGGCGCCCGGCGATTGATCCATGGCCACACCCACCGTCCTGGCCATCACCTGTATCGCGTCGACGGCAGCGACTGCGAGCGCTGGGTGCTGCCCGACTGGTACGGCCCGGGTGGCTACCTGCGCGTGACGCCCGCCGGTATCGAGGACATCCGCTTCCCCGGCTGATGACGGCTCAAGGGCTGACGCCGTGCGCGGCCAGCCAGCGCAGACAGCGCGTCCACCCATCGCGTGCCTCGGCTTCGCGATAGCTGGGCCGGTAGTCGGCATGGAAGCCGTGCGGCGCATCCGGATAGACGTGGATCTCGGCTTCCTTGCCAGCCTCCTTCAAGGCCGTCCGCATCAGGTCCAGATCGGACTGCGGAATGCCTTCGTCGCGACCGCCATACAGACCCAGCACCGGCGCCTTCAACTCGGCCACCACCTCGATCGGGTGGCGTGGCTGCAGGCTGGTGGCCTGGCCACGCACGCGGCCGTACCAGGCGACGGCTGCGCCGACTGCCGGGTTGTGTGCGGCATACAGCCAGGTGATGCGTCCACCCCAGCAGAACCCGGTGACGCCCAGACGGCCGTTGCCACCGTGTGCCTGCGCCCAGTCGGCTGCCGCATCCAGGTCGGACATCACCTGCCGATCGGGCACGGCGGCGACGACAGGCATGATGTCGGGGATCGCCGGCAGGCGGCTGACATCCCCCTGGCGCACATAGAGATCGGGGGCCACCGCCAGATAGCCGCTGCGCGCGAAACGCCGGCAGACATCACGGATATGCTCGTGGACGCCGAAGATTTCGTGCACCACCAGGATCACCGGCCAGCTGCCCTTGCCTTCGGGACGCGCGTGGTAGCCGGGAATGCTGCGGTCGCCGGCGGGAATCTCGATCGGGCCGGCCTGCAGGCCATCGGGCGGCGTCAGGATGGTGGCTGCGGCCACCGGCTGCACTGCCAGCGCAAAGCCCGCCAGGGCGCCAGCGCGGAGCAGGTCGCGACGTACCAGTGGCAGCGCAGCGGGAAGGGTGGACTCGACCATATGGCGATCTCCTGGCAGACAGCCGACAGCATGCACCAAACGCCGGCCCCGCGCTCGCCGCCGCCGCGTGCTTGGCCTAGCATGAGGCGCCCATGCCGCCCTCCGACCAAGCCATGACCAGCGCCTCCCCGATCACACCGGCCGTGCCAGGCAGCAGCTGGCGCCAGATCCTGTCGGCATTCCTGCTGCTAGGCTGCACCTCGTTCGGCGGCCCGGTGGCGCACCTCGGACATTTCCGGCGCGAATTCGTGGAGCGCCGCAGATGGCTGGATGCCCACGCCTTCGCGGACCTGGTGGCCTTGTGCCAGGTCTTGCCCGGTCCGGCGAGCAGCCAGGTAGGGCTGGCAATCGGCCTGATGCGCGGCGGCGCAGCCGGCGCCATGGCTGCCTGGCTGGGCTTCACCTTGCCCTCCGCCATCCTGATGCTGGCGCTCAGCCAATCGCTCGGCTGGCTCGGCAGCACAGCCCAGGCGGCTGGCGTCGTGCATGGCCTCAAACTGGCGGCAGCCGCCGTGGTGGCGCAGGCGCTCTGGAGCATGGCACGCACCCATTGCCCGGATCGGGCACGTGCGTCCCTGGCGGCCCTCGCCGCCGCCGTGGTCGCGTGCCAGCCAGGGTTCGGCGCGCAGCTGCTGGTGTGCATCGGCGGCGCACTGGCCGGCCTGGTCGTGCTGCACAGTCCGCACCAGCTGCCGGCGAGTCCGTTTCCGGTCGCGCACGGTGCGCGCGCGGGCTGGCTGCTGCTCGGACTGTTCCTGCTGCTGCTGCTGGGGCTGCCGCTCGCCGCCGCGCTGTCGGCCAGCGTGTGGCTGCGCCTGGCGGACATCTTCTATCGCGCCGGAGCGCTGGTGTTCGGCGGTGGCCACGTCGTATTGCCGGTGCTGCAGAGCCAGATCGTGCAGGGCGGCTGGCTCTCCAACGACGTCTTCCTGGCCGGCTACGGCGCCGCGCAGGCCTTGCCGGGGCCGCTGTTCACCGTGGCAGCCTTTCTGGGCGGCGCTGCCGGCCAGCCGCCGCTGGGACTTGGCGGCGCCCTGGTGGCCGTGATCGCGATCTTCCTGCCGGGCGCCCTGCTGGTGGCGGGCAGCCTGCCGCTGTGGGCCAGCGCGCGACGCCATGCTGGCGCGCGGCGCGCCATGCTGGGTGTCAACGCCGCCGTGGTGGGTCTGCTGCTCGGCGCCTTCCACGGCACGGTATGGACGCCGGCCGTGCACGACGGCGCCGATTTCGCGGCCGTGGTGCTGGGTTGCGTGCTGCTGGTGTCGTGGCGCCTGCCCAGCTGGGCCCTGGTGGCGCTGGCGCTGGTGCTCAGCCTGCTGCGTCAGGCGTGAGCGCCGCTGCCACCAGGGCGTCCAGCGGCTCCGGCCGGTGCAGCAGGAAGCCCTGGGCGAAGTCGATCCCGATCCGCGCCAGCTCCTCCAGCACCGCGACGGATTCCACGCATTCGGCGATGGTGTGCACACCGCACACCGCGGCGACCTCGCGGAAGCAGCGCACCGCCGTGCGATCGAGCTCGTCGTCGAGCAGGTCGCGCACGAACTGGCCGTCGATCTTGAGGAAATCGACCGGCAGATTCTTCAGGTAGCCGAAGGAGGACGCGCCGGCACCGAAGTCGTCCAGCGCGATGCGCACGCCCAGCGCACGCATGGCGGCCATGAAGGTCGCGGCGTCACCCAGGTGCGTGATCGCCGCGGTCTCGGTGATCTCCAGGCACAGCTTGCGCGGATCGAACGGCACGGCGCCGAGCAGCTCGGCAGCGAAACGGTGGAAGGAACGATCGCCGAGCGAACGACCGGACAGGTTGACAGCGACCAGCCCGATGCGGTCAAGGTCCTGCGCCGCCATCCAGGCCAGCACTTCGCGCAGCACCCAGCGGTCGATGCGCGTGGCCATGTTGAAGCGCTCGGCAGCCGGCAGGAAGGCGCCGGGCGCGACGATGCTGCCGTCGCGCTTCTGCAGGCGCAGCAGCACTTCAAGATGCAGGACCTGCCCGTCGGGGCCGCCGACCGGCGTGATGCGCTGGCCATGCAGGCGGAAGCGGTTCTCGTCGAGCGCCTGTTCCAGGCGCGTCGCCCACTGCATTTCGCCGTGACGTTCCTGCATGGCGCGGTCGGTGTCGTACCACTCGTGGACGCGGTTGCGGCCGGCGTCCTTGGCGGCATAGCAGGCGGCATCCGCCGCCTGCATGACTTCGGCTGTGCCGGTCCAGCGCGCGTCGAGCGGGACCAGTCCGATGCTGGCGCCGATGCGGAAGCGGCGATCATCGTGGAGGAAGCGGTACTGCTCCATGCGGTCGCACAGCTGCTGGGCCACGCGACGCGCCTGCACCACCGTGCAGTGCTCCATGATCACCGCGAATTCGTCGCCGCCCAGGCGTGCCAGGGTATCGCGCGAGCGCACCACGCTCTGCAGCAGGGCCGACACCTCGCGCAGCAGCTGGTCGCCAGCGGCATGGCCGCAGGCATCGTTGACCAGCTTGAACTGGTCCAGGTCGATGTACATCAGGGCATGCTCCTGATGGTCATCGCGCGCACCGGCATGGGCGCGCCGCAGGCGCAGGTCGAACTCCGAGCGGTTGAGCAGGCCGGTCAGGCCATCGCGCGTGGCCCGCCAGTTCACCTCGCGGGCCAGACGGCGCTGTTCGGAGACATCGTGGAAGACCAGCACCACGCCGAGCAGGCGTCCGTCCGGCGCGCGGATCGGTGCAGCCGAATCCTCGATGCCGCGCTCGACTTCATCACGCGAGACCAGCACCGTGTGCTCGGCCAGCCCGACCGTGCATTCGTCACGCAGGGCGCGCGCCACCGGGCTCGATGCAGGCTGGCGGGTTTCCTCGTGGAGGATGTTGAACACCTGCTCGATCGGACGCCCGCGCGCTTCCTCCAGCAGCCAGCCGGTGAGCCTTGCCGCGACGGGATTGAGCCACTCGACGATGCCGGCGGCGTCGGTGGTGATGACCGCGTCGCCGATCGAGTCTAGCGTGACGCGCAGCAGTTCGTGCTGTCCGGACAACGCGATCTCGGCCTGACGGCGCGCCGTGATGTCCTGGAACGAGCCGAAGATGCGACTGACGCTGCCGTCGGTCGCATCGGCCTCGCCCGCAGCGCGCACCCAGATCTCGCGCCCGGTGGCCGTGACCAGTTCGAGCTCGATGTCATAGGGAATCTGGTGTTCGATGCAGGCCTGCACCGCCTGCGTGATGCGCTGGCGCGCGCCGTCGCGGTAGAAGCGCAAGGCGTCTTCGACACGCGGCTGGTAGCCCGGTTCCACTTCGTGGATGCGGCAGGTCTGGTCGGACCAGGTCACGCGTCCGCTGGCGAGATCCAGCGACCAGGCACCTACGCCGGCAACACGTCCGGCCCGGTCGAGGAAGGTCTCGCTTTCGCGCAGCGCCGCCATCGCGCGGTTGCGCGCCGTCACGTCGACCATCACCGCCAGGCCGCGCTGGAACTGGCCGTCGGCGTCGCGTTCGGCGGTTGCCGAGAGCAGCACGTCGATCAACGTGCCGTCCTTGCACGCGACCTGGCACTCCATGTCCTCGACCGGGCCGCCGTCGCGCAGGAAGTGCAGCAACTGCGCGGCGCTGGTCCGCGGCCCGGACTCGGCCTTGAGGAAGGCGGTGATCGGCCGCCCCAGCACCTCGTCTGCGGCATAGCCCAGCCGGCGCAGCCAGCGGTCGCTGACCGACAGCAGACAGCCGTGCGGGTCGATCGAGTGCACCATCGCGGGCGTGCGTTCGTAGAGCGTGCGGAAGCGCTGCCCCACTTCGCGCGTCGCCTCCTCGGCGCGGACCCGGCGCGTGATGTCGCTGACGAACACCACCAGACCCGGCTGGCCGCCCGAGCGCGAATCGGGCACATAGTTCACCAGTTCATGCCGCAGCGAACCGTCGGCTTGCCTGAGCACGCGCTCGAAGCTTTGCGGCGTGCCGGCCAGAGCCGCCTCGATCAGCGGCGCGGAGCGGCCGTAGGCCTCCTCGCCCAGCACCTCGGCCACGTGGCGACCGACCATCTGCTCCGGGCTCAGGCCGTGCGCTGCCGCATAGGCGGTGTTGGCGAAACGGCAGGTGCGGTCACCGTTCCAGAGCCCGATCATGGCCGGCGAACGCTCCAGCACCTCCTGCAGATCGGCACGCAGCGCCGCCAGCTGCGTGGCGGCGCTGGGCACTCGGGTCTTGGCGCGGCGCGATCGAGTCATTCCGGAAGGTGACGGATTCAGGAAAATCAAGCCTGGCAGCATACCGTAGCGCCTAACGCGCATAAACCTTTTGTCCAGACCATCAACACAGCAGGCGTAAGGAACTGTTGCCGGCCTGGCCATCCGGCCAGCACGCGCGTGGCATGCGCCGGCTGCGGGCTGTAAGGAAAAACCCTGCAGCCACGACGGACACAGGTATCGTGCGGCATGGTGCCGCGCCTTCCAACCCAGACAGGAGATTTGCCATGAACGCCCGTTCCCCCGCCACCCGCCTGCTGTCCTCCGTGTTCCTGGCCGCCGCGCTCGGAGCCGCCCTGGACCAGGTCGCCCAGGCCGCCGACGACAGCAGCGCCAAGGAGAAATGCTTTGGTGTCGCCGCCAAGGGCAAGAACGACTGCGCCGCAGGACCGGGCACCAGCTGCGCCGGCACCTCGGCCAAGGACTTCCAGGGCAGCGCCTGGAAATACGTTCCCAAGGGGACCTGCGCCAAGACCGCCGCGCCGACCTCGCCGACCGGTTTCGGCCAGCTCGCCGCCTTCAAGGACAAGAAGGCCTGAGACCATGCCGCTGCCGACCGGCGCCGGCATCGGGCTCAAGCCGGCCCACTACGCCGCGCTGCGCGCGGATCCTGACCCGCCTGCCTTCGTCGAGATCCACGCCGAGAACCACCTCGGTGAAGGCGGGCCCAACGCGCGCATGCTGGCGTGGGTGCGCGAGCACGCGGCGCTGTCGATACACGGCGTCGGTCTGTCGATCGGCGCTCCGGGCGGCCTGGACGCAGCGCACCTGGAGCGGATTGCGGGACTGGTCGAGCGTTGGCAGCCGGATGCCTTTTCCGAGCACCTGGCCTGGTCCTCGCACCAGGGCCGCTATTTCAACGACCTGCTGCCGCTGCCGCTGACCACCACGACCCTGCAGTCGGTGTGCGCCCACGTCGACCGTATCCAGCAGCGGCTGCAGCGCAGAATGCTGCTCGAGAATCCGGCCACCTATCTGGAATTCGCCGACAGCGACTGGGAGGAAGCCGGGTTCATCGCCGAAATCGTGCGCAGGACCGGATGCGGCCTGCTGCTGGACCTCGGCAACGTGGTGGTGTCCTGTGTCAATCATGGCCGTGATCCTGACGCCTACCTGGAGCGGCTGCCGCTGGCGGCCGTGGGCGAGATCCACCTGGCCGGCCACGCGCCCGACCAGGACTGCGACGGCAGCCTGCTGCTGATCGACAGCCATGACCGTGCCGTCAGCACGGCCACCTGGGGCCTCTACGCCGCGATCCTGGACCGGCTGGGACCGATCCCCACCCTGATCGAATGGGACAGCCAGCTGCCCTCCTATGCGATCCTGAGGGCAGAAGCCGCCAAGGCCGGACGGCAGCTGGTGGCAGGAGCCGCCGCGCCATGAGTGCCGCGCTGCCGGAGCACGCCTGGCACGCTGCGCTGGCAGCGGCAGTCACGCAGCCCGGGCTGGCGGTGCCGGACTGCCTGCTGACGCCACCGGGCGGCAGCACGGAAGCGCGGCTGGCGGTCTATCGCAATAACGCGCTGGTGCCACTGGTGCTGGCGCTGGAAGAGAGCCTGCCGGCGCTGGCGCGCCTGCTTGGTGCGGCCACGCTGCGCGCCGAGCTGATCCGCTTCGTGCGCGCGCATCCGCCGACCTCGCCGGTGCTGCTCGACTACGGACAGCAGTTGCCGGAATTCCTGCAGCAGAGCCGCAGCGCGCAGCGCCAGCCGGCGGCGGTCGATCTCGCGCGGCTCGAACTGCAACTGGTGCGCGCCTGGCACGCCGCCGACGCCCCCCTGCTCGGCGCGGCGGATTTCGCGCGGCTGCTGCAGGCACCAGACGCGCTGGCCGAACTGCGCTTCGCCTGGCATCCGGCAGCCGTGCTGCTGCATTCGGAGTTTCCAGTCGGCACGTTGTGGCTGGCGGCACGGCCCGGATACGCCGGCACGATGACGGCCGGCGACGGCGTGGCGCCCGGGTGCGAAGCGCCGGCGCCGCGCGCGCAGTCGGTGCTGGTCACGCGCAGCGACTGGTCGGTACAGGTACGCGTGCTGGCGCCTGCCGAGGCGCAGATGCTGGCCGTGCTGCACGGCAGCGGCACGCTGGGCGAGGCGCTCGCGTCGGGCCTGGGCACCGCCCCTGCCGTCGACCCGGCAACGCTGCTGACGGTGCTGGTCGACGGCGGTTTCGCGAGCGCCGCGCTGGCGCCGCCGGATCAGCGCTGAGATGCGGTGTTGACGAGCGAAAGGCCACGCTGCAGGTCGGCCTGCAGATCCCCCAGCGCTTCCAGTCCGACGGCAATGCGCAGCATGCCCTCGTCGATGCCGGCGCGCGCCCGTTCGTCGGCACTGATGCGTCCGTGGGTCGTCGTGGCAGGATGGGTGATGGTGGTCTTGGTGTCGCCCAGGTTGGCGGTGATCGAGATCAGCCGGCAGTGGTCGATCACGCGCCACGCCGCTTCGCGGCCGCCCGGCACGCGGAAAGTCACCACGGCGCCGCCGGCGGCCTGCTGCCGGCAGGCCAGCGCGTACTGCGGATGCGACGGCAAGCCGGGATAGAGCACCGATGCCACCGCGGGGTGGTCTTGCAGCCACTGCGCCAGCGCCAGGGCACTGGCGCACTGCGCCTCGACGCGCAACTTGAGGGTTTCCAGTCCCTTCAGCAGCACCCAGGCGTTGAATGCGCTCAGTGTCGGCCCCGCGGTACGCAGGATCGGCAGGATCTTCTCGTTCAGCAGCTGGGCGGCCCCCAGCACCGCGCCGCCCAGCACCCTGCCCTGTCCATCGAGGAACTTGGTGGCCGAATGCACCACCAGGTCGGCGCCCAGCGCCAGCGGACGCTGCAGGATCGGCGTGCAGAAGCAGTTGTCCACCACCACCGGAATGCCACGCTGGCGTGCCGCCATGCACAGCGCCGCGAGGTCGACCAGTTCCATGGTCGGATTGGCCGGGGTTTCCAGGTAGAACATGCGCGTTGCGGGACGCACCGCCGCCATCCAGGCGTCGACATCCTGCAGTTCCACCCAGGTGGTCTCGACGCCGAAACGCCCCAGGATGTTGTTGAACAGCGCGATGGTGGCACCGAACACGCTGCGCGAAGCCACCACGTGATCGCCGGCCTTGAGCAGTCCCAGCGCACAGGACAGGATTGCCGCCATGCCGGAAGCAGTGGCCACGCAGGCTTCGGCGCCCTCGATCGCGGCCAGGCGCTGCTCGAAGGCATGCACCGTGGGATTGGTGAAGCGCGAATAGATGTTGCCCGGCTCCTGGTTGCCGAAGCGTGCAGCAGCCTGTGCTGCCGAGTCGAACACGAAGCTCGAGGTCAGGTACAGCGCTTCGGCATGTTCATTGAACTGCGAGCGCTCGATGCCGGCCCGGACGGCCAGGGTTTCGGGTGCGAATTCGGGTTTGTCCACGGGGTTCAGGTCGCCAGTTCGGGTTCACCCGCCAGATTGAGGTCGAGCTGGGCAGTGGTCGGCAGGGCACCTTGCGAGGTCTCGCCGTCCGCCCGGCCGTCCTCGATTTCCGCGAGGTATTCGGCGCTGATGTCGCCGGTGATGTAGATGCCATTGAAGCAGCTGGAATCGAAGCGCTCGATGGCCGGATTGTCGCGCCTGACCTCGTGCTCCAGGTCGGACAGGTCCTGGTAGAAGACGGCGTCGGCACCGATCTCGCTGGCGATCTCGTCATCGGTGCGGTTGGTGGCCAGCAGCTCGCGGCGGGTCGGCATGTCGATGCCATACACGTTGGGAAAGCGCACCGGTGGCGCGGCCGACGCGAAATACACGCGCCGCGCGCCGCAGTCGCGCGCCATCTGCACGATCTCGCGGCTGGTGGTACCGCGCACGATCGAGTCGTCGACCAGCAGCACGCTCTTGCCGCGGAATTCCATGCCGATGGCATTGAGCTTCTGGCGCACCGACTTCTTGCGTTCCGCCTGGCCGGGCATGATGAAGGTGCGGCCGATGTAGCGGTTCTTGATGAAGCCTTCGCGATAGGGCTTGCCGATCTGGATGGCGAGCTGCAGCGCACTCGGCCGGCTGGTGTCCGGGATCGGGATCACCACGTCGAGGTCCAGGCCGGGCGCCTGGCGCATGATCTTGCGCGCCAGGCTCTCGCCCATGCGCAGCCGGGTCTCGTAGACCGACACGCCGTCGATGACCGAGTCGGGCCTTGCCAGGTAGACGTATTCGAAGATGCAGGGATTGAGCTGCGGCTGCCCGGCGCACTGGCGGCTCATGAAATTGCCACAGTAGTCGAACAGGATCGCCTCGCCCGGCGCCACGTCGCGCAGCAACTGGAAACCCAGGCCGTCGAGCGCGACGCTCTCCGAGGCCACCATGTACTCGGTACCGTCCGGGGTCCCGGCACGGCCGATCACCAGGGGCCGGATGCCGTGCGGGTCGCGGAAGGCCAGCAGGCCGAAGCCGGCGATCATGGCAACCACTGCATAGGCACCGCGGCAACGGCGGTGAACGCCGCTGACGGCACGGAAGATCGCATCGGCGTCGAGCCGGTGACCGGCCGCCTCGGCCTGCAGCTCGTGCGCGAGCACGTTGAGCAGCACCTCGGAATCCGAATTGGTGTTGACGTGGCGCAGGTCCTCGACGAACAGCTCGTGGCGAAGCTGGCGCGAGTTGGTGAGGTTGCCGTTGTGCCCGAGCACGATGCCGAACGGCGAGTTGACGTAGAAGGGCTGTGCCTCGGCCGGCGAGCGTGCCGAGCCGGCCGTCGGGTAGCGGCAATGGCCGATGCCCGACTGGCCGATCAGGGCGCGCATGTCACGCGTGCGGAACACATCGCGCACCAGCCCCAGCCCCTTGTGCATGTGGAAGGTGTTGCCATCAGCCGTGACAATGCCGGCCGCGTCCTGGCCGCGGTGCTGCAGCAGCTGCAGGGCATCGTAGAGCACCTGGTTGACCGGGCCCGTACCCATGACCCCGACGATTCCGCACATGACTAGACCTCCCCGTTGCCGCCGCGCGCGCGTCCGGCGGACGCGACGTGCAGATGAATGCGTGATGCCAGTCCCACCGGCAGGAACGGCAGGGCGTAACCCGCCATGCGCTCCAGCAGCGGTGTCGAAATGGCCTGTTTCCAGTCGCGCTGCTCGTTCACGCCCAGCGAGGCGGCAAGCAGCACCAGCCCGATCAGGATCAGGCCGCCGCGCAGCAGTCCGAAACCGGCGCCCAGGATGCGGTCGAGCGGGCGCAGTCCGACCTTGCGCGCGGCCTGCGCGATCAGCTGGCCGAGCAGTCCGATGACCACCAGGACCACCACGAATACCGCGATGAAGGCCAGTGCCAGACGCAGGGCGCTGTTCTCCATCGCATGCGCGAAATGCGCGGCAAGCGGCTCGGCGAACTGGCGCGCAGCGATGAAGGCGCCGAACCACGACAGCAGGCTGGCGATCTCGCGGATCACGCCACGCAGCACGCCGACGCCCATCGAGAGCAGCAGCACGAGCAGGACGATCCAGTCATAGGCACTGAGTTGCATCACATGGACCTATATGGGGACGGTTCTACTGATGTCCAAGAAAGGCATTCTCGCCCAAGCCCCGCGCCCGGGCGAGTACTTCGTCGGCCGCTGCACGGCTCGCGAACGGACCGGCACGGACCAGCGTGAACCGGCCGCGTGGCCCGTGAACGATTTCGTCGTGCACACGGATGCCCTCGGCGTCGAGATGCTGGCGCAGCGTCTCGGCGCGCGCCGCGTCGGCGAACATGCCGAACTGCACGAACCAGCCGTGCGGTGCGGCGCTGTCGGCGCGCGTCTCATGACCGTCCTTGGGCCCGGCAGCGGCGGCGTGCGTCTCGTGACTTTCCTTCGGCGCGGCAGCGGCGGCGTGCGTCTCGTGACTGTCCTTCGGCGCGGCGGCGGCGGCGTGCTCGACGTGGTGCGCCGGCGCCTTGCTGTCGATCGGCGGAATGGTGGCCGGAACCGGTTGCGGATGCGCCAGTTCGGCGGGTCTGGCCGTCTCGTGCTGCGCCTCACCGGTGCGCGCCGGTGCGGCGGGTTTGAGCGCCTCGACCAGCTTGGGCGGCAGGACATCCGGTGCCGTGCCGGTGGCGCCGGCATTGGCGGCCTCGCCGTTGGCGGCGGCCGCAGCCGGATGGGCCGCCGGCGGCTGCACCGGGGTCGCAACCGGGCCGGGTGTGGTCCCCGGCGCTGCCACGCTGTCGGGCAGCGCCGGTGCCGGCCTGCTGTCCGTGGCGCGGCCGCCGTCACTGGCGTCGCCAGCCGGGGCCGGGGCATCGCGATGGTCGAACAGCACCGGCACCCCCACCACCAGCAGCAGCACCAGGGCCAGGGCACCGAACAGCCGGTGGCGCGCGCGTGCGCGCATGGCCACCAGGTCTTCGTCGCTCAGGACCCCCATGCGGGCTCCGTGCGATGCAGGGCAACCATCACGGCAGCCACGGTCAGGAAGGATCCGAAGGCGACCACGCGGTCGCCCTCCCCTGCACTGTCCAGGGCGGCCGCAATGGCCTGCGCAGGATCGGCAAAGCATTCGAACGGCGCGCTGCCTTCACCGAGCGCGGCCGCCAGCTCGGCGGCCCGGGCGCCTGCAGGTGCTGCCGGGACGGCCTGCCGTGATCCTCGATGTCGCGCACAATCCGCATGCGGCGGCGGCACTGGCGCGCAGCCTGGAGCGCATGGGCGGCTACCGCCGCACCCTGCTGGTGCTCGGCATGCTGCAGGACAAGGACCTGCCCGGCGTGGCCTCGCTGTTCCGCGGCATAGCCGACCACTGGTACCTCGCCGACCTGC
>JAGWIJ010000060.1 GCA_028873535.1 Pseudomonadota bacterium
GCTTTTCAGCCGTTCGAGGAACTCGCCTGCGACCAGCACCGGTGCGCGCCGCTCGCGCTTCTCCAGGCGCCAGCCGCCATGCATGCCCGGGTGCGCATTGCCGTCTCCGCGCAGCCGGATGTGGCAGCCAGGTGCCAGGCGGGTGATCTCGCGGTAGGGTGTCTGGTCCGGCGGCAAGGCGGAACCGACGGTGCGCCGTGCCAGCCATTCGGCGTCCGCGGTCCAGCCATGCAGCGCGGCCAGGCGATCGGCATCGCTGCCGAACACCCAGCCGTGCGCGCTGCGCGCATGGAACAGCGGCTCGCGTGCCAGCCGGTCGACGGCCAGCAACAGCTCGCCGGCCTCCTGGTCCCAATGCAGCAAGGCCCAGGGGCCCTCGACGCGCCGCAGCGCCGACAGCCCGGAGCGCTCGAAGGCATGCAGCAGCTCAAAGGCCGGGTCGGGATCGGCTTCCTGGGTGGCGGGCGCCTGATCGGGACGCGGCTGGCCGGCGACCAAGGCCTGGTGCCCCGGCCAGCACAGGTGCCGCAGCCCCGGACCGGCGGCCTCGAGCGCGAAGCGCGCCGGCTGTCCGCGCGCCAGTTCGAGCACGCCGTGCCAGGCGGGACGGTCGGCATTCTGCGTGCACTCGCGGATGTCCTCGGCTTCCATGGCGCGAGTGTAGGGCAGCACTGCACTTGTGTCCCGCTCAAGCGGTGCAGCCGTCCAAAAGAAAACCGGCGGATTGCCGTTAATCAGGACGATCGGCCGTCTGGCCGCCGCTCCGGATCGAGCCCGCACGCGCCGACCCGCACCGAACCGTCCGAGGAGGGCATGACTTGACGATTTCCGTACTGGTGGTCGATGACTCGCCCATCGCGCGCAAGATGATCCGCAAAGCACTGCCCGCCGACTGGGACATCAGCATCCAGGAGGCCGGCGATGGCGACGAGGCGCTGGCCATCTACCGCAGCGGCGGCATCGACGTGATCTTTCTCGATCTCACCATGCCGCGCATGGACGGCTTCACGCTGCTCGAAAAACTGCAGCAGGATGATCTGAACTGCTTCGTGATCGTGGTCTCCGCCGATGTGCAGCCGGGCGCGCGCGAGCGCGCCATGAAGCTGGGTGCCATCGAATTCGTGCCCAAGCCGATCGATCCCCAGGCCCTGCGCGAAGTGCTGCGCGAATACGGGGTGATGGTATGAGCGAGCTCCTGCTCAACGACGACCAGACCGCGGCCTTGCAGGAGATCGCCAACATCGGCATGGGCCAGGCCGGCAATTCGCTGGCGCGCATCTGGGGCGAATTCGTGGCCCTGTCGGTACCGCGCATCGCCACGGTGGCCGCAGCGCGCCTGCCGGAGCTCATCCAGCGCTGTGTCGGCGACGGGCGGGTGAGCGCGGCGCGCCTGCTCTTCCACGGTGCCATGCGTGGCGAGGCGCTGGTGGTGATCAGCGCCGCCGACCGGCGCACCCTGGGTTCGCTGATGGGCTTTCCCGCTCCGGCAGGCGACGGCGACCCCGGTGCACAGCTGCTCCACATCGCCGAAACCCTGGCGGGCGCCTGCCTGGGCGGTATCGCGCGCCAGTTCGAAGCCACGATCGGTTTCGGTGCGCCCGCGCTGATCGGTGAAGACCTGCCGGCCCGCGCCGTGGTGCGCGCCGATACCCTGGGCGTGGACCTGGCACTGTGCCTGGAGGTGCGCTTCAGGGTGGAGGCGCGCAGCCTTGCTGCGCATCTGGTGATGCTGATGCCGCGACAGGAAGTGCAGGGACTGGCCGTGCTGCTCGACCGCTTCCTGTGCACCCTGTAGAGCGCTCCTGCCGTCATGGATGAAAGCATGCCGCCGCTCCCGCCAGACCTGCCCGGCACGCTGCTGCTGGTCGACGACGACCCGGGCACGCTGCAGGCCTTGCAGTCCCTGCTGCGCCACGACAGCTACCACGTGCTCATCGCCCGCTCGACCCAGGATGCCCTGGCGCGGATGGCGGACCAGGTGGTGGACGTGGTGGTTTCCGGGCACCACACGCCGCAGCTCGACGGTGTCGACTTCCTGCGCCGTGCCCGCCAGCTGCACCCCGAAACCGTGCGCATGGTGCTGTCCGCCAGCACCGACCTCGCGAGCGTGACTGAAGCCATCAACGAAGGCGCCATCTGCAAGTTCCTGAGCAAGCCGTGGGACGACAGCTTCCTGCGCGCCAGCATCGTGGAGTGCTTTGCGCGCAAGGCGATCAGCGACGAGAACCTGCGGCTCGACCAGGAGCTCCACCGCGCCAACGAACAGCTGGCGCGCTACAACGAAACCCTCAAGTCCGCGCTCGAGGAACAGCGCCGCCGCCTGCAGATCGGCGAGCGCGCGCTGCGCCTGGCCAAGGAGGGCCTGGATCTGGTGCCGGTGCCGGTGGTCGGTGTCGACCACGCGGGACACATCGTGCTGGTCAACGCCGCTGCCACCCGGCTGGCACCGGCCGGAACCTGGCGCATCGGCAGCGCGGCTTGCGACGCCCTGCCCGAGCGCCTGCCCGCCATCGTGCAAGGGGGCATCGGCGCGACGCCGGTCGAGGCCTTGTTCGGCCGCGACTGGCAGGTCGACGTGCGTCCGCTCGGCCGCGAGGAGCGGCGCGGCGTCCTGATCACCCTTTTGCCCGTCGATCCGGCGGGCCTGCTGGCCGACTTCCATGGAACTCACTGAACACGACAAGGCGCTGGCCTACCCGCCGGCGCTCGACACCCTGATCCGGCGCGTCACCGAACTGCCGCCGCTGCCTGAAGTCGCGCAGGCGATCCTGCGCTTCGGCGACGGCAGCGAAGCCGGGCTGCGCGGCCTGTGTGCACGCATCCAGCAGGATCCGGCCTTGACCGCGCGCGTGCTGCGCGTCTCCAATTCGCCGTTCTACGGCCTGCAGGGCAGCGTCCACACCCTCGACGATGCGATGGTGGTGCTGGGCAGCGCCACGCTGCGCGCCATCGCGCTGACCGGCGCGCTGATCGGCCCCTTCGAGACCGCGCGCAGCGCACACTTCGACGTTCGCCGCTTCTGGCGTCATGCCCTGGCCAGCGCAGTGCTGGCGCAGCGCCTGGGCCAGTCGATCGCGGCGACCCCGGCGGTGGGCTTCACGGCGGGCCTGCTGCATCAGATCGGGGTGCTGGCGCTGTGCACCGTCGATGCGCGCTGCTTCGACCGCATCGCTCAGCGTGCCGATTCAGCCCACGTCAGTTTCGCCAGGGCCTGCCGCAGCGAATGCGACTGGGAGCCGAACCAGCTTGGCGCGGCGCTGGCCAGGCGCTGGGCCCTGCCCGACACCTGGTGTGCCGCCATGCTGGAATGGCGTTGTCCCCCGGCGGGCCGCCAGCTCAAGTCCGATCGACAGCTGGCCGACGTGGTGCACGTTTCCGACCGCCTTGCCCACCTGCTGGTCGGCCTGCCGGCGGAGCCCTGGCCCAGGGACCTCGCCGAGCGCCTGCATGAGCAGCAGTCGCGCCACCGCCTGGAAATGTCGGCGGTGGAGCGCATCGGGCTCGACACGCCACGCCTGCTGAGCCTGCTGCGGCCGGCCGCGCGCGAATTGGAACGCCTGGAAACGCTGCTGCACTGAACACCGCGCGCCGGCCGCCGGGCCTGCAGCGGGGCCGCCCGCCTGATGCGCGCTGCGCAGGGATGGCTGGGCGCTTGCAGTGCACGCTGCATTGCGGCAACGTGGCCGCATGAGTGCAACCCGTCCCGCTGCCGCTGTCCGTGAACCGCCGCCGCTGCAACAGGTCGTGCGTGCGCGTCGCGAGTACAACCGCTGGGTCGCTGCCGAGACGCTCGAGGACTATGCGCTGCGCTTCACGCCGCGCCGCGCGCGCCGCTTCAGCGAATTGCAGGTGGGCAACACCGCCTTCGGTGCGGCATCGTTCCTGGTGCTCGAGGCGGTGGGCGCCGACATGCTGCTGCATGCCGGCTTCCAGAGTGCCTTCTGGGCGATCCTGCTGACCGGCGTGCTGATCTTCCTGATCGGCCTGCCGATCTGCGTCCACGCCGCGCGCCACGGTGTCGACATGGATCTGCTGACGCGCGGCGCCGGCTTTGGCTATGTCGGATCGACGGTCACTTCGCTGATCTATGCGGCCTTCACCTTCCTGCTGTTCGCGCTCGAGGCAGCGATCATGGCCTATGCCTTGCGCCTCAGCCTTGGCATACCGCCCTGGCTGGGCTACATCGTCTGCGCATTGGTGGTGATCCCGCTGGTCACCCACGGCGTGAGTGCGATCACCCGCCTGCAGGCGCTGACCCAGCCGGTGTGGCTGCTGCTGCTGGTGCTGCCATACGCCAGCCTGTGCTGGCGCGATCCCGGCCTGCTGCAACGCGCCTGGCACCAGGCGCCGCAGCCCGGGCTTCCGGTGGGTTTCGACCTGGCGCACATGGGCGCCGCCATGACCGTGGGCATTGCATTGATCACACAGATCGCCGAGCAGGTCGACTACCTGCGCTTCATGCCTGAACGCACGCCCGCCAACCGCAGACGCTGGTGGGCCGGCGTGCTGATCGGCGGACCCGGCTGGGTGCTGCTGGGCGTCTGCAAGATGTGGGGCGGTGCGCTGCTTGCCTGGCTCGCACTCAGGAGCGGTCTCGACGCGATGGCGGCCGGCGATCCCAACCGCCTCTACCTGATTGCCTTCCGCCAGGTGGTCGACGATCCGCGCGCGGCGGTGTGGCTCACGGCCGTGTTCGTGCTGATCTCCCAGATCAAGATCAACGTGACCAATGCCTACGCCGGTTCGCTCGCCTGGTCCAACTTCTTCGCGCGCATGACCCACAGCCATCCCGGGCGCGTGGTGTGGGTGTGCTTCAATGTGCTGATCGCGCTGCTGCTGATGGAAATGGACGTGTTCCAGGCGCTCGGCCAGGTGCTGGGTCTTTACTCCAGCGTCGCGATCGCCTGGATGGCCGCGGTGGTGGCAGACCTGGTGATCAGCAAGCCGCTGGGCCTGAGCCCGCCCGGCATCGAATTCCGCCGCGCCGCGCTCTACGACATCAATCCGGTCGGCACCGGTGCGATGGCGCTCGGCACCTTGCTGGCGCTGGCCGCCTTCGCCGGCGTGTTCGGGCACGCCATGGTGGACTTCGCGCCGGTCGTCGCGCTGGTGGTCGCCTTCGTTACGGCGCCACTGCTGGCCTGGGCGACTGGCGGACGCTGGTATCTGGCACGACGCGTCGACCTCACGCCGGATGCCGATGGCGCCGCGTGCTGCGTGGTCTGCGAGCAGCGCTACGAGGCCGAGGACATGGCGCCGTGTCCTGCCTTCGACGGTCCGATCTGCTCGCTGTGCTGTTCGCTGGATGCGCGCTGCCAGGACTTGTGCAAGCCGCATGGCCGTCTCGGCGCGCAGTGGCAACTGCTCGCCGCGCGCCTGTTCCCGGCGCGCTGGCAACCGGTGCTGCAGGGCGGCCTGGCCGAGTTCCTGCTGCTGTTCCTGCTGGGCGCCGGCGTGCTCGGCACCCTGCTTGCCCTGGTCGGGGCGCAGCAGGCCAGACTGGTGCAGGCGCTGCCCGCGTTGCGCCAGGCGCTGGGCACCAGCCTGGTCCACTTGTACGGCTGCCTGCTGGTGGTGACCGCCGTGCTGTGCTGGTGGCTGGTGCTGACGCGCAAGAGCCGGCACGCGGCCCAGGACGAGTCCAACCGCCAGACGGCGCGGCTGATGCAGGAAATCGCGTCGCACCAGCGCACCGACCAGGCACTGCAGAAGGCGATGCAGCAGGCCGATGCGGCCAACCGGGCCAAGAGCCGCTACATCGTGGCGGTCAGCCATGAGCTGCGCACGCCGCTCAACAGCCTGCTCGGCTACGCCCAGTTGCTGGGCGACGACCCTTCGATCCCGAGCCATCGCCGGCGCGCGGTGGCGGTGATCCGCGAGGCCGGCGACCACCTGCTGTCGGTGATCGACCATACCCTGGACATCGCGCGGATCGAATCGGGACGCCTCAGCCTGCATCCCCAGCCGCTCGACTTCCCGCTGTTGATCCAGGGCCTGGTGCACCTGTTCGAGATGCAGGCGGTCGACAAGGGGATCGACTTCGATTTCCGCTGCGATGGCGGCATGCCGGCGCTGGTCAAGGTCGATGCGCAGCGCCTGCGCCAGATCCTGATCAACATCCTGGGCAATGCGCTCAAGTTCACCCAGCAAGGCCGGGTATCGTTCCACCTGCGCTACGAACGGCAGATGGTGCATTTCACCATCCGCGACACCGGACCGGGCATCGCGCCCGCCGACCAGCTGCGGATCTTTGAACCCTTCCAGCAGGGCGGCGGCGATGAACGCGGTCCCACCAGCGGCACCGGCGTCGGACTGACCATCGCACGCATGCTCACCGACCTGATGGGCGGACGTCTGCAGCTGGAGAGCGAACCCGGTGCCGGCAGCTGCTTCCGCCTGCAGCTGTATCTGCCGGAACTCCCCGCCATGCGGCTGGAATACCCGCCGCCGCCGGCCAGGGTGATCGGCTACCGCGGACGGCGCCGGCGCATCCTGATCGTCGATGACCAGCCCAATGACCGCGAACTGCTGTCCGGCATGCTGCGGCCGCTGGGCTTCCTGCTGGCCAGCGCCGGCTCGGCGGCGGCGGCGCTGGCGCTGATGGAGGGCTTCCGTCCCGACCTGGTGCTGATGGACCTGGAAATGCCGGGCATGAGCGGCTGGGAGGCGATCCGTGCCTTGCGCGCGGGTCCCTGGTCGGAAACGCCGGTGGCCGTGCTGTCCGCGCACGGCGCCGATTCCGAGGCCATTCCGGACGGCGAGATGGCCGTGGCCGACCATCTGGTCAAGCCGCTGCGGCTCGACGATTTCGTGCGTTGGTTGGGTGTGCGTCTGGCGCTCGACTGGGTGCCGGAGCCGGCCGGCAGCCTGCCTCCGGCCCCGGCGCACGCTGGACCGTCGGCGGCGGCCGCGCGCGACGCCGGCACGACGGCGCCGCCGCCGGAGTTGTGCAGCCAGCTGCGCGCCTTCGTGCGCGAGGGCTACCTGCGCGGCATCGAGCGCGAACTCGACCAGCTCGCGCAGCGCGACCCGGCATGGCGTCCTTGGACCGATCAGTTGCGCGCGATGGCCGCAGGCTTCCAGTTCGAGCGCCTTGAACGCGCGCTGTCGCGCGCCGGCGAGACGTCGTGAAAGCGGGTGCGCCGGCGCCGGCCCTGGCGCCGACCGTGCTGATCGTCGACGACGTGCCGCAGAATCTGGCCGTGCTGCACGACACCCTGGACGAATCGGGCTACCGGGTGCTGGTCGCCACGCGCGGCGCGGCGGCGCTGGAGCGCGCGCGCCAGAGCCAGCCGGCGATCATCCTGCTCGATGCGGTGATGCCCGGCATGGACGGCTTCGAGGTGTGCCGGGCCTTGCGCGCCGATCCCGCGACGGCGGACATCCCGGTGATCTTCATGACCGGACTGACCGAGACCGAGGACGTGGTGCGCGGATTCGACGCCGGCGGCAATGACTACATCACCAAGCCGGTGCGTCCGCACGAGGTGCTGGCGCGCATTGCTGCACACCTCGAGCGCGCGCGCCGCCTGAGCGAGGCGCGTGCAGCACTCGACACCTTCGGGCGCGCCACGCTGGCCTTCGAGGCCGTCAGCGGACGCCTGCTGTGGCAGACACCGGCGGCGGGTGCCCTGCTGGCCCGCCACCTGCCGGACGCCGTCGACGCCGAAGGCCGCCTGCCGCTGCTGCGCGACTGGCTGGCACACCTGCGCAGCCAGCTGGCGCAGCGGCCGCGCGCGGCAGGCACCGACGCCGAGCACAGTGTGAGTCTGCGCCCGGACCAGGGGCCGGGACAGCTGCAGTTCACACTGCGTGGTGCCGCCAGCGGCGGCGAATGGCTGGTGGGGGTGCGCTGGGATGGCGGCGATGCGCGCACCCCGGCGCTGGCGCTGCGGTTCGGGTTGACGCCGCGCGAATCCGAAGTGCTGTACTGGGTCGCGCTGGGCAAGACCAACCGCGACATCGCCGGCATCCTGGACATGAGTCCGCGCACTGCGGACAAGCACCTGCAGCACGTGCTCGACAAGCTCGGTGTCGAGACGCGCACCGCGGCCGCCGGCCTGGCGCTGGCGGTGCTGCGCGAGGACGGCGCAACTTCCTGAGCCGTGCCGCCCGGATACGCAATCCTGCGTATTCCGCGCCGCCGCACCCACCGCCACACTCCATCAAGCTCACCTTGCAGCTGCAGTTCCGACCGTGACCTTTCTGACCCAAGGAGAATTCCGCATGCAATCGCGACGTCCCTTCCTGTTCCAACTGACCGGCATCGCCGCGTCGCTCATGCTGGGCGCGCTGACGCTGCCGGCCCACGCCGAGGACACCATCAAGGTCGGCATCCTGCATTCGCTGTCGGGCACCATGGCGATCTCCGAGACGGCACTCAAGGAGACAGCGCTGATGACCATCGACGACATCAACAAGCACGGTGGCGTGATGGGCAGGAAGCTCGAGCCGGTGGTGGTCGATCCCGCGTCCGACTGGCCGCTGTTCGCCACCAAGGCGCGCGAGCTGATCGCGCAGGACAAGGTGGCCGTGGTGTTCGGCTGCTGGACCTCGGTATCGCGCAAGTCGGTGCTGCCGGTGTTCAAGGAGCTCAACTCGCTGCTGTTCTATCCGGTGCAGTACGAAGGCGAGGAACTCGAGAAGAACGTGTTCTACACGGGCGCCGCGCCCAACCAGCAGGCGATCCCGGCGGTGGAATACCTGATGAGCAAGGAGGGCGGCGCTGCCAGACGCTGGGTGCTGCTGGGCACCGACTACGTCTATCCGCGCACCACCAACAAGATCCTGCGCGCCTTCCTCAAGAGCAAGGGCGTGGCCGACGAGGACATCATGGAGGAGTACACGCCTTTCGGGCACTCCGACTACCAGACCATCATCGCCAAGATCAAGAAGTTCGCGTCGGAAGGCAAGAAGACCGCCGTCGTCTCGACCATCAATGGCGACTCCAACGTGCCCTTCTACAAGGAACTCGGCAACGCCGGCATCAAGGCCACCGATGTTCCGGTGGTGGCCTTCTCGGTGGGCGAAGAGGAACTGCGTGGTGTCGACACCAAACCGCTGGTCGGCCAGCTGGCTGCCTGGAACTACTTCGAATCGGTGAAGAACCCCACCAATGCCGCCTTCATCAAGATGTACAAGGGCTGGGCCAAGGAGCACAAGCTGCCGAATTTCGAGACGGCGGTGACCAACGACCCGATGGAAGCCACCTACATCGGCATCCACATGTGGAAGCAGGCGGTCGAGAAGGCCCGGAGCACCGACACCGACAAGGTGATCGCCGCGATGGGCGGCCAGAGCTTCACCGCGCCGTCGGGCTTCAAGATCGAGATGGACGCCAGGAACCACCACCTCCACAAGCCGGTGATGATCGGCGAGGTCAGGGCCGACGGCCAGTTCAACGTGGTGTGGAAGACCAAGGCACCGGTCCGCGCGCAACCCTGGTCGCCGTTCATCGCGGGCAACGACAAGAAAAAGGACGAGCCGGACGGCAAGTAGGCCTGCAGGCCGGCGCGCTGCCCGGCAGCGCAGCCGGCTGCGCCGGATTGCGGCCTGGCACTGACGCCGGGCCTGTCCCTGAATGTCCCTGACCCGAGCCCTGTCCATGATGCGCACGCTGTTCGCCTTGCTGCTGCTGTCCTGCCTGTCGTCGGCGCACGCCGCGCTCGATCCTGCCGCGCTGCAGGCCCTGGCGGGTGACGATCTCGACGCGCGCAATGCCGCTGTCGTTGCGCTGGCGCTGTCTGCCGATCCGCAGGCGCGCGTGGTGCTGCTGGCGCTGCGCGACGACGCGCTGTACACCGCTGACGGGCGCGTGCTGGTCATCGATGGCGAGCACCTCAGTGATGCCGCCAGCGGCGCCAGCGTGGCACCGGCACCCGACAGCCCGGAGCCGCTGACGGTCAACAACCTGCTGCGCGGCCAGGTCGGCAAGGCGCTGGCGCTGGGTGATCTGCACAGCGCCGAGGTGCGCGTGCGCCGCGCTGCCGCGCACGAACTCGCCGACGCACCGCCGCCGGCCTTTGCCGCCATCATGCACGCCGTTGCGCTGGCCGAAACCGACGCCGAGACGGCGGCGCTGCTGCGCAACGCGGCGGCGCAGGCCAAGCTGTCCTCGAACGACGCGGCACAGCGGCTGGCCGCAGTGCAGGAACTCGCATCGAGCGGAGACCCCGCCGTCGCCCCCCTGCTGCGGCCCTTCGCCGAGGCGTCGGACGCGGATCCCGCCCTGCGCAGCGCGGCGCGCGCAGCACTGGCGGCGATCAACGACCGCCTGTACTGGGGCGAACTGCTCGACCGCGTGTTCACCGGCGTCAGCCTGGGCAGCATCCTGCTGCTGGGCGCGCTCGGACTCGCCATCACCTACGGCGTGATGGGGGTCATCAACATGGCCCACGGCGAATTCCTGATGATCGGCGCCTACTCGGCCTACGTCACCCAAGGGCTGTTCCAGCGCCATTGGCCCGCTGCGCAGGCCTGGTACCTGGCCGCCGCGCTGCCGGTCAGCTTCCTGGCCGCGGCGCTGGTCGGCGTGCTGCTGGAGCGCCTGGTGATCCGCCACCTCTACGGCCGTCCACTGGAGACCCTGCTGGCCAGCTGGGGCCTGTCGCTGATCCTGATCCAGGCCGCGCGCGTGCTGTTCGGACCGCAGAACGTCCAGGTCGACAATCCGGGCTGGATGTCCGGCAGCCTGGTGCTGACCCCGAGTCTGGTGCTGCCCTGGAACCGCATGCTGATCATCGCCTTCGCCATCGCGGTGCTGGTGCTCACCTGGGCGCTGATGCAGCGCACCCGGCTTGGCCTTTACGTGCGCGCCGTCACCCAGAACCGGCCGATGGCCGCCTGCGTGGGTGTGCATACCCAGCGCATCGACAGTCTGGCGTTCGGACTCGGCGCCGGCATCGCCGGCCTGGGGGGCGTGGCGCTGTCGCAGATCTCCAACGTCGGGCCGCAGATGGGCCAGGGCTACATCGTCGATGCCTTCATGGTGGTGGTACTGGGCGGCGTGGGTCAGCTGGCCGGCGCGGTCTGGGCCGCGCTCGGTCTGGGCGTGGCTGCCAAGTTCCTGGAAGGCTGGACCGGGGCGGTGATCGCCAAAATCCTGGTGCTGGTGTTCGTGATCGTGTTCATCCAGAAGCGTCCGCAGGGCCTGTTTGCCCAGCGCGGCCGCCATGTCGAGGCCTGAAGCCATGCTGCCGTCCCGCCTGCCGCGCCAGGCACCCTATGCGCTGGCCCTGCTGCTGCTCGTTCCGGCGCTGCACCTGTGGGTGCCCGAAGGATCACCGTTGCACCTGTCCGACTTCATCCTGACCCTGACCGGCAAGATCCTGTGCTACGCCGTGGTGGCGGTGGCGATGGACCTGATCTGGGGCTTCGGCGGCATCCTCTCGCTCGGCCACGGCCTGTTCTTTGCGCTCGGCGGCTACGCCTTCGGCATGTACCTGATGCGCGAGATCGGGCACGACGGCTCCTACCATGCCGATCTGCCCGATTTCATGGTGTTTCTCGACTGGAAGACCCTGCCCTGGTACTGGCAGGGCAGCGCACACTTCGCCTGGGCGGCGCTGCTGGTGGTGGTGGTGCCGGCGGCGGTGGCGGCCGTGTTCGGCTTCTTCGCGTTCCGCTCGCGCATCCGCGGTGTCTACTTCTCGATCATCACCCAGGCGCTCACCTATGCGGCCATGCTGCTGTTCTTCCGCAACGAGACCGGCTTCGGCGGCAACAACGGCTTCACGGACTTCAAGCGTGTGCTGGAATTCCCGATCACCTCGCCGCAGACACGCTCGGTGCTGTTCGTGCTGTCAGGACTGCTGCTGGCCGGCACGTTGTGGCTCACGGCGTGGCTGACCCGCAGCCGATTCGGGCGCGTGCTGGCGGCGGTGCGTGATGCCGAGAGCCGCGCGATGTTCCTGGGCTACCGGCCGCAGGACTACAAGCTGACCGCGTGGGTGATCTCGGCGGTGCTGTGCGGCCTGGCCGGTGCCTTGTATGTGCCGCAGGTGGGCATCATCAACCCCGGCGAGATGTCGCCCGCCAACTCGATCGAGATCGCCATCTGGGTGGCGGTGGGCGGGCGCGGCACGCTGATCGGACCGGTGCTTGGCGCCTTCATCGTCAATCTCGCCAAGACCGTGTTCACCAGCTACTTCCCCGACTACTGGCTGTTCTTCCTCGGCGCACTGTTCGTCGCCGTCACCCTGTACCTGCCCGAAGGTGTGCTCGGCCTGGCTGCGCGTGTGCGTGCCGTGCGCGACCGGCGTGCCGCTGCCGCCGGTGCGCCCTCGTGAATCCGGAGCCGCCAGCCATGCCGTCCGAATCGATCGTGGGCAGCGCCGTCCCCGCAACCACTGCTGCCACCGCTGCCACGTCCGGCGCCGCCGGCGATGCGCTCGGCAGCCGCATGCTCCAGCCGGGCCTCGACACCTCGCACCATGTGGTGCTGTACCTGGACGCGATCAGCGTGTCCTTCGACGGCTTCAAGGCCCTGAACGCGCTGTCGCTCACCGTCGACGTCGGTGAACTGCGTTGCATCATCGGTCCCAACGGTGCCGGCAAGACCACCATGATGGACGTCATCACCGGCAAGACACGGCCCGACAGCGGCAGCGCATTTTTCGGCCAGACCCTGGACCTGACCCGCATGAGCGAGCCGCAGATCGCCACTGCGGGCATCGGCCGCAAGTTCCAGAAGCCGACGGTGTTCGAACAGCACAGCGTGTTCGAGAACCTGGAACTGGCGATGAGCGGTCCGCGCAGTCCCTGGGCCACCCTGCTGGCGCGCCTCGATTCGGCCAGCCGTGACCTGATCGCCGCCACGCTGGAGCGCATCCGTCTGGCGCGCCATGCCGACCGCCCTGCCGGCCTGCTGTCGCACGGTCAGAAGCAATGGCTGGAAATCGGCATGCTGCTGATCCAGCAGCCGCGCCTGCTGCTGCTCGACGAGCCGGTGGCCGGCATGACCGACGAGGAGACCGAGCGCACCGCCGAACTGTTCCTGTCGCTGGCCGGCGAGCATTCGTTGGTGGTGGTGGAGCACGACATGGCTTTCATCGGTGCCCTCGGCGGCAAGGTCACCGTGCTGCACGAGGGCGCGGTGCTGGCGGAGGGAGCGCTCGATGCCGTGCAGGCCGATCCGCGTGTGATCGAAGTCTATCTGGGGAGGTAAGCGATGCTGGCGGTGCAGGGTCTCAACCAGTACTACGGCGGCAGCCACATCCTGCGCAACGTCAACCTGCAGGCGCGCCCGGGCAAGGTGACGGCCTTGCTGGGGCGCAACGGCGTGGGCAAGACCACGCTGCTGCGTGCGCTGATGGGCGTGGTCGGCGTCAGGAGCGGCGCCATCACCTTCGAGGACCGCGACCTGACGCGTGCGGCGCCCTTCGAGCGCGTGCGTGCCGGGCTGGGCTACGTGCCGCAGGGGCGCGAGATCTTTCCGCGTCTCAGCGTGCGCGAGAACCTGGTGATGGGACTGGCCAGCCGGCCCGCCGGCACGCCGGTGCCCGAGCGCGTGTTCGAACTGTTCCCGGTGCTGAAGCAGATGCTGGGACGGCGCGGCGGCGACCTGTCCGGCGGGCAGCAGCAGCAGCTGGCGATCGCGCGCGCGCTGTGCGGTGACCCGCGCCTGCTGATCCTGGACGAACCCACCGAAGGCATCCAGCCCTCGATCATCAAGGCCATCGAGCAGGCGATCCGCACCCTGGCCGCCGAAGGACGCATGGCGATCCTGCTGGTCGAGCAGTATTACGATTTCGCGCGTTCGCTGGCCGACGAGTATGCCGTGATGGAGCGCGGCGAGATCGTGCTCCACGGCAGCGGCGCGGACATGGAACGCGATCGTGTGCGCGAGCGGCTGGCAGTATGATCGTGGCATGTCGGCAATTCCCTTGAACCCTGGCTGGGACGCGCGTCTCGAACTCGGCTACCAGCGGCGCGGTGAGCGCACGGTGCTGGTGCACCGGCGCCACCACGGACCCTTGCGCGTGCAGAAGCCGCTGTATCCGGAAGGCGAGGGCGTGTGTCATACCCTGGTGCTGCACCCGCCGGCGGGCATCGTCGGCGGTGACCGGCTGGCGCTCACGGTGGCGCTCGAAAGCGATGCCCATGCGCTGCTCACCACGCCGGGTGCTGCCAAGTGGTACCGCAGCGGCGGGGCACGCGCGCATCAGCAGGTGGCGCTGCGTGTGGCCGAGCGCGGCTGCGTGGAATGGCTGCCGCAGGAGGCCATCGTCTACGACGGTGCCCAGGCGCGCCAGGCACTGAAGGTCGAGCTGGCGCGCGACGCGCGTTTCCTGGGACTGGATATCCTGTGCCTGGGGCGGCGTGCCAGCGGTGAACACTTCGCGCACGGACGTTTCGGCATCAGCAGCAGCATCGACCAGCTGGGCGTGCCGCTGTGGCGCGAATGGGGCACCTTGCAGGGGGGGGCGGCGATGCTCGCGCATCCGACCGGCCTGCGCGGCGCGCCGGTGTGCGCCACCGTCCTGGCCGCCGGCATCGCCGACACCACCACGCTGGTGCAGGCGCTGCGCGCTGCGCTGCCGGCCGGCGACTGGAGCGCCACCGCGCTGCCCGGCGTGCTGGTGGCGCGCTGGCTGGGACAGGCCGGCGAGGCCGCCCGCCACTGGTTTGCGCAACTATGGCAGCTGCTGCGGCCGGCGCTGTGCGGCCGCCCGGCGCAGCTGCCGCGGATCTGGAGCACCTGAGGACATCATGGAACTCACGCCACGCGAAAAGGACAAGCTGCTGATCTTCACCGCCGCGTTGCTGGCCGAGCGCCGGCGCGCGCGCGGGCTCAAGCTCAACTATCCCGAGACAGTGGCCTTCCTCACGGCGGCGATCCTGGAGGGCGCGCGCGACGGGCGCACGGTGGCCGACCTGATGTCCTTCGGCACCACCCTGCTGGGGCGCGAGGACGTGATGGAAGGCGTGCCGGAAATGATCCCCGACATCCAGGTCGAGGCCACCTTTCCCGACGGCACCAAGCTGGTGACCGTCCATCATCCGATCCCCTAGGAGGCGCATCATGATTCCCGGAGAACTCGACGTGCTGCCTGGTGACATCGAGATCAATGTCGGCAGTCCGCGTACCGTGCTCACCGTGGCCAACCGGGGTGACCGCCCGGTGCAGGTCGGTTCGCACTACCACTTCGCCGAGACCAATGCCGCGCTCGATTTCGACCGCAAGGCCGCGCTCGGCCAGCGTCTGGACATCGCAGCGGGCACCGCCGTGCGCTTCGAGCCGGGGCAGACCCGCACAGTGACGCTGGTGCCATACCGCGGCAGGCGCGAGGTCTACGGATTCCGCGGCGACGTGATGGGGAGCCTGCCGTGACGAGCACACGCATCAGCCGGCAGGCCTATGCGGAGATGTTCGGACCGACCACCGGTGATCGCGTGCGGCTGGCCGACACCGGCCTGTGGGTGGAGGTGGAGAGCGACGCCACCATCCCCGGCGAGGAGGTCAAGTTCGGCGGCGGCAAGGTGATCCGCGACGGCATGGGCCAGTCGCAACTGCTCGCCGCCGCCGTTGCCGACACGGTGATCACCAATGCGCTGATCATCGATCATTGGGGCATCGTCAAGGCCGACGTCGGCATCAAGCACGGGCGCATCCAGGCGCTGGGCAAGGCCGGAAATCCCGATGTGCAGCCGGGCGTGACCATCCCGATCGGCGCCGCCACGGAGGTGATCGCCGGCGAAGGCATGATCCTCACGGCGGGCGGCATCGACACGCACATCCACTTCATCTGTCCCCAGCAGATCGAAGAGGCGCTGATGTCGGGCGTCACCACCATGATCGGCGGCGGCACCGGGCCGGCCACTGGCACTTTCGCCACCACCTGCACGCCGGGTCCCTGGCACCTGCATGCGATGCTGGCTGCCGCCGACGCCTTCCCGATGAACCTGGGTTTCCTCGGCAAGGGCAATGCCTCGCTGCCCGGTCCCTTGCATGAACAGATCGAGGCCGGGGCCATCGGACTCAAGCTGCACGAGGACTGGGGCACGACGCCTGCGGCGATCGACAACTGCCTGAGCGTGGCCGAGCAGGCCGACGTGCAGGTGGCCATCCATACCGACACGCTCAACGAATCCGGCTTCCTCGAAGCCACGCTGGCCGCCTTCAAAGGCCGCACCATCCATACCTTCCATACCGAAGGCGCCGGCGGCGGGCATGCGCCCGACATCATCCGCGCGGCCGGCGAGGCCAACGTGCTGCCGTCGTCGACCAATCCCACGCGGCCCTACACCATCAACACCATCGACGAGCACCTGGACATGCTGATGGTGTGCCATCACCTCGATCCGGGCATCGCCGAGGACGTCGCCTTCGCCGAGAGCCGCATCCGTCGCGAGACCATCGCGGCCGAGGACATCCTGCACGACATGGGCGTGTTCTCGATGATGTCCTCGGACTCGCAGGCGATGGGACGCGTGGGCGAAGTGCTGCTGCGCACCTGGCAGACCGCGCACAAGATGAAGGAACAGCGCGGCGCCCTGTCCGGCGACGGCGCGCGCAACGACAATTTCCGCGTGCGCCGCTACATTGCCAAGTACACCATCAATCCCGCGCTGACCCACGGCATCGCGCACCTGGTGGGCTCGATCGAGCCCGGCAAGCTGGCCGACCTGGTGCTCTGGAAGCCGGCATTCTTCGGCGTCAAGCCGACCCTGATCCTGAAGGGCGGCATGATCGCGGCAGCGGCGATGGGTGATCCCAATGCCTCGATTCCGACGCCGCAGCCGGTGCACTATCGCCCGATGTTCGCTGCCTTCGCCGGCGGCCTGCGCAGCTCGGTGACCTTCGTGTCGCAGGCCGGGCTGGCCAATCCCGCGTTGCAGGCACTGGGTCTGCGCAAGCCGCTGGAGGCCGTGCGCGGCTGCCGCAGCGTGCGCAAGCAGGACATGGTGCACAACGACGCCATGCCGAAGATCGAGGTCGATCCGGAAACCTATGCCGTGCGCGCCGACGGCCAACTGCTGGTGTGCGAACCGGCCGTCGCGCTGCCGATGAGCCAGCGCTACTTCCTGTTCTGACGCCCGCCGCCATGCTGCTGATCGAATCCTTTGCCCCCCCTGCCGCTGCCGGCGCGACCGTGGCCGACGCCAGTCTCGTGCTGCCCTTCGAGGCGCGCACGCGCTCGCGTCTGCGCACGCAATTGGCCAATGGCGAAGAGGTCGGGCTGTTCCTGCCGCGCGGCACGGTGTTGCGCGACGGCGACGTGCTGCTGGCGGCCGACGGACGCCGCGTGCGTGTCGTGGCGCAGATCGAGCGGCTGACGGAGGTGCGCAGCGGCGACCCCCTGCTGCTGGCGCGCGCCGCCTACCACCTGGGCAATCGCCATGTGCCGGTGCAGATCGGTCCCGGCGTGCTGCGTCTGGCCTGCGACAGCGTGCTCGAGGACCTGCTGCGGCAGCTGGGACTGGTGCCGGCCACGGTGGAGGCGCCGTTCGCACCCGAAGCCGGTGCCTACGGCAGCGCGCACACCCACGGTGCCGAGCAGTTGCCAGGCACGCCACGCATCCATGACCACTTTGCCGGTTGATCCCGCGCTGCTGGTGCGGCTGCTGCAGCTGGCCAGCCCTGCGCTGCCGGTGGGCGGGTTCAGCTACTCGCAGGGACTCGAGGCGGCCATCGACACGGGCTGGGTGAGCAGTGCCGGGCAGACGCGCGACTGGCTGCAAGGCCTGCTCGCAGGGCCGGTGGGACACGCCGAAGCGCGGTGGCTGGCGCGCCTGCTGCGCGCCTGGCGCGAGGGCCAGCCGCCGGACGTGCTGGCGCGCCTGGATGCGCTCTACCAGGCCAGCCGTGAAGGCAGCCAGCTGCTGGCCGAGACGCGTCAGATGGCGTGGTCGCTGTTGCGCCTGCTGGCCGCACTGCCTGCGGAGCTGCCCGGGCCGCGGCTGCCGGTCCTGCTGCCGGTGCTGCAGACGCTGGCCGCGCAGCGCCCGCCCGCCTATCCCCTGGTGTGGAGCTGCCTTGCGGTCGGCATGGCGATCGACGACGCCAGCGCCGTGCAGGCCTGGCTGTGGACCTGGCTGGAAAACCAGGTGATGGTTGCCATCAAGACCATTCCGCTGGGCCAGAATGCCGGCCAGGCCCTGCTGTTCGAATTGGCCGCGCAACTGCCCGCGCTGGCCCAGGCTGCGGTCGCCCAGGCTGCCTACGGTGCCTGCGATGACGACCCGGCCGAAGGCGACGACGACGGACCGGGCAACTTCGCGCCCGGCTTCGCGCTGGCCTGCACGCGCCACGAAACCCAGTACTCGCGTCTGTTCCGTTCCTGAACGCCCCTCATCCCTCCGGAGCTCGCATGTCGTCCCCAAACCTTGCCCAGGATCACAGCGCTGCCGCCATTGGCAGCATCCAGCGCGGCCCGCTGCGCGTCGGCATCGGCGGCCCGGTCGGTTCGGGCAAGACCGCGCTCACGCTGGCGCTGTGCCAGGCCTTGCGCACGCGCTGGCAGCTGGCGGTGGTCACCAACGACATCTACACCGAGGAGGATGCGCAGTTCCTGGTGCGCCACCAGGCGCTGCCGGCCGAACGCATCATCGGCGTCGAGACCGGCGGCTGTCCGCACACCGCCATCCGCGAGGACGCCAGCATCAACCTCGAGGCGGTGGCGCGGCTGCAGGCGCGCTTTCCCGGGCTGGACCTGGTCCTGGTGGAAAGCGGCGGCGACAACCTGGCCGCCACCTTCAGCCCCGAACTGTCCGACCTGACGCTCTACGTGATCGACGTGGCCGCCGGTGACAAGATTCCGCGCAAAGGCGGCCCCGGCATCACCAAATCCGATCTGCTGGTGATCAACAAGATCGACCTGGCACCCATGGTCGGCGCCTCGCTGGAGGTGATGGATCAGGATGCGCGGCGCATGCGTGGCGCGCGTCCCTTCGTGTTCAGCAACATGAAGACCGGCCAGGGACTGGATCAGATCATCGCCTTCATCGAGCGGGAAGGCCTGCTCGGCGCGCGCTGAAGCGGGGCGCTGCGGACCGCCGCCGAGCGGCTCAGCCGGGATCGAGCGCTGCCGGCGCGGCGGCCGCCAGCCACAGGCACAGCAGCGGCGCCGGAATGCGCATCACGGCCACGCCGCTGTCGCGCGGCGCCGGCAGGGGGCCGAATTCGTCGGCATCGCGCGTGACCAGATAGGCGCGCGCGATGCCTTCCCTGGTGCACGCGCTGGCAAGCGCTGTCAGCAGGCGCGGATCGGCCGCTTGAGCCCCCCAGTGCAAGGCAAAGGGCAGGGCGCTGGCGCCCGCAGTGACCAGCAGCACATGGCCGGCCTGGCGCGCCAGGGGCAGGAAGCGGACACGGCCGCGCCGGCCGTAGGCGCGCAGCAGATGCAGCAGCAGCGCACTCTCGGCCTGGCGCGTCTGCGGCGGCGCCTGCTGCCACCACAGCGCAGCCCCCAGCGCCGGGTCCGCCATGTACACCAAGGGTCGCGCGCGCTGGACACGCTCGCCGTAGCCCAGCGGCGGCACGCGCACCAGCAAGGCCAGCTGCTCGAGCAGTTCGAGGAAATGGCGCACCGTGGGCCGTTCGACGGTCAGGCGCGCGCACAGTTGCGGCACGTCGAGCGGCGCGCCGGCCGCATGTGCCAACAGCGTGAGTGTCGCCTCGAGTTCATCGACCCGGCGCACGCCATGATGCGTCACCGCATCCCAGCGCAGGCTGCGCATCACCACCTGTTCGCGCAGCACGCGCTGCGCGCTGGCCACGTCGGGGGCATGCACGGCGCCCGGATAGCCGCCGCGCTGCAGGTAGTCCTGGAAGGGCGCGGCGAGTGCAGCAAGGCCCGTCTGCGCCGCCGGGAAATCAGCGGCGGGCCATTCGAACAGCGCGCGCAGCGACTGCGGCCGCGCCGGCAGCGCCGGCGTGATGCCGCGCACCGCCAGGAAGGCGGCGAAATCCAGTGGTGCCAGGCGGCAGTGCGCCACGCGCAGCCCCACCGCACGCCAGCGCGCCACACAGTCGGCCAGCGCCAGACCGGCGAATACCAGCACGCGGCCGGCTTCGACCGCATACTGGGCCATGCTGTCCAACGCAGCGCCGGACCACAGCTGGGCGTCGTCGATCAGCACGAACTCGCGCGCGCTGCCGTGGTCCGCCGCGGCAGCGCAGCCGTCGCCCGTCTGCCAGGTTTCGACCAGCAGCTCGGGCGCCAGCCAGCGCATCGGGCCGTGCTCCAATGGCAGCCGGCACACGCGCCGGGCCGCTGCGCCGCCGCCCAGCAGCGCGCCGGCCAGCGCGTCGAGCAGCTGCGATTTGCCGGTCTGGCGGCTGCCCTCGATCACCACCAGCGAAGGCGGCGCGGCGCCCAGCAGCAGCGTGCTCAATGCCCGGAAGGCGGCGCCCTGTCCGTCCGTGGCCGGGTTCCAGTCCGGGTCCTGCCACCAGGGATTGCTGGCGGCGAGCAGCAGCGCCGCATCGGCGGCCTCAGCGCCGGCTTCCAGGCCGGCGCTGAGGCCGTCCGGCGCAGCTGTCAGCATGCGTTGACGGAGCGC
>JAGWIJ010000061.1 GCA_028873535.1 Pseudomonadota bacterium
GCTGCAGGCCTTCGCGCAATCGACGGGCGGCATCGATCTGGCGCGCCTGAGCGGCGCCGGCACCGGCCCGCTGGCGGGCAGCGCGGTCACGCCGCCCGCCGGCAGCGGCTTCACACCGCTCGATGCCCACGGAGCCATCGACTGGCGCTTCGCGCTGCCGCGCCTGGCGGGCTCGGCACTGGTGGTGCCGCTGGCCGAGGAACTGTTCTGGCGCAGCCTGGTGATGCGCTGGATCGACAGTCCGCGCTTCCTGGAACGCTCCGCCACGGCCGTGAGCACGCGCGCGCTGGCGCTGCAGGCGCTGCTGTTCGGCCTGGAGCACGATCTGTGGCTGGCCGGCATCGTGGCCGGCTTGGCCTACGGCCTGCTGTACCGGTACAGTGGGCGGTTATGGCCGGTTGCCCTGGCGCATGCAGTCACCAACGGTGTGCTGGGCGTGTGGGTGCTGGCCACCTCCAACTGGACCTACTGGTGAACCGCTTGTCCCGTTTTCCGCTTTCGCTGCTGGCCCTGGCCCTGCTGGGCTGCCTGGCGCGCCCGGGTTTCGCTTTCGATGGTGACCGCTTCAAGGTCAACGTGTCGAGCAATATCAGCTTCGACGACAACCTGACGCGCGTGCCGGCTGTGGTCGCGCCGCCCACCAGCGACCAGATCACCACCACGGGCGTCGGCGGCGAAATGCACCTGCTCGACGGCCGCCAGAACTACGACGCCACGGTGACGGCACAGCAGGCCGACTACCGCCGGCATTCCAGCCAGAACTACACCGCCACCAATTTCATGCTGGGCGCCGGCAGCGATGTCGGCAACTACGCGCATGTGGCCGCGCGGCTGGAACAGAGCGAGGCACTGACGCCGCTGGCGCAGCTGCAGACCCTGGTGCGCGATGTGGTGCGCACGCGCACCGCCGGCCTGACCGGCAGCTACGATCTGGATGCGCGCGTGCGCCTGGAAGCGAGCGGCACGCGCGTGCAGTCGCGCAATGACAATGCGACGCTGACCATCAACGACCTCGATACCTCGTCCGGCACGCTGGGCCTGTCGTACGGCCTGCCTGAAGGCAGCCGCGTGGGGGTGCGCCTGAACCTGACCCAGGCCACCTATCCCAACACCCAGATCCCGCTGGGCGGTGGGCTTTACCAGAGCTACGATCCGCGCTACACCGATCGCCGTGTCGAGACCTTCGGCAACCTGTCGCTGACACCGATTACCAGCCTGAGCGGCACGGTGGCCGCAGTCGACCACAGCTACGGGGCACTGAGCGGTCTCAACAGCCACGGTATCTACGGCTCGCTCGCACTCGACACCAACAGCGGCGGGCCGCTGAGCTACGGCGCCACGCTGCGCCGCGACCTGGGCGGCCAGGCCATCCTGGCCAGCCGCGTGGTCGAGACCGAGGCTGCCAGCGTGCATGCCGCCTACGCCTACAGTGCCGTGCTGAGCGCGCACACCAGCCTGGAGTTCGACCGCAATCGCTACAGCGTGGACCTGCCGGGTTTCCCGGCGCACCGCGAATACGAGACGCTGTTGTCGGCCGGCCTGCAATACACGCCGCGGCGCTTTCTCACCCTGGGCCTCGACTACGCGCTCGACGACCGGCGCGCCAATCCCGCCTTGTTCGGCTATACCGACCACCGCCTGACCGTGAGCGGCATGTTTTCGCTGTGATGCACGCCGCTTTGGCCTGACGCCCCAATTATCGGGGTTTGCAGGCTTTCCTGTTACCCTATGGGGCGGGCGCTGGCCGGGGGGCTGCCCCGTTGCGAGGACATGCGCCCGGGCAAGGCAGGCAGCCAGGCCCAGGTACTGACACTGCCGGCTGCCGTGAGTGTAGGTTCGATGCCCCTGGAAAAGACGCGCTTTCCCCTGTCCGTGCAGTACCGGCGCACGCTGGCCATCATCTGGCCGTTCCTGGCCATCCTGCTGGTCTTGCTGTGCATGGGCTGGGCCAGCCTGATGGTGCTCACCGCCGTGCGCGCCTCGATCACCGCCGAGAGCGCGTGGTCGAAGGCCCAGAAGGAAGCCGTCTACGACCTCGTCCACTACGCCCAGTCGCGCCAGGAGCGCGACTACCAGCGCTTCCTCAATGCGGTCGAAGTGATCCGCTGGGACCAGCGCATGCGCGAGGAAATGGACAAGCCCGATCCCGACCGCGCGCTGGTACACGAAGGCATGCTGCGCGGCCAGGTGCAGCCGGCCGATGTCGACACCACCTACCACGCCTACCGGAGCTTCCACGACTTCAACTTCATGCGCCGCGTGGTGGCGCTGTGGAAGCAGGGCGATCGCGGCATGGCCGACCTGGTGGTGGAAGGCAACCGCCTGCGCGAGCAGATCCTGGCCGAGGCCAAGGGCGCGGCGCCCCACCCGGTGGACCTGGAACCGGTCTACCAGATCGACAACTGGATCACCCCCAAGGCGCGCGAGTTCTCGGTGACCCTGGGCGACGTGGCGCGCCAGGTCGAGTTCCTGCTGGTGTTCTGCATGGGTCTCGTCACCGCCATGCTGGTGCCGCTGGGCTTCCTGTTCGCCAATCGCATGGTGCGCCGCAATCTGGCCTTCGAGGATGCGCTGACCATCAGCGAGGAACGCTTCCAGCTCGCCGTGACCGGCAGCAATGACGGCATCTGGGACTGGTCGGCGCGCGGCAGCCTGTACCTGTCGCCGCGCTTCCGCGAACTGGTCGGCCTGACCCCCACCCAGCCTGCCCCCAGCCTGCCGGCCCTGCTGTCGCGCCTGCATCCCAGCGATGATCTGCCGGCGCGCCGCCGCCTGTGGCTGCAGGCCCGCCGGGCCGGCGTGATCGATATCGAATGCCGCCTGCGCGCCATCGGCGACGAATACCGCTGGTTCCGCATCCGCGGCCAGGCGATCTGCGATCCGCATGGCCAACCGGTACGCATGGTCGGCTCGATGTCGGACACCAACGACTACCGCGCCGCCGCGATGGCGCTGTTCGGCGAAAAGGAACGCCTGCGCGTGACACTGGAGGCGATCCGCGACGCCGTGGTCACCACCGACACCGCCGGGCGCGTGCAGTACCTCAATCCCGCCGCTGAAAAGCTCACCGGCTGGAGTGACCGCGACGCACTCGGCCAGGCGCTGGGCGTGGTGTGCAAGGTGGTCGACGAAGTCAGCCACGCGCCGCTGCTCACCAGCCTGGACCAGGCCCTGCGCGAGACCGCCGGCGGCCTGCCGGCGCGCGAAGCGGTGCTGATCACGCGCGACGACCGCAAGATCCTGGTCGACGCCGTCACCGCGCCGATCTACGACGAACGCCAGCGCCTGCTGGGCATGGTGGTGGCGCTGCGCGACGTCAGCCAGGAACGCGAACACCAGGCCGACCTCAATTTCCGCGCCAGCCACGACGCCTTGACCGGCCTGATCAACCGCAGCGAGTTCGACCGGCGCCTGTCGCTGGCGCTCAAGCACGCACGCACCGAAGGCCGCGCGCACGCCGTGCTGTACCTGGACCTGGACCAGTTCAAGGTGGTCAACGACACCTGCGGACACGCTGCCGGCGACGAACTGATCAAGCAGATCAGCCTGCTGATGCCCCAGCGCCTGCGCGCCACCGACACGCTGGCCCGCCTGGGCGGCGACGAGTTCGCCGTGCTGCTGGAAAACTGCCAGCCCAAGGACGCGCTGCGCATCGCCGAACAACTGCGCGAGACCCTGGTGGGCTTCCGCTTCGCGTGGGACGGCAAGCCTTTCAGCCTGGGGGTCAGCATCGGCCTGGTCAATGTGCAGGACACCCCGATGACGCCGGCCGAAGTGCTCAGCACCGCCGATGCCACCTGTTACCTGGCCAAGGAAAAAGGCCGCAACCGTGTGCAAGTCTACAGCCCGGACGACCACGAACTGGTGCGCCGGCGCGGCGAAATGGAATGGACCAGCCGCATCCGCGAGGCGCTGGAACGCAACCTGTTCCAGCTCTACGCGCAGGACATCCTCAACCTGCAGGGCCCGCCGCTGACCGGCCGCCACGTCGAGGTGCTGGTGCGCATGATCGATCCCGAAGGCCCGCTGGTGCTGCCGATGGCTTTCATTCCGGCCGCGGAGCGCTTCGGCCTGATGACCGAGATCGATCGCTGGGTGGTGCGCGAGATGCTCGCCACCTGCGCCGAACTGGTGGCGCGCGACGGCCCGGACGCGATCGCCATGTGCGCGGTCAACGTGTCGGGTTCCTCGCTGGGCGAGGAGCGCTTCCGCAATTTCGTGCTCGACCAGTTCGTGCGCTTCGACGTGCCCTTCGACCGCATCTGCTTCGAAGTCACCGAGACCACCGCGATCGCCAACCTGGGCGCCGCCAACCGCTTCATGTCCGAGCTCAAGGCCCTGGGCTGCCGCTTCGCGCTCGACGATTTCGGCTCGGGCTGGTCCTCCTTCGCCTATCTCAAGCAGCTGCCGGTGGACTACCTCAAGATCGACGGCGGCTTCGTCAAGGACATGCTGGACGATCCGATCGACCGCTCGATGGTCGAGACCATCAACCGCATCGGCCACGTGATGGGCAAGCAGACCATCGCCGAGCACGCCGAGAGCCCGGCCATCATCGCCGAACTACGCCGCCTGGGCGTGGACTTCGCGCAGGGCCTGGGCGTCACCGAACCCAAGCCCTTCAGCCGGCTGCGCGCCACCGGCCTGGTCGACCCGAGCGGCCGGCAGCTGGAAACGAACTGACCCCGGTACTGACGACGTATGTACTAAGACATCACTCCAAGCCGTCAGCACCGATCATGTCAAAAGAAGCCGTATTCACCATGAAACTGGAAGCCGAGTTGCGCGAAGCCTTTCTGGCGGAGGCCGAAGCAGCCCAAAGGCCGGCGTCGCAGGTGGTGCGCGAGTTGATGCGCGAGTTCGTCAAGCGCCAGCGTGAGACGCGTGAATACGACGAATTCCTGCGCCGCAAGGTCGCTGCGGGCAGAGCTTCGATGCATGCCGGCCTGGGTAGGCCGGATGAAGAGGTTGAAGCCGAGTTCGCGGCGCGGCGCGCCCAGGTGGCAAGCCAAACGTGAGAGTCCGCTGGACACCGGAGGCGCAGCGGGACCGCTCCGACGTGTGGGACTACATCGGAAGCCACGGGGCTGCTTACTTAACCTCAACAGTTGCGCAGATGCGCACACAGCTGCCGGCCGAACTTGGCGGGATGCGATGAGCCATCGGGTAGGCTTCAGTCTGGCGCCAGACGCAGATCACGCAGGGCAAAGTCCGCCGCCGGCAGCGTAACGGGTTCGGCAGGTGGAAACATCCGTGGGGGGTACGGAGGCGCCCCCACCTGCCGGCCCGGGTTGCTCAGTGGACCGCGCCTAGCGCGCGGCGATCGCCGGACCGTCGGTCCGGAAAAGGGATGGGGGTGGCCATCGCGCGACGGTCGAGCGCGCGACGGTCGTGGCCGAGGAAATGCCCGGCCGGCAGGTGCTGTCCGGCCTGGGCGCCGGTCAGCAGGGCCAGATGCAGCAATTCCAGGCTGCGCTTGGCGGCACGCATGACCCGCAGGCGGTCCTGGTCGGTACGCGCCAGCTTGGCCACGATCCCGAGCGCGATCTTGGGGTGCTCGTCGTCGTACATGGCGTGGGCGCGCGTCCAGCGCAGCGTGCGCGGATTCATGTCGACACCGGGACGCGTGCCGTAGGCTTCGAAATGCGGGGCCAGCGCGCGCGCCATGTCGCCGGTGGCGCCTTCGATGGCGAAGCTGGTGGCCGCCATGGCCTCGACCAGCGAACCGTGGGAATTGATGTGCCACAGCCAGTCCGACAGCGACTGCACGTCGCGCAGCGGCGTGCCCTCGCCGTTGGCGGCCGCCAGCAGTTGCTCGCGCGGCACGCCGAAGCCTTCGGCCATCCACATCCAGAGTTCGGCGTGGGTCTTTTCGACGCGGATATTGTCGATCAGGAAGTTGCGCGTGTAGTCGTCTTCGGCCTTGAGCAGGATCAGCGCCAGGAACTTGGGAAAGGCATGGATGAAGGGATACATGTGCAGCATGCAGCTGCGCATGGCCTCGGTGCTCCAAAGGCCTTCGCGCATGTTGCGCGCCCATTCACCTTCGGTGATGCCGCTCCAGTAGGGCTTGAGGTAGCTCTCCAGCGATTCCACCCAGCAGGCTTGATCCGGCAACTCGTGCGTGGCGCCCATGCAATGTGCTCTCCAAGTGACAGGTACAGGAAAACCCTGCTTCAGCCGCGGCTATCCATGTAGCCAAGTTTAGAGGGGCGAATTTGAATTTGCAAGCGTGTGACGAATTACCACTTTTCGATGAATCGCTATATATCAGACCCTTAGAAAACTTCACGCTATAAGAAATCAGGTCAAATCTTATTTTTTCCAAGATTTCCCAGCATATTGCAAAGCTTATGATTCGTACGCACCGCCCCCCCGGGGCCGGTTGGACCTGGATCAGCGCCAGGGGCGTGCCAGGGGCTCGCCCACAAAGATGCCTTCACCGGGTGCCGATACGCTCTTCCAGTAGGCTTCGATCAGGGTTTCGCCCTGTGTGTAGCGACGGATCAACACCTCGGGATCGGGAAACTTCTGGCGGAAGGCGCACGGTTCGCGCACGGTGCCGTAGCTGCCGGTGGCGCCCGCCTCCAGCCAGCGCAGGGCACTCATCTGGCTCGAGTCGGTCAGCATGCCGCCAAAAGACGTCAGGTGATCCGCCACGGCTCCGGGTAGAAAAGTGAGCGAGTACAGCTTGGGCACCACCGCGTGCCCGGTCTCATAGAACAGCACGTCGCTGCGGCTGACCACGGCATTGGCGCGCAGCATCTGGATCGCCAGGCCCGGCACCTGCAGGCGCCGCGCACGCAGCATGGCCGGGATGCGTGCGCTGCTGCGGTCGCGGTCATCGGTGACCAGCAGGTAGGCACTGCCGTGTGGTCGCGTGCCGTCCGATCGCACGCCACGATCGATCAGCGCCTTGGCTTCGGCGAAGCTGGTGGCGGCAATGGCCATGGCCGGGCGGATGCCGAGGTCGCGGAAGGGCGCCTCGGTGTTGTAGTCGAACAAGGGACTGTCGCGCGTCATGCTGCAGGGACTGGCGTGCGAACACCAGGCGCGGTCGAAACCGAAGGTCAGCGCCGAGGTGATCGACATGCAGTCCACGCGATAGGGCCGCGCCCAGGTCAGGGCATAGGCCTGGACCCGGGCCGGGGTCACGGCCAGAATGGCCGCGCGCAGGCGCGCGAACTCGTCCGGCGGCAGCGCGCTGCGCTGCGCGTCAAAACGCAGGTGGATGACCTGCTCCGGCGGAATGCCGCGCGCCTGCTGATAGTAGGCACCCACTTTCACGCTGAGCGGGTCAGTATCGTTGACCACCACGCCGAGCTCGGTCGCCTGCAGGGCCGCCTGGGCCGATCCGGCGAGCGCCGGCAGCAGCGCCAGCAGGGCACGCGCGATGACGCGAACGAGGCGCGTGGCAGTCGCACGTCGACCGTGCGGCTGGGATGTCTGAGAAGTGGCAGCAGGTCGTAGCAGCATGCGACGGGGTCGAATTCAGAGACCGGGGCGCCGCCACCATACCTGAGCGGCTGCCGAATTGTGCCGTGGGCGCGTCTGCGGCACTGCAACGGGAGCTTCATGAATACCCGTTAGAATGACGCGTTTCCCTGCCTCATTGTGGATGAACCCCATGCATGCCAGCCGTCTCCTGCCCCGCGCGCTGTTCCTGGCCGTCGCTCTCGCCCTGACCGCCTGTGGCGGCAAGTCGGACAAGCCGGCCGAAAAAAGCGGCGATGCCAAGACCGAGTCGCAACTGGTGGCCAAGGTCAATGACCAGGAAATCTCGATCCACCAGCTCAACATCGCACTCGGCCAGTTGCCGGCTAACCTGCCGCCGGAAAAAATGCACGAAGCGGCCAAGCAGTCGCTCGACCGCCTGATCGAGCAGGAAATCTTTGTCCAGCGCGCGGTCGAGAAAAAGCTCGACCGCGACCCGCGTGTCGAGCAACTGATCGAGGCCAGCCGCCGCCAGATCCTGGCGCGGGCTTATATCGAAGGCCTGGCGCAGGGCACCACCACCGCCAGCCGCAGCGAAGTCGACGCCTTCTACGACAAGCACCCGGAACTGTTCTCGGCGCGCCGCGCCTACCGCCTGCAGCAACTCTCCCTGTCCGCGCCGATGAGCAACGACAGCCTCAAGGCCGTCATCGATGGCGCCAAGGATCTGGGCGATGTGGTCAAGCGGCTTGCGGCCCAGAAAATCGGCTTCAACGAGACCACGGCCACCGTGTTGCCCGAACAACTCCCGATGGCGATTGCCGAGGAATTCGCCCACCTGAAAGTGGGCAGCATCGTCAGCGTGCCTGCACCCAACGGCGGCGCGCCCACCATTGACCAGATCCTCGCGGTACAAGATGCTCCGTTGAGCAAGGACAAGGCCGCTCCGGCGGTGGAGCGCTTCCTCAACAACCAGCGCCAGACCACGGCCATCAGCACCGAACTCAAGACCCTCAAGGACAAGGCCAAGATCGTCTACCTGGGTGAGTTCGACCCCAAGCGCGAAGCCGAGAAAAAGCCCGACCTGGGGGCCGCCGGCCCGGGCACTGGCGCCGTGACCGTCGACCAGAAGACCCTGGCCAATGATCCTGCCGGCGTGGTCACCGTCAAGAAGGACGCCACCGCCAATGAACCCAGCGGCGCCGTGACCGTCAAGAGCGACCGTGCGCGCAGCGATGCCAGCGGCGTGGTGACGGTGGCTCCCGACGCGATGAGGAAGTAAAGTCAAATGTTTGCCACCGGCCCGCTCCCTGCCCGACACGATGCTTAAACCCCTCAAGATGCTGGGCCGCCTGGCTGCCCTGGCCTGCTTTTGCCTGTGCGCCACCTGGGCGCAGGCCGCCCCGCAGGACTACCAGATCGGCCCGGGCGACACGCTCAAGATCGCCGTCTATGAGAACGCCGACCTGGAAACCGAAGCGCGCGTGCTGCAGAACGGCCAGATCCGTTTTCCGCTGATCGAGCAGGTCAGCGTGGCGGGACTGACGGTCGATCAGGCCGAAGACCTGATCGCCAGGAAGCTGCGCGACGGCAATTTCGTGATCCACCCGCATGTCAGCGTGAGCATCGTCACCTATCGCAGCCAGCAGGTGTCGGTGCTGGGTTATGTGGGCAAGCCGGGTCTGTACCCGCTCGACAAGCCGACACGCCTGTCCGACCTGCTGGCCCAGGTCAGCGGCGTCTTGGCCACCGGCGCCGACGAAGTGGTGATCCAGCGCGGCGAAGGCGAACGGCGCCAGCATCTGCGCATCGACCTCAACCGCGCCTTCGTCGACGGCGACCCCGGCCAGGATGTGGAGATCCGCGCGGGCGACATCGTGTTTGTGCCCAAGGCCCAGGTGGTCTACATGCAGGGCGAAATCGGCCACCCGGGCCCGGAGCGGCTGGAGCGCGCCATGACCGTGCAGCAGGCGCTGTCGGCCGCCGGCGGCGTGGGGCCGCGCGGCAGCGAGCGTTCGGTACACATCAAGCGCCGTGACGCGCAGGGCCTGTTCCAGGTGCATACCGCCGAGCTCGACGAACTGCTGCAGGCCGACGACGTGCTGACGGTGGACCTCTGGCAGTATTACATCTATGGTGAAGTGCAGCGCCCCGGGCCCTACCGCATCGAGCCCGGCTTGACCCTGCAGCAAGCCCTGGTGATCGGCGGCGGCGCCACGCCGCGCGGCAACAACAAGGGCCTGCGCATCTACCGCCGCGATGCCAAGGGCGACACCGACACGCTGGAAGACCTGAAGCTCACCGATCCGGTGCTGCCCAACGACGTCATTTTCGTGAAAGAACGCCTGTTCTAGGAAGCCATGGAATTCTCGCAGATCACCGGAATCATCCGGGACCGCTGGTGGATCGTGGTCATCGCCCTGGTGCTGGGGCTGGGCGGCGGCGCCACTGCCTACAAGCTGGCCGACAAGCAGTACAAGGCCACCACCACGGTGGTGGTGGACGTGCGCACGCCCGATCCCGTGGCCGGCATCGTGCAGGGCACAACCTCGGCGAGCTACATGTCCACCCAGGTCGAGATCATCCGTAGCGACCGCGTCGCGCAGCGCGTGGTGCATGCGCTGAAGCTGGACCAGTCGGCGCCGCTGATCGCGCGCTGGCGCGACGAGGCGGGCAGCAGCATGCCGTTCGCGCTGTGGCTCGCCAAACTGCTGGAGCGCGGCCTGGAAGTGATCCCGGCGCGCGACAGCAATGTGATCCAGATCAGCTTCTACGGGCACGACCCGGATTTCGCCAAGTCGACCGCAGGCGCGTTCGCGCAGGCCTACATCGAAGTGACGGTCGACATGAAAGTCGAACCCGCGCGCCAGTACGCAGCGCTGTTCGAGGAACAGGCGCGCGATGCGCGCGAAAAGGTCGAAGAAGCCAAGACGCGTCTGCACGCCTACGAGCAGGAAAAAGGCGTGGTCGGCGGCAGCGACCGGCTGGAAGTCGAAACCCAGAAGTTCTCCGACATCCAGGCCAGCCTGGTCGCCGCCGAGGCGCAGTCGGTGGACAACCGCAGCCGTTCGGCCAACGCCGGCGACACCTCGCCCGACGTGATGCAGAACAGCATCGTGCAGAGCCTGCGCCAGGAAGTCGACCGCTCGGAAGCCAAGCTGGCCGAAATGGGCATGAAGGTGGGCAAGAGCAATCCCGCCTACATCCGTGCGCAAACCGAACTGACGACCCTGAAGGAGCGGCTGGCGCAGGAAACGCGCACCGTCACCACCAGCGTCGGCACTTCGGGCCAGGTCTCGGCCAGCAAGATCGCCGGCCTCAAGTCGGCCCTGGAAGCGCAGCGCCAGCGCATCTATCAGCTGCGCAAAACCCTCGCGGATTTCGGGGTGCTGAACCAGGAAGTCGAGGCCGCGCAGAAATTCTACGACGCGCTCAATCAGCGCCACACCCAGTCGACCCTGGAAAGCCGTGCCAACCAGACCAACATCTATCTGTTGAGCCCTGCTTCCAAGCCGCTCGAAGCGGCCTACCCCAAGCTCAACAAGCTGCTGGCGACCGGCGGCGCGGTCGGCTTGGCGCTGGGTCTGGGCCTGGCCGGCCTGGTCGAACTGGTCCAGCGCAAGGTGCGCGCGATTTCCGAACTGACCGACGGCCTGGATCTGGACCTGCTGGGCGAACTCTGCAACCCGCCAGCAACCGGCCTGATGGCACGTCTGGCGCGCCGCCTGCGACCGCGCGCTGCGGCGCTTTCGACCTGAGGATCGCCCCGTGAACCCGCACGAAAGCAAAGCCCTGCAGCCCGGCAGTATCGGTGAAATCCTGATCGCGCAGGGACGCCTCAAGCCCGAACAGGCCGAGATGGTGCTGGCCGACCAGCGCCGCACCGGCCTGCGCTTCGGCGATTCCGCGGTGCGCCTGCGCCTGGTCCAGCCGGAAGACATCCGGCGCGCGCTGGCTGCCCAGTTCCGCTATCCCTTCCTGTCGGCGGGTGAACACTCGGTGAGCAAGGAGGTGATCGCGGCCTATGATCCTTTCACACCGCAAGTGGAAGTGCTGCGCGGCATCCGCGCGCAGATCATGCTGCGCACCCTGGAAGTGGCGCGGCAGGAAAAGGCGATCGCGGTGGTGAGCGCCGGACGCCATGAAGGTCGCAGCTGGCTCACCGCCAATCTGGCCGTGGTGTTCGCGCAGCTCGGCGAGCGCACGCTGGTGATCGACGCCGACCTGCGCAATCCGCGCCAGGACGCGCTGTTCGGGATCGAAAACCGCGAGGGCCTGTCCAGCGTGCTGGCCGGCCGCTGCAGCTACGAACACGCCGTGCAGCGCGTGCCCGGCCTCAATCTGTCGGTGCTGACGGCAGGCCCGATCCCGCCCAATCCGCAGGAACTGCTGCTGGGTCCGGCGCTGCTGCCGCTGCTCGCCACCGCCGACCGCGATTTCGACATGGTACTGGTCGATACGCCCGCAGCGCTCAATGCCGACGCCTACACCCTGGGCGCGCGCATCGGTGCCGCCATCCTGCTCACGCACCGTCACCAAAGCCGTCTGGTGCCGGTGCGCCGGCTGACCGAGACGCTGGAACAAAGCGGCTGCGTGATGCTGGGCGCCGTGATGAACTCGACGCGCTGAGCGCGGCGCGATGCGCGAAGACACCCTGGCCACGCCCGCCCGGCGCGTCGCCTACCTCGTCAATGCCTATCCCAAGGTCAGCCATACCTTCATCCGGCGTGAGATCCTGGCACTCGAAGCGCAGGGCTGGATGGTTCTGCGCCATGCGGTGCGCGGCAGTACCGACGCGCTGCCCGACGCCACCGACCGCCAGGAACAGACCCGCACGCGCTATCTGCTGGGCGACGGCGTGCGTGGCCTGCTGACCGCCGGTGTGGCGGAATTCCTGCACCAGCCGCTGCGCTGGATCGCCGCCCTGCGCGCCACGCTGCAGCGCGCACGCGGTGCCCGCCGTGGGCGTCTGTACCACCTGGCGTATTTCCTGGAAGGCTGTCGGCTGGCGCGGCAGCTGCGCGCCGACGGTTGCCACCACCTGCACGTGCACTTCGCCACCAACAGCGCCGACGTCGGACTGATCGCCTGCGAACTGGCCGGCGCCAGCTTCAGCTTCACGGTCCACGGCCCGGAGGAGTTCGATCGTCCCGAAACCCTGGCGCTCGCCGCCAAGACAGGTGCCGCGCGCTTTGTCGCCACGGTCAGCCAGTTCGGCCGTAGCCAGATGATGCGCTGGGTGCCGCTGGAATTGTGGGAGCGCCTGCAGGTGGTGCGCTGCGGCCTCGACGCGGCCTTCACGACACCGCCGCTCACGCCGCCGCCCGCCACGCCGCAGTTGGTGTGCGTGGGCCGTCTGTGCGAGCAGAAGGGCCAGCTGCTGCTGCTCGAGGCCGCGGCCGCCGTGCTGTCCAGCGGTCGGCGCATGGCGCTGGTGCTGGCCGGCGACGGTGAAATGCGCGCCGAGATCGAAGCGCGCGTGCGCGCGCTGCGCCTGGGCGATTCGGTGCGGATCACCGGCTGGGTGGGCAGCGAGGAAGTGCAGCGCCTGATCCTGGCCGCGCGCGCGCTGGTGCTGCCGAGTTTTGCCGAAGGCCTGCCGATCGTGCTGATGGAAGCCATGGCGCTGGGCCGGCCGGTGATCAGCACCTACGTGGCCGGCATTCCCGAACTGGTGCAGGACCGCGGCAACGGCTGGCTGGTGCCGGCCGGCGATGTCGCGGCGCTGACTCAGGCGCTGTGCGCGGCGCTGGACAGCACACCCGAGGCGCTCGCCGCCATGGGCGCCGCCGGTCGCGCGCAGGTGCTGCGCCTGCACACCGTGGAACAGCAGGCGCGCGAACTGGGCCAGCTGTTCGCGGCCTGCCTGACGCCGGCAGCGCAGCGTGTCAGCCACGCCGCCACGTCGACCCCTGAACTGCTGTCCGGCACCCGAGCATCATGAACTTCATCCATGTGGCCGTCTGGCTGCTCGCGCTGCTGCTGCTGATTCCTTCGGCGCTGTTCTTCGCGCAGGTGCTGAGTGCCTACGTGCACGGCGGCCGCCGTCTGGGCGCGGCCGCAGCCGTGGCGCGCGCCAGCGGCGCGGACAGCGCGGTGGTGGCGATCCTGGTGCCGGCGCACGACGAGGCCGCCGGATTGGCCGCCACGCTGGCATGCTTCCGCGCCAGCATGCGCGCGCACGACCGCCTGGTGGTGGTGGCCGACAACTGCAGCGACGACACGGCTGCCATTGCGCAGTCCGCCGGCGCCGAGGTGGTGGAGCGCTTCGACACCGCGCTGCGCGGCAAGGCCTATGCGCTCGAAGCGGGACTCGAGCACCTGCGCGCGCAGCCGCCCGGCATGGTGCTGGTGCTTGATGCCGACTGCACCATAGCCCCCGACTTCGTGGCCACGCTGGCCGCCCAGTGCCGGCAACACCAGGCCCCGATCCAGTCGCTGTACCTGATGAAGGCACCCGAAGGCGACCTGCGCCCCGCGTCGCTGCTGGCCGAATTCGCGTGGCGCATCAAGAACTGGGTGCGCCCGCTGGGTGGCGGCGTGCTGGGCTTCCCGTCCAATCTCAACGGTTCGGGAATGATCTTCCCGTGGCAGCAGATCGCCGCCGTCCAAGTGGCCAACGGCAATCTGGCCGAGGACTACAAGCTCGGCATCGACCTGCTGCGCCTGGGCCACGCCACGCGCTTCAGCGAAGCGGCGCAGGTGCTGAGCCGCTTTCCCAACAGCCTGGAATCGCGGCGCGGCCAGCGCCGCCGCTGGGAACACGGCCATCTCGACCTGATCCTGCGTACCGCGCCCGGCCTGGCGGGCGAAGCGCTCAGCACCGGCCACTGGAAGCTGCTGGGTGCCGCGCTCGACCTGCTGATCCCACCGCTGGCGCTGCTGGCCGCCATCGCCGCCATGAGCGTGCCGCTGGTGATCATCGCAACGCTGCTGCATACACCCGTGCTGCCCCTTCATCTGTGCGTGGCAGCATGGCTGCTGCTGGGCGCCGGCCTGACACTGGCCTGGCTGGGCTGGGGACGCGACCTGGTGCCACTGCGCGTGCTGGCCGCCATTCCGGGCTACGCCATCGGCAAGCTTTCCCTGTACACGGGCTATGTGTCCGGTCGCGAGCGTGAATGGAAGCGCACCCGTCGCGACTGAGCGGCACGGCGGCGCCGCCGCACGCCGCCATGGGCCGCCTGTGGATCGTGATCGTCAATTTCCGCACCGCTGCGCTGGTCGAAGACTGCCTGCGCTCGCTGCGCAGCGAAGCGCTAGCGCTGGATTGCCGCGTGGTGGTGGTCGACAACGATTCGGGTGACGGCTCGTATGCGCGCCTGGCCGCCTGCGTGCACACCCAGGGCTGGCAGGACTGGGTGGAGGTGCTGGCCGCACCGCGCAACGGCGGCTTCGCCTATGGCAACAACCAGGGCATCCGCCACGCGCTGGCGCGTGACCCGGACCTCGGCCAGGTGCTGCTGCTCAATCCCGACACGGTGGTCGAAGCCCGCGCGCTGTCGGCGCTGCTGGACTGGATGGAAGCCCATCCGCGCACCGGCATCGTGGGCAGCCGCCTGCTCAATGCCGAGGGCGGCGTGGAGGTATCCGCCCACCGCCACCCGAGTGCGCTGGGTGAACTCGAAGGCAGCGCGCGCCTAGGTCTGGTGAGCCGCGCCCTGGCCGCCTTCCAGGTCTCGCCGCCGGTGAGTGCCACGCCGCAGCGCTGCGACTGGGTGTCAGGCGCCAGCCTGATGGTGCGGCGTGCCGCGCTGGACCAGGTCGGGCCACTGGACGAAGGCTATTTCCTGTATTTCGAGGAAGTCGATTTCTGCCTGCGCGTGCAGCAGGCCGGCTGGGAATGCTGGTGCATTCCAGAGTCGCGCGTGGTGCACCTGGAAGGCGCCGCCACCGGCATCCGCAAGACGGCGGTGCGGCGCGCGCGCTACTGGTACGACTCGCGCCGCAGATTCTTCGTCAAGCACCACGGCGTGACCGGCCTGCTGCTGGCCGACCTGCTGTGGGCGCTCGGCCGCACCAGCCTGAACCTGCGCCGCCTGCTGCACCTGGGTGGTGGCGATCCGGCAGCCGATCCGCTGCACTTCATGTACGACCTGCTGTGGCCGGACCTGCGCGCGCTGCTTGACGGATCGTGGCGCACGGCGCGCGTGGCGGAAAAGACATGGTGAGCGGCGTCGGCGTGGTGGTGATCGGGCGCAATGAAGGCGAACGCCTGGCAGCCTGCCTGGACTCCTTTGCCAGCGTGGCAGCACCCCTGGTCTACGTCGACTCCGGCTCCAGCGACGGCAGCGCCGCCATGGCGCGCAGCAAGGGCGTGCTGGTGCACGAACTCGATCCGGCGCGGCCGTTCTCGGCGGCGCGCGCGCGCAACGAAGGCCTGGCGCAGCTGCTGGCCGTGCATCCGGCGCTGGAATTCGTGCAGTTCATCGATGGCGACTGCTACCTGTTGGCCGGCTGGCTGGACGCCGCGCTGGCCACCCTGCGCGACCACGAACATTGCGCGGCGGTGGCAGGACACCTGATCGAACGCCGGCCGGACGCCTCGGTCTACAACCGCCTGTGCCAGCTCGAATGGAGCTCCAGCGCGATCGGCGACATCACCGACGCGGGCGGCCTGGGCGGCATTTCGGTGATGCGCATCGGCGCCTTCGAGCAGGCCGGCCGCTTCAACCCCGACGTGATCGCCGGCGAGGAACCCGAGCTCTCGATGCGCCTGCGCAAGGCCGGCTGGCGCGTGCTCAAGATCGACCAGGCGATGGCCACCCACGATGCCAACATCCTGAGCTTCGGCCAGTGGTGGCAGCGCAATGTGCGCGCCGGGCACGCCATCGGTCACCGTTCGCACCTGAGCGCCAGCAACGGCAGCCAGGACTGCATCCGCGAACGCAACAGCACCCTGCTGTGGGGCGTGGCACTGCCACTGCTGATCGTGGCGGCGCTGATCCCGACCCATGGCATGAGTCTGCTGCTGCTGGGCGGCTATGGCGTGCTGGCCTGGCGCGTCTGGCGCCATCGCCGCCGCCACGGCGACAGCGCGGCCGACGCCTGGCTGTATGCGCGCTACCTGATCCTGAGCAAGTTCGCCAACGGCCTCGGCCTGCTCAAGTTCTACTCAAACCTGCTGACGGGACGCTACCGCATCATCGAGTACAAGTGAGGCGGGGCAAGTTCGCTATCTTGCTGATTTGCGAAATGCAAGATGAAGCCTCGCATTTCCTGCAATTCACGTGAGAAGCTCGCCCCCTCTGTCAGCATAGTTGTCACCCCCCGCAGTTGTAGTTTTATACAATCCGGGGGTGATGCTGAGGTGAGGAATGTCGAGGTATTCGAAGGAGAAGAAAGAGCACGCCCTGTCGCTGATGGCACCGCCGAACAACCTCGCGGTGGCGGAGGTCAGCGCGCGCACTGGCGTGACCGAGCCTACCCTGTACGCGTGGCGTAACCAAGCGCGCGCGAAGGGTCGTGCGGTGCCAGGGGATGGCAGTGGCCCGGAGTCCTGGCGGCCCGAGGATCGCTTTGCAGTGGTGGTCGAGAGCCTGGGTTTGGCTGAGGCCGAGCTCGCCGAGTATTGCCGGAAGAAGGGACTGTTCGTCGAGCAGGTTCTCGGCTGGCGCGAGGCCAGTGTGCTGGCCACCGCTGGTGCCGACGAGCGTGTGAGTGCTGCCGCGCTGGCGCACGAACGCCGCCGGAATCGAGACCTGGAGAAGGAACTCAGGCGTAAGGAGAAGGCGCTGGCCGAGACCGCGGCGCTCCTTGTTCTCAGCCGAAAACTCGAGGCGTTCCAGACCAAGGACGAGGACGCATGACTGCGTTGCTGGAGCGCCAAACCCTCGTAGCCGATATCGCCGCCGCCAAGGGTGATGGTGCGACTGTTGCCGAGGCCTGCAAGGAGGTTGGCATCTCGCTGCGCACATACCGTCGCTGGTTGCGCGGTGGCGAGGTGCATTCCGATCGTCGGCCTGATGCTGCGCGGCCGGACGCGCCGTGGAAGCTCTCGGAAGCCGAGCAGGAGGCCGTGCTGGCGACCTGTATGGAGCCACGCTTCGCGGATATGCCGCCGACCCAGATCGTGCCCACCCTGGCCGACGAGGGCGTATATCTCGCCTCGGAATCGACCTTCTATCGGCTGCTGCACGCGCATCACGCGCAGCACCATCGTGGGCGTGCAAAGGCACGTACGAAGCGGCCACCGACGAGCCATGTGGCGACACGTCCCAATCAAATCTGGTGCTGGGATGTGACGTACTTGCCGAGCACGGTGCGCGGGATGTTCTTTTACCTGTTCGCCGTCATCGACCTGTACAGCCGCAAGCTGGTGGCCTGGGAGGTCCACGCCACGGAAACCGGCTCCTCGTCGTTTTCAGTGGAACTGGACTTGAGCTGAAGGATGTGGATCGGGTCTACTGGAAGACCTGAATCCTCCTGGTTGGCTACCCCATGAGCGTCGGCGTCGAAGCACTGTTCACCCAAGCCCTGGGCTTGCAGGCCCCGTGGTTCGTCAAGAAGGTCGAGCTCGACACCGCCCACAAGCGCATCGACTTCCAGGTCGCCTCGGAGGCCAAGCGGCTCGACTGCCCGGCGTGTTCGGCCAAGAACCAGGGCATCCATGATCGCGTCCAGCGCAGCTGGCGGCACCTGAACTTCTTCGAGTTCGAGGCCTGGCTGCATGCCGAGGTGCCGCGGGTGAATTGCGGAACCTGCGGCAAGACGACCACGGTGGAAGTGCCCTGGGCCCGGCCTGGCAGCGGCTTCACCCTGCTGTTTGAGGCCTTGGCGGTGTCGCTGTGCGCCGATTTGCCGGTCAGCCAGGTCGCAGCCCTGCTTTGCGTGCGGGACAAGCGCCTGTGGCGCCGGATCGAGCACTACGTGGCCCAGGCGCGCGCGCAGGACACCATGGAAGGCGTCACCACGATCGGCGTCGACGAGACCAGCGTGCAGCGGGGTCATCACTACATCACCGTGATCCACGACCTCAAGGCGCAGCGCCTGCTGTTCGCCACGCCCGGCAAGGATCACGCGACGCTGCAGGCGTTCAAGGAAGACCTGGTCGCCCACCAAGGGGACCCGGCCAAGATCGAGCACGTCTGCATGGACATGAGTGGGGCATTCAAGAAGGGCGTCGCCGACGCCCTGCCGGCCGCCGACATCAGCTACGACCGCTACCACGTGGTGGCGCTGGCCAACGCTGCCATGGACGAGGTGCGACGGGAGGAAACGCGCGAGCACCCGGCGGCGGTGACGGCGGCGCTGGGCGACACCGACCGTGCGGTGCTGAAAGGCGTGATGTGGGGCATGCGCAAGAATCCGGGCGGCTGGACCCGGACGCAGGTCGATGCCATGCACTGGCTGCAGCATTCCAACTTGAAGAGCGCGCGCGCGTGGCGGCTGAAGCAGGCGCTGCGCGAAGTCTATGCGCGCGCGGTGCAGCAGAACGATCCGGCCGCCGCGGCCGACCTGCTGCGCCGCTGGATATCCTGGGCAGCGCGATCGCGGCTGGCGCCGTTCAAGCGGCTGGCGGCGACCTTGCGGGAACACTTCGCAGGGGTGGTGCGCGGCATGCTCGACGGCCGCAACAATGCCTACGTCGAGGCGATGAACGGACTGCTGCAACAGGCCAAGCGGGCGGCGCGCGGCTACCGGAACGTCCAGACGTTCATCGCGATCGCCTACCTGCGGATGTCCAAGCTCAAGCATCTACCGCAGAGCCCCTTCGTCCCGGCCCAGCCATACACCCCGGCGGTTCGCGTAGTCCATCTGTGCACCTGATGTCAATTTCCACTCGAAATGACGAAGAGCCCGGAAACCGGCGACCAAGCCGCCGAGTTGATCGAGAAGGCCCGCTGGCGCGAGCGTCTGCTCGGGCTGCCGGAGATTCTGCATGCGGACAACGGCGCTGCCCAGCGGTCGTTCACGCTGCGCGCGAAACTGCAGGAACTGGGCATCGAGCCGAGCTACAGCCGGCCCGGCGTGTCGGACGACAACGCATTCATCGAGTCGTGGTTCCGCACCGTGAAGTACATGCCGAGCTTCCCCAGTCGGGGCTTCTCGGATATCGCCGCGGCGCGCGACTGGAGCATGCGATTCGTGACCTGGTACAACGGCGAGCACCGGCACAGCCAGATCGGATTCGTCACTCCCGTGCAGCGCCACACCGGCGCCAGCAGCAAGATCCTCGCCCACCGCCGCGACATCTACACGCAGGCCCGGGCCACCCATCCGCAACGCTGGAGCCGGCACATCCGATGCTGGTCGGAACCCGATCATGTGTGGCTCAACCCCCCATCCAAGACGGAGAAAATCGCGACGATAAATTGATGAAAGGGGTGCCATCTATGTTGACAGATACCGCTCGGCATTCAGCGAACGCCGGCGACCGTTCTTCCGAGGCTCAGGCCTACGTCGCTGTGGCGCATGGTAAGCAATCAACGCGCTACTGGCGCCCGCAAATGCCCAAGTCAGCGGCGGAATAATCGAGATACTGGAGGTGGTCGCGATCGCGGCAAGCACGGTTGCATAGACGCCGAAGAGCACCCGCACCAACTCGCGTGCATCACCATCGAGCCGGCGCAGAAGCCGCCAGAGCCCAAACAGGGCCACACCGTGCACCGTAACAAAGAGCGCGAGTCCGATCAGGCCACTGCCAACTGCCACACCGATATAACTATTGACCAGATCGATCAGCCCCTCGCCCTGCCGAAGAAACTGAAGCTCCGGCCGGCTGTCGTAGTCCGGGACGCCCATGATGGGATTGGCAATGAGGAGCGGGAGAATCGCGTCAAGGAGCTCCTTCCGGTAGGCGGTACTCCCGGTGTCGGCTTGTCCGATCCAGGGCAACAGGTCGATGATGCGTTCGCCC
>JAGWIJ010000178.1 GCA_028873535.1 Pseudomonadota bacterium
CGGCGTGCCGGCAGCGCCGCCTGTCACTGCGCTTCCCGGGCCGGCACCCGGCGCACCGCCCGCGCCGCCGGTGGCAGTGGCGCCGGTGCCTGCAACGGTCGCTGCTGCACCCGCTGCGCCTGCGCCGCCGGCCACCGGCGAGGACAGCGGCGAACGCAAGGACGGGCGCCGCAAGGCCGCGACCGGCGAGCGCATGGTCACGATCGCGGTCGATGCCGGCCACGGCGGCGAGGATCCTGGGGCGCATGGCGACGGCGGCACGCTCGAAAAGGATGTCACGCTGGCAGTGGCGCGCCTGATCAAGGCGCGCATCGACGACGAGCCGAACATGCGCGCCTTTCTGGTGCGCGATGGCGACTACTTCATTCCGTTGCAGGGGCGTACCGCCAAGGCCCGCCAGCTGCACGCCGACCTGTTCGTGTCGGTGCATGCCGATGCCTACATCAATCGCGATGCGCGTGGCTCATCGGTATTCGCGCTGTCGGAGCGGGGGGCCACTTCGGTTGCCGCGCGCTGGCTGGCCAATCGCGAAAACCAGGCCGACATGATCGGCGGTGTCAATCTCAGCGCACGCGATCCCTATCTGGCGCAGACCCTGTTCGACCTGTCGCAGACGGCGACCATCCAGGACAGTCTGCGGCTTGCGCGCACCGTGTTGAAGGAGCTGTCCGGACTCAATCCCCTCCATCGGGGTGAGGTCGAGCAGGCCGGTTTCGCTGTGCTGAAGTCGCCTGACATCCCCTCGATCCTGGTCGAGACCGCCTTCATCACCAATCCCGAGGAGGAACGCCGGCTCGGTGACACGCGCTACCAGGAAAAACTCGCGCTCACCATCGTGCGCGGCATCCGCCGCTACCTGCAGGCGCATCCGGCGATCGCCCGGCCCAGGCTCAGCGAAGCGACGCCACGCTCATGAGCGGAGTGCCGCTGCGCCGCATCGAACGGCTGAATCCCGCCCTGATCGCCCAGATCGCCGCCGGCGAGGTGGTGGAACGTCCGGCCGCGGCGCTCAAGGAACTGGTCGAGAACAGCCTGGATGCTGGTGCCAGCGAAGTCGCAGTCCACCTCGGGGAGGGCGGCATCCGGCTGATCCGCGTCGAGGACGACGGGCACGGCATGCCACGCGAGGATCTTGCGCTGGCGCTCACCTCGCACGCGACCAGCAAGATCCGCAGTCTCGACGAATTGGAGCATGTGGCCAGCCTGGGCTTCCGCGGCGAAGCGCTGGCCAGCATCGCTGCGATCGCCGAGGTGCGTCTGCTGGCGCGCACGGCCGGCGACAGCGCCGCGTGGTCGCTGCGCGCCTCCGGCGGGTGCCTTGGCGAACCCGAGCCGGCGGCGCGCACGCCGGGCTGCACGGTCAGCGTGGAGGAACTCTATGCGCACACGCCGGCACGCCGCAAGTTCCTCAAGACGGCGGCGACCGAATTCGGGCACTGCGACGAGGCACTGCGCCGGCTTGCGCTGGCGCGTCCCGCAGTGAGCTGGAAACTGCTCCACAACGGCCGCCTGGTGCGGCATTGGCCGGCGTGCAGTCTGGCGGCGCGCATCAGCGACGTGATGGGCGAAGAGTTCGCCCAGGCCGCACTGGCGCTCGACCATCAGGCTGGCGGCGTGCGCCTGTCCGGTGTGGTCGGCCGGCCTGCCGCAGCGCGCAGCGGGCGCGATGCCCAGTATGCCTATGTCAACGGCCGCTTCGTGCGCGATCGCGTGCTCAGCCACGCGATCCGCCAGGCCTACGACGACGTGTTGCACCACGACCGGCAGCCGGCCTACGTGCTCTACCTGGAACTCGATCCCGCGCTGGTCGACGTCAATGTCCATCCGGCCAAGACCGAAGTGCGCTTCCGCGACAGCGGTGCCGTGCACCGGCTGGTCTATCAGGCCGTGCAGCATGCGCTGGCGCAGACCTCACCGGGTGCGGCCGGTGCTGCCGGACCCGCCAGCGATGACTCCGCCTTGCCGGTGGTCGGAGCCGGCGCCGCGGTCCCGCCCGGCGCAGGCAACACCGGCGCGCCGGCATGGCAGCGCAGCGGCGGCGCACAGGACTGGAACCGCGCGCGCCAGCAGGCCTGGCCGCTGCAGCAGCCCGACCAGCACTATGCGCGTCTGTTCGGTGCTGCGCCGCCGTCCGCGGCCGCCGGGCCGCTGGCGGCACAGGCGCCGGCCGCGCCCTGGATACCGGCAGCCGCGGCCGACACCGGCTCGCCCGAGGTGCTGCCGCCGCTGGGCTTCGCGATCGCCCAGCTGCATGGCGTCTACATCCTCGCCCAGAATCCGCTCGGACTGGTGGTGGTCGACATGCATGCCGCCCACGAGCGGGTGGTCTACGAACGTCTCAAGGCCGCTTTCGGCGAGCAGGGCCTGCCCTGTCAGCCGCTGCTGATCGCACGCAGCATGGCCGTGACGGCGCTCGAGGCGGCAGCCATCGAGGAGTTCGCAGCCACGCTCGCCATGCTCGGCTTCGAGGTGGCGCTGCTGGGCCCGGAGCAGGCTGCGATCCGTTCGGTTCCCGCGCTGGTCGACGAACAGGCCAGCGCGAGCCTGGTGCGCACGCTGCTGGCCGAACTGCGCGAGTTCGGCGCCAGCCGTGTGCTCACCGAACGCCGCGACCAGCTGCTGGCAGGCTTTGCATGCCATGGCGCGGTGCGCGCCAACCGTGCGCTGACGCTGCCTGAAATGAATGCGCTGCTGCGCGACATGGAGCGCATCGAACGCGCCGACCAGTGCAATCACGGACGCCCCACCTGGCGCCAGCTGGAACTGCGCGACATCGACCAGTGGTTCATGCGCGGCCAATGAGGCCGCAGGCCGGCCCGCCAACAGTCCTGCTGCTGATGGGTCCGACGGCGGCGGGCAAGTCCGCGCTGGCGCTGGCGATCGCGCAACGCGTCGACGGCGAGATCGTCAGCGTCGATTCGGCCGCGGTCTATCGTGGCATGGACGCCGGCACTGCCAAGCCGGATGCGCGCGAGCGCGCGCAGGTGCCGCACCACCTGATCGACGTGATCAGCCCGCTCGAAGCCTATTCCGCGGCACGCTTCCGCGACGACGCGCTGGCGGCGGTGGCGGCGATCCATGCGCGCGGCCACCGCGCCATCCTGGCGGGCGGCACCATGCTGTATTTCCGGGCCCTGCTGCTGGGACTGGACGAGCTGCCCGCCGCCAGCGCGGCGCTGCGCGCCGAACTCGACGCACGTGCGGCGCGGCTCGGCTGGCCGGCGCTGCATGCCGAGCTGGCCCGCGTCGATCCGGTCACGGCGGCGCGCCTCGAGCCCGCCGACGCCCAGCGCATCCAGCGCGCGCTCGAAGTCTGGCAGCTCACCGGTACCCCGCTGTCGGCGCTGCACGGCCGGGCCGGGCCTCCCAAACTGCCGTGGCCGACTGCCAGGCTCGCGCTCGAGCCTTCGCAGCGCGCCGTCCTGCATGAACGCATCGCGCGGCGTTTCGATGCCATCCTGGCGCAGGGACTGGTCGATGAACTGGCGGCACTGCGCCGCGCGCTGCCCGGACTGCGCCGTGGTTTGCCCTCGATGCGCTGCGTCGGCTATCGCCAGGCCTGGGAACACCTGGACGGCGAGATCAATGCCGCAGCGCTGCGCGAACGCGGCATCGTGGCCACACGCCAGCTTGCCAAGCGCCAGCTGACCTGGTTGCGTGGCCTGGGGGCCGACCTCAGCCTGGATTGCCTGCGTCCGGATCTTGCCAGCGCCGGCTGCGCGGCCGCGGAACGCCTGCTGGACGCCTGAACGCGCAGGCTCAGCCGGCCAGCACGCGCGCCGCGATGCGTCCGTGCGCCAGCACCACCTCGATGCGCTCGCCGGATTCGACTTCGCCTGGGGCACGCAGCAGGCGGCCGTCGGCACGGTAGCTCAGGCTGTAGCCGCGCTGCAGCACCTGGCCTGGGTCGAGCAGTTGCAGCGCCTGTGCCAGCGCTGCCAGCCGCTGTTGGCGCTGCTGGCGCTCGGTCAGCGCCGCGGCGACGAGCCGGCGGCCCAGCGCCAGCAGGCGTTCGCCCTGCCAGGCCTGCTGGCGCAGCGTCGCGCGCTGCAGGCGCCCAG
>JAGWIJ010000002.1 GCA_028873535.1 Pseudomonadota bacterium
GGTCCTTGCGGAAAGTCTGCCGCCGCCGTCGCCAGCGCACGCAATGCCGCCGCATCGCTGTCCGGTGCCGCCAGCAGCAGCGGCAGCAGACGCCGCGCGAGCGCCTCTGGCGCCGGCCAGGGTGGCAGGAAGGCCTCGTCATCGAGCCCGTCGATCTCGCGCTCGGGCAGCCGCAGGCCAAGGCGCTCGCGCAACAGGGTCCGGCCGGGATGCTGCAGGAAGCGCGCCAGACGCTCGACCTCGACCACCTGCCACTCCGGGCCGGGCGGCGCCAGCGGCACTGCGAGGAAAGGCGACTGGCTGGCACTGGTCAGGCTGGCATCGTCGATGTCGGCGGCCTCGAGGTCATCGTCGCCGGCGTCAGCGGCGCTGCCACCCGGTGTCGACAACAGCGCCGGCACCGCAGCGGCGCGCGCGCGCAGCGCCGCTGCGAGGTCGGCGCGGTGGCTGCGCGGCAGCCGGTCCACGGAGCCATCGAAATAGGCCTGGTCGAAAGGCTGCAGCGGATGCTGGCAGACCAGACGGGCGCGCATGCGCTCGCGCTCGCGGCCGTCCGCGCCGGCAGGGCACAAGGCTGCCGCCAGGGTGTCGACCAGGTCGGCGACCAGCACCGAGGGCGGGCGCTCGGCATTGTCGCGTGCGCTGCGTCCGCTGTAGCTCAGGTACAGGCCGTCGCGCGCGGCGAGCAGCAGGTCGAGGAACAGGTTGCGGTCATCGTCATGGCGCTGGCGGTCACCGGCCCTGGGGCTGCGCGCGATCAGGTCGAACTCCAGCGGACGCGCGGCGGCCGGGAACACGCCGTCGTCGAGTCCCAGCACGCACACCATGCGGTAGGGGAGCGAACGCAGGCTGGGCAACGCCGCGAAGGTCACCGCCCCGCCCGGAACGCCGCCGCTGGCGCCGCCCTGCAGGCGCTCGCGCAGGGCCTGCAGCAGCACCGGCACTTCGAGCGCGCCTGCCACACCGGCGTCGGCGAATTCGAGTGCATGTGCGCGCAGGTCGGCGCGCAGCGCAGCGCGCGCCGCCAGCCAGCCGCGCGCGTCGTCCAGGAATCCGACCATGGTGGCTTCGAGCAGATCCAGCCAGTCTGCTGGCGCCAGGGGCTGTGCCAGCCGCTGGCGCAGCGTGTCGATGCCGGCGAGGAATTCGTGCAGGCTGTTCAGCAGGTCGGGATCCGGGTAGCTGCCAGCCGCCGGCAGACGTGCCTGCCAGGGCTGCTGCGCCCCTTCCGGCAGCGCGAAGTGCAGCCACAGGCGTTCCAGTCCGTCGCGCAGGCTGCTGCGTTCGGTGGCCGGCAGCCCCAGCGTGGCGCGGTGGCCGGCGTCCAGACCCCAGTGCACATCGGCGTCGCGCAGCAGGCCGGCCAGATCCTCCAGGGCGCCGTCCGCCAGGCCGAAGCGTGCGGCGACCGGCGGCTCCTGCAGCACGGCCAGCAGCCCCGACAGCGGCATGCGGCCGCTGGCGAACTCCAGCACGGCCAGCAGCGCACGCGCCATCGGATTGGCAGCCGTCGCCGGCAGCCCGGTGATCGACCAGGGCAGCGCCAGCGGCCTCGGCGCGGTTCCGAACACCTGTTCGATCAGCGGCGCGGCCGCCAGCAGATCCGGCACCACCACCAGGATTTCATGCGGTGCCGGCGCGCCGGCGCCGGCAAGGCGGGTCAGCAGACAGTCGTGCAGCACTTCCAGTTCGCGCAGCAGGGAATGACAGCAGTGGATCTGCAGGCTGGCATCCGGGCCCGCCAGATCGGCCAGCGTTCCCGGAGCGGGATCGTGCAGGGCGTGCACGCCGTCCTGCAGCCGCGCGAGCAGCGACGCCGGAGCCTGGGCCGGCGCCGGGTCCGGCGGATCCAGTTCGTGCAGGTCGAAGCCCTCGTCGCGCGCCAGCAGCAAGGCCAGCCAGGTCTGGGTCTGGCGCCCCCAGGCCGACAGCAGCCGGTGGCCCACCTCGAGATGCGCGGCGTCGCCGCGCACCACGCGCCGCGCATGCTCGCGCTGGCTGGCGAGGTCGAACCAGAACTCGCGGCAGGGATTGAGCACGAAAAGCTCGATCTCTACGCGGCGCGACAGTCCGCACAGCAGTTCCAGGTAGAGCGGCGGCATCGCAGGCACACAGAAGACGCGCACCACGCCAGGCAGTCCCGCCGGCGTCACGCCGCGCGCCAGCGCCGCCAGGAAGTCCTGCACCGGCGCGCGGCTGCTGCCCTGCGGCGCCGCCAGGCCGGCTTCGACCATGCGCCACAGCGCGGCCTGCCAGAGTTCGTCGGCACGCCCGTCGACGTCTTCGGCAGCCGTGGCGCGCACGCCGCCGCCCGACCAGGCAGCGAGCCAGTCGGGGCGGTAGGTCAGATACTGGTCGAACAGTCCGGCCAGACGGTCGGCCAGCGCGAAGCGCATGGCGGCATCCGCGCCCGCCAGCCAGCCAGCCAGGCGCGGATGCGCGCGCTCGTGTGCCAGCGTCGCCAGACAGGCGTCGATGCGCCAGCGCAGTGTCGCCGGATCGTAGGGTGAACGCTCCGCGACGTCGGGCAACAGCGCGCCGATCTGGCGCCACAGCCACTGCGCCAGGAAGGCGAACTCGATCTGGGCGCACACGCCGTGCCGGTCGGCCACGGCCAGCGCCAGGCGCTGGCGGATCGCCGCGCTGGGGACCAGCACGGTGGCCGCCGCGAACGGGTCGCCGTCGGGCTGCATCAGGCTTTCCAGCAGCCGGTCTTCAAGCAGCTCGAAGCGTGTGGCGGAAATCAGGGTGAGCATCAGGTCGGGCGGATCCGGCAGCGTGCGGATGTCCTGGCAGGGATGGCGACAGCGATCTTAGCAGGCCGGCGCCGGCAGGCCGAAAGCACGATCGACGGCATCGGCACGCTCTGGCATCCTGCACGCGTGGCGCGCGCGGTGTGCGCACGATGGCAGCGGAGTGGCGCAAGCATGAGTCTGAGCGAAGAACTGGCAAGGCTGGAGACCCTGTTCCGCAGCGGCGGTCTCAACGAGCAGGAATTCAACGCTGCCAAGGCGCGCGTGATCGCCGACGCCGAATGCCGTGCGCCGCTGCGCCTGCGCCGCAGCCGCGACGACCGCTGGATCGCCGGGGTCTGCGGCGGCTTCGCCAAGGCCACCGGCACCGAGTCCTGGATGTGGCGCCTGCTGCTGGTGCTGCTGTTCCTGGTGGGCGGCGCCGGCGTGGTGCTCTACGTGCTGCTGTGGATCTTCGAACCCGAGGAATGAGCGGTCGCCTGCCCGCACGTGGCGCTCAGCCGGGACGCGCCGCGCCTTCGCCAGGCTGCTGATCCCACACCACGCGTCCCTGGCCGGTCTCGTTGAGCTGCGCCACCAGCGCCGCCGCGTCGGGTGCGCGCATCACGAAGCGGAAGCGCACGTCGTCGGCATGCTCCACCACCACGCTCTCGGCACCGCCGTGCGCAAGTGCACGCCGCAACAGGCCCTCCATGGCATATGGCACCCGGCACGCCAGCGCGCAGCGCGCGACGATCGGCACCTTCTCGGCGCCCAGCAGCGCCTGCGCGACGGCGTCGGTGTAGGCACGCACCAGGCCGCCGGCGCCCAGCTTGATGCCGCCGTAGTAGCGCACCACCGTCGCCAGCACGCCATCGAGATCCTGGTGACGCAGCACCTCCAGCATCGGACGTCCCGCCGTGCCGCCGGGCTCGCCGTCGTCGACGGCGGCCGACTGGCCGCCGGCCAGCAGCGCCCAGCAGATATGGGTGGCCTGCGGATGCTGCTGCCACAGGCGATGCACCGCCTGCTGGGCCGCGGCACGATCGGGCATGGCCTGCACGCAGCCCAGGAAACGGCTCTTGCGGATCAGCAGCTCGCTGTGCGCCGGGCTTGCGAGAGTGGAAGGCATGGCCGGAATCTGCCGCATCCGCCGCCGGCTGGCAAGACAGGCAGCGCCCTCAGGGGCCGAGCTGCGTCACGGCGGCGGCGATGCGGTCCAGCGCCTGATCGAGCAGTGCGCGACGGACGCCGAAGTTGAGGCGTGCAAAGCCGGCCTGACCGAACTGCCGCCCCGGCGACAGCGCCACGCCATGCGCCAGGAAGTGCGCAGCCGGATCGTCGAGCCCCAGCGCCGTGCAGTCCAGCCAGGCCAGATAGGTGGCCTCGAGACCGTCGCAGCGGATGCCGGGCAAGGCGGACAGCCGCGCCAGCAGATGGTCCCGGTTGGCGCGCAGATAGGCCAGCAGTTCCTGCCGCCACGGCTCGCCGTCGCGCAGCGCGGCGAGGGTCGCGACCGCACCGAACAGGGAAGGCTCGGGAATGGTGGCATGCAGATCACGCGCCAGCGCCCGGCGCAGGCCGGCATCCTCGGCCACCGCCCAGGCCAGGCTGCAGCCGGCAAAATTGAAGGTCTTGCTGAGCGACATCAGGGTCACCGTGCGCCGCCCGATCTCGCGGCCAAGGCTGGCCACCGGGATGTGCCGCAGACCGGTCTCGAGCACCAGGCCGGCGTGGATCTCGTCCGAACACAGCAGCAGGTCATGGCGGCAGCAGAAGTCGGCAAGCTGCTGCAGCTCGGCGCGCCGGAACACGGTACCGCCCGGGTTGTGCGGGTTCGCCAGCATCAGCAGACGAGTACCCGGCAGCACGTGGCGATCGAGTTCATCCCAGGGCAGGATCCAGCGCCCGCCGTCGAGCACCATCGGCAGTTCGGCGAAGGGCCGCGGCGCCTGCTCGGCTGCAAGGCGCAGGTGATGGTAGACCGGCCGGGGCATCAGGACCGGCTGCCCGGGCTCGGTCAGGCCGCGCACCGCGGCGTGCAGGCCACTGACCACGCCGGGCAGGAACACCAGCCATTCGGGGTCGATCTTCCAGCCATAGGCTCGCGCCAGATATGCGGTGATCGCCTCGCGCAGCTCGGCATGGGCACTGGCATAGCCGAACACCCCGTGGGCGACCCGGGCCGCCAGCGCGTCGACCACGCAGGGTGGCGAACGGAAATCCATGTCGGCCACCCACAAGGGGATGACGTCGCGTCCGCGGTAGTGCCGCCAGCGCAGCGAATCGCTGGCGCCGAGGTCAAGCTGAAGATCGAAGGGCGAAACGGGTTCTGGGTCGGGCACGGCGTCGCATCAGGCTGAAGGCAGGGCGATTCCTGCCGTCCGATTATCCGGCATGGCGGCAGCAGGCGCGAGCGGCTGCGGACCACCATAGCGGTAGCCTTGCGCATGCGTCACGCCGAGCGCGCGCACGGCACGGTCCTGGGCGTCGGTCTCGATGCCCTTGGCCACCGCCGGCACCCCCAGCACGCGCGCCACTTCCAGACATCCGCGCAGCACGGCGCGATCCAGCGCCGTGCCCGGCAGGCAGGCGCACAGCAGGCGGTCGATCTTCACCAGATCCACCGGAAAATTGCGCAGATAGCCGAACGCCGCAGTGGCACCGGCAAAGTCGTCGATGGCGATGCGGGCGCCGGCGCCATGCAGCACGACCGCCAGGGCGCGCGCGGCGTCCAGGTCGGTCAGCACCGCCTCCTCGGACATCTCGAAGCACAGCCGTCGCGCCGCCTTCGGCGCCGCGCCCAGCCAGTTGCCGACGTCCTCGCGGAATGCGGCATCGCCGATGGTCTGCACCGACAGGTTGAGCGAAGCGCGTCCGTCGACGCCCCAGGGGCCTTCGCCGCGTTCCAGCAGGCGGATGACCTCGCGCACCACCCAGCGGTCGATGCGTGCCAGCAGGTGGAAGCGCTCGGCCGGTGGCAGGAATCCCCCCGGGAAACTCAGGTTGCCGAACTCGTCGCGCAGGCGCAGCAGCACCTCCCAGCCGAGCGCCGGCGCGCCATCGACCAGGGTCTCCACCGGCTGCGCGTGCAGCACGAAGGCGTCGTCCTCGAGCGCCTGTTCGAGCCGGGTCGACCACGAACGCACCACGCGGTGGCGCGCGTGGTTGCGTTCGGACTCCCGCCACTGGTGGACGCGATTGCGTCCGGCTTCCTTGGCCGCGTAGCAGGCCTGGTCGGCCGCTTCGAGCAGCGCGTTGACGTCGCGCCAGCGGCCATCCAGCGGAACCAGGCCGATGCTGGCGCCAACGCGGAAGCGGCGCCCCTCGAAGTGGAAGCGATAGCCTTCCATGTCGGCGCACATCTGTTCACCCAGCCGGCGCGCCTGTTCCAGCGTGCGCTGGCGCACGATCACACCGAATTCGTCGCCGCCCAGACGTGCCACCACGTCGTCCTGGCGCACGCTGAAGCGGAACATGGCGGCGATCTGCCGCAGGATCTGGTCGCCGACCAGGTGGCCGCAGTTGTCATTGAGCAGCTTGAACTGGTCGAGGTCGATGTACATCACCGCATCGCCAGCGCCGGCCTCGCCCGGGCCGGCGGCCTTGCGTTCAGCCAGCAGGCCGGCCAGGCGGCTCTCGAAATCGGCGCGGTTGGACAGGTCGGTCAAGGCGTCGTGGGTGGCGCGGTAGGCCACGTCGCGCGCCACGCGCCGCTGCTCGCTGACGTCGCGGAACACCAGCACGGTGCCGATGGCGTCGCCGTCCTCGTTGCAGATCGGCGCGATCGAATCCTCCACCGCGTGTTCGCGCCTGCCGCGCGCGACCAGCAGCGTATTGCGCGCCAGCCCGACGATCTTGCCTTCGCGCAGTGTGCGCGCCACGGGATCGGCCAGGGGTGAGCGGTCGACCTCCTCGATCGCGCGATAGACCAGCCCCAGGGCCTTGCCCTGTGCCGCTTCCCTGTCCCAGCCGGTCAGGGTCTCGGCCACCGGGTTGAGCCAGTTCACGCAACCGGCGGTATCGGTGGTGATCACGGCATCGCCGATCGAGGCCAGGGTCACCTGCAGCAGTTCACGACTGGCCGACAGCTCCTGCTCCATGCGCCGACGCGCGGTGATGTCCTGCACCGCGCCGACCAGACGCACCACCCGGCCATGTTCGGCCTCGACCGTGCCGACCGTGCGTGCCCAGAAGCGGCGGCCGGAAGCCGCCACCATCGGCAGTTCCAGATCCCACGGCGCGCCGAAGTCGGTGGCCTCGCGCACGGCCTGCTCGATCACGGCGCGGCACTCGGGGGCGTGGAATTCCAGGAACACGTCCAGGGTCAGCGTGGACCCCGGCTCCACGTCGTGCAGACGGCAGGTCTCGTCGGACCACTGCACGCGTTCCGTGAGCACATCGATCTCGAAGCCGCCGACGCCGGCCACCGCACCGGTCCTGGCCAGGAAGGACTGGCTGGCGCGCAGCGCGGCTTCCGCCTGGCGGCGTGCACTGATGTCGGTGAACAGCCACAGCGTCTCGTCGCCATTGGGGTCGAAGGTGATCGCACGCGCCTCCACCCACAGCTGGCGGCCGTCGGCATGCAGCGCGGCGATCTCGCCGCGGAAGCGTCCTTCGGCGCGGAAGCCGGCGTAGGCGGCCGCGCCGATCTCCAGGTAGTCCTGCTCGAAGGCAAACAGGGTGCGCGTGGGCATGCCGGTCAGGTCATCGCGCGGATACCCGAACACGCGCGACATGCCGGAACTCACCCAGATCAGGGTCTGGTTGCGGATGCGTGCAATGCCCAGCAGGTCGCTGTCGATGATGGCGCGCTGCTGCGCATTGACCTGCTGCAGGGCACGTTCGGCTTCACGCTTGAGCGTGATGTCGAACAGCACCACGTGCAGGGCGCGCAGCGCCCCGTCGGCATCGCGCTCGGCAGCGGCGGTGATGCGCACCCAGCGCCCAGGCGGACGGCGCGCAGGCAGGAAGACATCGAGGGGGCCGAGTTCGGCGCCCGGCGCCAGAACGTCGAGCGCCTGATGCCAGCGCTGGCGCGCCTCGGGTACCAGCAGGTCAGGCAGGCGCCGCTGGCCGACCAGCGCCTCGGCATCCTGGCCCAGCCAGCCCAGGGCGGTGCCGTTGACGCGCTGGATCAGGCCGGCCGCGTCGAGCGACAGGTAACCACAAGGCGCTGCATCATACAGGCGCGCGAGGTCGGCCTTGCTCGCGGCCAACACTTCTTCCAGCGCCTTGTTCCTCAGCACCTGCCGTTCCAGCGCCTGCTGCGCGAGCATGCGGCCACGCAGCAGCCACAGCAGCGGAACCACGGCCAGCAGCAGCACGGCCAGCCAGGCCGGTCCGGCCACCAGCAGCCAGACGCCCGCCACCAGCAGTGCCGCAGTGGCGGTCCACGCCGCGACCGGACGCAAGTGTGCGTGATCGGTGCTGCTGGCGGCCTGCAGCGGGTCTGGCATGGGAGAAGACGGCATCTGATGTTGGCGACGGACTGGTGGGAATTCCACGCTATCCCGACATCAACGGCTGCCATGCCGCAAACCTTGACCCGACGCAGGTTTTCTCAATCAGCCAGTGTCGCCGCCGCCGACCGGCAGCACCGTCCCGGTGATGTAGGACGACGCTTCCGAGGCCAGGAACAGGATCGGCGCAATCTGTTCCTCGAGGGTGCCGTAGCGGTGCATCAGGCTGCTTGCCAGCGTCTGATCGACGATGGCCTGGTACCAGCGCCGCTCGCGTGCGGACGGCATACCGGGATGGCGCGGGATGCGCCGCTGCGGTGCCTCGGTGCCCCCGGGCGCCGTGGCATTGATGCGGATGCCGTGGTGGGCGTGCTCCATGGCCAGCGAAGCGGTGAGCGCATTGACACCACCCTTGGCGGCCGCATAGGGCACCCGGTGAATGCTGCGGGTGGCAATCGACGAGACATTGACGATGGTGCCGCGCCGGCGCCGGATCATGGACGGGAGCACTGCGCGGCAGCACCACAGCGTGGGGAACAGCGAGCGCCGGATCTCGCGCTCGATCTCGTCCTCCTGGTAGTGCTCGAAGGGCTTGGTCCAGATCGTGCCGCCGACATTGTTGATCAGCACGTCGACGCGCCGGAAGACGCCCAGGGCGTGCGCCACCATCGCCTCGGCGCCGGCGAAGGTCTCCAGGTCGGCCTCGAACGCCAGCACCTGCCCAGCGCCCGCTCCGGCAGGCCCGGCAAGGTCGTGCACCAGGGGCGAGCGGTCCACCGCCAGCACCGTGCCGCCCTCGGCTGCCACGGCGGCAGCGACGCCGTGCCCGATGCCCTGCGCCGCCCCGGTGACGATCACAGTAAGGTCCCGGAAGCGCGCTGGCGCGCTCATGCCGCAGGCTCCACAGCCGCCACGAACTTCTCGGCATGGAAGCCGCCAGGATTGACGCCGGTTGAAGCAATCCAGCGGCGCACGCCTTCGACCATCGGCGGCGGCCCGCACACGTAGACGTCGACGGCACCGTCGTGCAGGTCGGCAGCATCCAGGTGGTCAGTCACGTAGCCCTGGCGAACGCCCGCACCGGCACCAGCAGCATCGACGACCACCGTGAAGTAGTCGAAGTCCGGCAGCCGACAACGCAGCTGGTCGAGGGTCGCGGTCTCGACCAGGTCAATGGCACGATTGACGCCATACGCAAGCCGCACCGGAAATGCCGGCGGGTGATCGGCCAGCCAGTGCAGCATCGAGAGGAACGGTGCCAGTCCGGTCCCGCCGGCCAGCATCAGCACCGGACGCTCGACCGGCCGCAGGTAGAAGCTGCCATATGGCCCGCTCAGCGCGACCGTGTCGCCGGGCACTGCACGTTCGCGCATGTAGCCGCTCATGAGTCCGCCCGGCACGTCACGGATCAGGAACGACAATTCGCTGCGGTCGGGTGGCGAACTGAAGGAGTAGGCACGGCTTTCAGAGCTCCCCGGCACCGTGATCCGGACGTACTGCCCTGGCAGGAAAGCCAGCGGCTGCTCCGCCTTGAGCGAGAACGCGACCGTGCTGGCGCAGTCGCGCGCGATCCAGTCGATGCGCGCGCTCAGGCTGCCGGCCTGGATGCGGCAGGCCTGCGCGGACGCCGCAATGCGCACCACGCAGTCGCTGGAAGGGCGCATCTGGCAGGTCAGGACCCCGCCGGCGGCGGCTTCCTCGGCAGAAAGGGCATCCTCGATGTGGTCGCCGAGCACATAGCTTCCACCCTCGCAGTGCGACTTGCAGGTGCCGCAGGCGCCGTCGCGGCAGTCCAGGGGAATGTTGACGCGCGCTCGGTAGGCGGCGTCCGCAACGGTCTCGCCGGGTGCGCAGGGGACGATGCGGGTCACCCCGTCGTCGAAGCGCAATGCAATCCGATAGGTCATTTGCAGATCCTTCGCAGGACGGCCAGCAGCGGTGCAATCGCGCCGCCTCGCCGGCAATCAGATGTGATAGATGTCGAGCATCTGGTGGATGTAGTCGTTCTTGATCACGACGGTCTTGGCAGTGATCCTGGGCCGTCCGTCGCGCGCCTCGATGCGGTAGCGAGCCGTTCCGAACCAGGTGTCCACCAGCTGGTAGCGGAAGCTGTGCGTGGTCCAGTTGAAGCAGACCTCGATGCCCGCGTCGTCGCGTGCGAGGATCTCGACATTGCTGATGTCGCGGTTGTAGCGCGTATCGGGCACGGTCGCACTCGAACGCTCAGTCTCGATGCGGAACACGCGATCCTCCAGGCCCTGCCGACTGGGGTAGTAGATCAGCGAGACCTCGCGCTGCGGATCGCTGGTCAGGCGGTCATCGTCGTCCCAGGCGGGAACGTGGTATCGGACCTGTTCATCATAGAGGTCCAGCCAGTCCTGCCAACGCCGTTCCGCCTGCGCGCGCGCCTCGCGATACAGGAAGGCGCGGACCTCTTCGCAGCTCATCATGACTGGTCCTCCCGGGTGGCGGCGTCCGCCTGCAGTCCACGGCGCAGCGCCTCGATCCAGTAGCGGTGCTGCACCGTATACAGGCCTTCATCCTCGGTCATCACCCCGGACAGTTCAGGCCGCAGTCCGATCGCCTCGGCATTGGCGTCGGGCCCATGCACCCAGTGGGTCGCTCCGCGTGTCATGTCATTCCAGCGCGTGGCGCGCCCTTCGTAGCCGCGCTGGCAGGCACGGAACTCCTCCAGGTCGTCCGGCGTCGCCATCCCGGTGGCGTTGAAGAAATCCTCGTACTGACGCAAGCGGCGTGCGCGCGACTCGGCGGACTCGCCCTTGGGTGCAATGCAGTAGATGGTGACCTCGCTGCGGTCCACCGACAAGGGACGTACCACCCGGATCTGCGAACTGAACTGGTCCATCAGGTAGACGTTGGGATACAGGCACAGGTTGCGCGATTTGCGCAGCATCCAGTCAGCACGCGCCTCGCCGAAACTGGCCACCCATTGCTCGCGCATTGCGTGCAGCGGCCGGTCCTCGGGATTGGCCCAGTTGCTCCACAACAGCATGTGGCCATTGCGGAAGGAATACGAACCCCCGCCCTGCCGGGCCCAGCCACCGGCGCTCATGGCCTTGACAGTGTCGACCTTGCCGTCGGCAGCGCGCTGTGCCGTGGTGGCCGCATAGTTCCAGTGCACCGCACTCACGTGGTAGCCGTCGGCGCCATTCTCGGCGTGCAGCTTCCAGTTGCCGTCGAAGGTATAGGTGGACACGCCACGCAGCACCTCGAGCCCTTCCGGCGCCTGGTCGACGATCATGTCGATGATCGCCGCGGCCTCGCCAAGATGCTCCTCGAGCGGCACCACATCCGCACGCACGCTGCCGAACAGGAACCCGCGATAGCTGGCAAATGCGCCGAGCCGCACCAGATCGTGACTGCCATTGCAGTTGAAACCGGCCGGATAGCCGGCATCGGGTCCCTGGTCCTTGACCTTGAGCAGCTTGCCGGCATTGCTGAACGTCCAGCCGTGGAAGGGACAGGTGAAGCTGGACTTGTTGCCCTTGCGGAAACGGCACAGCAAGGCACCGCGATGGGTGCAGCTGTTGATCAGGGCGTTGAGATTGCCGTCCTTGCCGCGCGTGATCACCACCGGCTGGCGGCCGACCTGGACGGTGAGGTAGTCGTTGACCTCGGGGATCTGGCTTTCATGGGCCAGGTACACCCAGTTGCCTTCGAACAGGTATTTCATCTCCAGCTCGAACAGCTCCTGGTCGGTGAAGGCCCTGCGGTCGAGCCGGTAGCGCTGTTGCGCGGGATCCTCGTCCAGCAGGCCTTCCAGCCTGGCGAGCGGGTTCGGCGCTTGTCCTGATTTCTGCATGCCTGATCTCCTCTGCGTGGTTCTTGTCGTCACCGCCATGCCGCGGTCCCGTACCTTGCCTTAGCAGGCAGCGTGCCAGTCGGCCCAACGGCGGCCTGCCGCTCGATCGGCAAGGCCGCGCCCCAGGTGTTCGCAGGCAGCCCGATGGTCGGCGTGTTCGCTGGCGCCCGGCGCGGGCCCTTGGCGTGGGTGCCGGATTGCATCAATTCGTCGAAGCGCCGCATCGGCATCGCAACGCAGCATGCTGCAAATGGTCGAGTGCACGGACGCAGCGGTGCGTGGCAAGGTGCGCACCAGCGGTGGGAAGCGGTATGCTCGGCGAGGCGGGGACGCCGGGTGCGGCGATGCATGTCGATCGCGGGACCGCGGCCCCGATACGTTCGCCAGCAGGCGGCAATGCGGAGGAAGCCAGCCTTGAATCCAAACGTCCAGTCCAGCGCCGTCGAGGAGCAGCCCAAGCGTCTGCCAGGCTTCGATGACCTGCGCGCACGCCTGGTGTTCTCGTCCAGCGACGGCCGCATCTGGCTGGGCGATCAGCGCATGCTGCTGATCCACGCCAAGGCGCTCGGAAACCTGCGCCGCGAGATGGTGGAGACGCTCGGACTGGAGGTCGCACGCGGCTTCATCACACGCATGGGCTACTATGCGGGCGCCCAGGATGCGCGCATGGCGCGCAGCCTGCGCACCGGCGCCTCGCTGCAGGAGATGTTCCTGGCAGGGCCGCAGATGCACTGCCTGGAAGGAGTGGGCCTGTCGCAGCTGGTGCGCCTGGAGTTCGATGTCGCCAGCGGCCGGCACTACGGCGAGTTCGTCTGGACCAGCCCTGTCGAGGACGAAGAGCATCTGCGGCACTTCGCCATCGGCACCGAGCCGGCCTGCTGGATGCAGATCGGCTACGCGTCGGGCTATGCCACCGAATTCATGGGCCTGCCGGTCCTGTATCGCGAGGTCGAATGCCAGGCGATGGGCCAACCGTGGTGCCGCATCGTGGGCAAGCCGATCGCCGAGTGGGGTAGCGAGGCCAGCGAAGACCTGCGCCACCTGGCGTACCATCCGCACGAAGCCGCCCCTGGCGCATCTGCCGCGTCGCCAGCCGTGCGCTGCGCGGTGGCCCCGGCAGCTTCGGAGGCGGACGAGTCGGTCGGCATCTCACCGGGTTTCAATGCCGCCATGCACATGGTGCGCAAGGTGGCTCCCACCCAGGCCACGGTGCTGTTCCTGGGCGAAAGCGGCGTCGGCAAGGAAGTGTTCGCGCGTACGCTGCATAGGCTCAGCACGCGCCGCGAGGGTCCGTTCGTGGCCCTCAACTGTGCGGCCATTCCGGACAACCTGATCGAGTCGGAACTGTTCGGCGTCGAACGCGGTGCCTTCACCGGAGTCCAGCAGGGCCGGCCGGGCCGTTTCGAACGTGCCGAAGGCGGCACGCTGTTCCTCGACGAGGTCGGCACCCTGACGGCCGAGGCGCAGGGCAAGCTGCTGCGCGTGATCCAGGAGCGCGAAGTGGAGCGCCTGGGTGACACTCGCACGCGCAAAGTGGACGTGCGTCTGGTCGCTGCCACCAACCTCGACCTGCGGGATGCCGTGGCGCGCGGAACATTCCGCGAGGATCTCTACTTCCGTCTCAATGTGTTCCCGATCCGTATCCTTCCGCTGCGCGAGCGACGCGAGGACATCCCTCTGCTGATGGCGCATTTCCTCGCCGCATTCAACGAGCGCCATTGCCGTCAGCTCAGCGGCTTCACGCAGCATGCGGTGGATGCCATGCTGTCATACGACTGGCCTGGCAACGTGCGCGAACTGGAGAATGTGGTCGAGCGCGGCGTGATCCTGGCAGCCGACGACACGGCCATCGACACGCCGCACCTGTTCACCAGCGGCGAAGTGGTTCACACACCGCACTTCTCGCTCGACGCCTACGGACATCTGGTCGACCGCCGCACGGCAGAGGCACCGCCCGAGGCGGACCATGCCTCCGTCGAGCGACGCATCGTGCAGCTGCTGCGCGGCGAGGGCGGCCACGAGGGCGGCGTGTCACTGGACGATATCGAGACGCTGCTGTTGCGGCGCGCGATCGAGCAGACCCATGGCAACGTCTCCGCCGCTGCGCGCGTACTCGGCATCACACGCCCGCAGATGGTGTATCGGCTGAAGGCGCGCGGAATCGCGGAGACTGGACCGACCTAGTGCGCCGGTCCGTCTCGATGTGCCGTCCCGCCTGAAAGGCGGTCCGGCATCCTTCTCAGTCCCCCCCACGCATGTACTGGACCTGGAACATCTGCGGCGGGTTGGACTTGAACTCGACCTCGCCGCGGAACTGGCCGGTGGTGCAGTGACGTGCCTGCAGGTCCACCACCGAGAAGGCGTCGTCGATCCCGATCCCCGCGCCCTTGTTCAGCGCCAGGTGATGGTCGGCATGCGACTTGCCCACCGAGAAGGTCTTCCACAGCTCACCCTTGCGGTCGTAGATCTCCTCCGCACCGTTGATGTTCTGCAGCTGCGCGTCCATGTACATCACGCGCTTGCTGATCGGGTGGTTCGGGTTCACCGGCACCGCCTCCAGCACATACGCCTTGCGCAGCTGCCACGTGCCTTCGAAGAAGCACCCGCCCTGCCCGCCGAAATTCACGTACTGGTAGCCGTCCGCCTCCTTCGGCATGTCACCCGCCAGCTTCAGGTCGTTGTGGTTCCACATCGGCAGCAGCACGTTCTTCGTGCCCTTGTACGTCCACTTCATGTCCGAGACCCGGCCGTTGTAGCCCTCGAAGTCCTCGATCATCAGGTCCGCTCCCAGGAAGGCATCCGTCGCCTGGCCCGTCGACAGCCGCCGCACGCGGCGCTGGAAGCCCAGGTAAAGGTAGGCATCGTCCAGCTTCTGGTCGTCCTCGTAGCGCTGGATCAGCAGCTGCGTGTTCTTCAGGTCCTGCGGCTCCTGCACATGCACGTAGATCCCGCGGTACAGGTTGGCCGGGTTCGGCGTCACCTCCGGCACCGGCGCGTCCTTCACGCGGTGCTTGATGTTCAGGAAGTGGAAGTCGAACTTGATCGTGCGCTCCACCTGGCCCGTCGCCATGTTGCGGTACTTCCAGTAGAACGGGTTGATCTGCGCGTTGTCGCCCCAGTTCACGCCGTACTTGTAGTTCCACGCCAGCTTGTCGCCCGCGTGCGGATCGTCCAGCTTCGGCTCCTCCGGGAACGGCCGTCCGGCCACATAGCCCTCGAGCTCGCCCGTCCTGGCGCCCAGCTTCGCCTTGTTCAGGTTCTTGCGCGTCGCCTCGATGTAGCCGCTCGACAGCGCGAAGTCCGTCGTCGCCCCCACCTTCAGCTCGAACATGCCGTCCTTCAGCAGCTTGTACGTCCCCGCCGCCAGCGCATCCTTGAACTGGTCCGCATTGGCCTTGTTGATCACCATCCCCGCGCTCAGTCCGGGGAAGCTCGGGAAGCCGCCCTTGTACGGGCTGAAGGTGCTTTCCACGTCCGCGTCGGTGGCAGCCTGCGCCGCCAGGCTCGCGCCGGCCGCGAAGAAGGCCGCCGCCATCACCTTGAAGTATGTCTTGTGCATTGCTTGCTCCTGTAGATTCGATTCGATGCTCAGAACTTGTAGCGCAGGCTGACGTAGACCTCGTTCTCACGCCACGCCGCCCCGATCGGGCCGGCACGGAAGATCCCCAGCGGCTCCAGCCCCGACAGACCCGCCGACCCCACCGTCTGCCCCGGATAGGTCGTGAACGGCGGATACGGATTGCACGAGCGGCAGTCGTCCGCCTTCCAGTTGCTGATCCCGCCCTGCACCTTCACGTTGGCCCCGAACGAGAACTTCAGGTCGTCGCTGAAGATCCAGTCCACCTGCGGGCTCAAGGCCGTCGCGTCCGCCTGGAAGTCGTGCGCGATGATCAGCTGCGGACTCAGCCGGTCGTTGTTCAGGAAGGCCTTGATCAGCAGCGTCCCGATCTCGTTGTTCTCCCAGTCCGGCATCCCCACCGTCCCGTACAGTCCCTGCTGCGACTCGTGCTGGAAGATGTGCTGGAAGAACAACTGGCCCGAGATCAGCGTCGTGCGGTTCGGGTTGATCCACGGGATGAAGGTCGGACGGTCGATCCCGATCACCGAGCGGAACACCGGATTGCGCGAGAACAACTGGTCGCGCAGCGAGTTCGCGAACTCCTCGCCCTGCGTGAACGCGCCTTCCAGGCGCACCGCCGCCTTGGCCGATTCCCACTGCAGGTCCAGCGAACCCCCCAGCAGGTTCACCCGCGGGTAGTACACGTCGAACGCGATCAGCCGCGCCACCGCGGGTCCTCCCGGCAGGTTGCCCGGCACCCCGAGGAAGGGATTGGTCGCCGCGCCGTTGATCGAGTGCAGGCTCGGCAGTTGCGAGCGGTAGCTCAGCGCGTTGAGCGAGAACGAGGTCCCGCCCTGCGTCACCCCTTCGAACTTCAGGCCCAGCTGGGTGTTGTCCAGCTTCCAGTCCGGCAGGTTCACGTTGCGGATGCCGATCTGGTGCGCCCCGAAGTTGGTCGCGAACCACGGGCCCGCGCCGCTCTGGCTGAAGTTGGCGAAGTTCGCCACCGTGCCGCCGTTGTCCCACAGGTTCGCCATGCCGCGGAAGAAGCACGACGCATCCAGGATCACGTTCGGCTGCCCGCACTGGCCCAGGTTGTTGGGGCGGAACTTGTCGAAGTTCCACACCACCTGCAGGTTGCGCTCCTGCAGGCCCTCGCTGCCACCCATCCGGTACTCGCCCTGCGCGATCCACATCGGGATGCGGATGTCCTGCAGTTCGTCGTAGATGTTGTTGCGCGAGTAGTCCACCGGGTTGATCACGTCCAGCACCCGGAACAGGTCCGTGCGTCCCCACACCACCTGCTGCTTGCCGACCTTCAGGAACAGCGAACGCGTGTCGTCGAGGTCGATCGTCTTCTTCACATAGGCTTCGCGCAGCACGTCCAGCCGGTTGTTGAACTCCGGCGCCTCCAGCTGCTGCAGGTCCTCGTTGCCGTAGCCCCCGAAGTCCCGGCAGCCGCGCGAATCCGTGTCGCACGGCCGCACCGGAACCCCGAACTCCACTCCGCCCTGCGCCGTCGCGTGCCAGTTCTGGCCCAGTACGATCATCCCGCTGTTCGGATTGTTGGCGTAGCTGTCGACGAAGGCGTTGTTGCTCAGCCCGAACGCGCCCGCCACGAAGGTGTGGCCGATGCCGCCCCCCTGCGGCACCATGCCCTGCGCATACGCCGGCGGCAGCGGCACGCCGGCCGCCGCAGCGGCAGGTCCGGCGCTGTTCTGCAGTTCCACCGGCCCGCCCGCCTTGTTGCCGAAATGCGTGTCGTTGAGCACGTAGGCGCCGTCGAAGGTGCCGCGCAGGATGCCGTGGAAGGCCCAGCCGCCGCTCAGCTTGCGGTCCGTCTCCAACTGCAGCGTGTTGCGGAACTTCGACAGCCCCACCGACCTGCCGGTGTAGTCCGCGCCGCGCACATGGGTGTCGTTCTCGTAGTAGACGTCGGTCTTCCACGTCTCGCCCCCCGCCACGGCCTCGCCCAGCGCCGGCAATGCCTCCTCCGCCGCCACCACCCGCGCCAACGCGCACAGCGCCACCAGCGCCGCCACGCGCGCGATGCTCCTGCTCCAGGTCTGCTGCATCATTCCCCTCCTCTTCGTGGTGTTGTAGGTGCTTCCCGGCAGGCTTCCCTCATGGGTGTGGAAGTCCCGCCCCTGCCCGTGTCCGGCGCGCCCGCGCGCGCCGGCACTCGAACCCTGGCGCCGCTCACGCCGATGCCGTGCTCACCCCTCCCGGCTGCGGCTCGTCGTCCTCCTGCAGCACGCCCTCCTCGTCGTAGTGCGTCTTCACCACGAAGTGCGGCCGGAACACCATGCACCACGACGGCACGATCAGCATCGCCGCCACCGCGTTCACCACCAGCATGAAGCTCAGCAGCACCGCCGCATCCGACTGGAAGCGCAGGTCCGACAGGAAGATCCAGCTCACCACCCCTGCCACCAGCGTCGCCGCCGTGAAGCTCACCGCATATCCCGTCGTCGCCACCGCGTTCACCACCGCGCGCGCGAGGTCGTGCTCGCCCGCCATCTCCTCGCGGATCCGGTCCATGAAGTACACCGCGTAGTCGATCCCCACCCCGACCCCCACCGCGATCACCGGCACCGTGTTCACGCTGATCCCGATGTGCTTGAACCCCATGTACGCGTATGTCAGCAGCGTCGAGAACAGCATCGGCAGCACCATCAGCCAGCCCGCATGCACCGACTGGTAGTAGGCCATCACCAGCAGGAAGGCCAGGATCATCACCGCCGGGATGATCTTCATGTGGTCGCCGTGCAGCGCCTGGTTGGCTGCCGCCGTCACCCCAACGATCCCGCCGCCCAGCTCGATGTGCAGTCCCGGCACCTGCGCCACGATCTCGCGCGACGCCTCTTCCGCCAGCGCCACCGCGCGGTTGATCGTGTCGGCCTGGTGGTCCTTGTAGAAGAACACCAGGTCCGCCTCGTTCTCGTCCGGCGTGATGAACTCCTTCAGCGCCCCAGGGATCGGGCTTGCCGCCATGTACGCGAACATCAGTCCGCCCACTTCCTCGGCGTTGTCCGGCAGCTGCATCCAGCGCGGATCATCGTTGTGCGTCAGCCGGTTCACCACCCGCACCACGCCCGGCAGCGCCTTGGCGCCGCCCACCGCCGGATCGGCCAGCATGCGTGCCTCGAACTGCTCGATCGCCGCCATCACGCGCGGATCCTTGATCCCGCCCTTGGCGTCCGTGCGCGCCGCCACGTGCAGCTCCTCCGAGCCCGGGAAGCGCTCGTTGATCGCCTTGGTCGAGCGGTTGTAGTCGTGGTCGCGCTGCAGCAGCGGACTGCCGGGCTCCGACTCGCCCAGCTGCACCTGGGTCACGAACCAGCTCGCCGCCACCACCGCCAGCAGCGCCGCCACCAGGATCACGCGCGCGCCCGTCAGCGTCCCGCCCGTCGCCGCCATCGCGCGTCCCAGCGCGTTGCGGATGCCCTGGTTCTTGTTGTCCAGCGCCTTCGGCTGCGGCAGCAGCGTCAGCGCCAGCGGCACCATGAAGTGCACCGTGAAGATCACCGAGAAGCCCCAGAAGCCCGCCGAAATCCCCAGCTTGGTGTTGAACGGCGCCGCCCCCAGCACCAGCACCGCGATCCCGATCGCGTCCACCGTGATCGCCAGCGACCCCGGCCGGAACAGCGCGTCCAGCGCATTGCGCGCCGCGCGCTTGCCGTCGCGCACCACCGCCAGTTCCTCGTAGTAGCGCACCACCAGCTGCACCCCGTGCGAGGTCGCGCGCGCCGCGATCAGGAACGGGATCGGCATGCTCAAGGGCTCCAGGTTGATCTTCATCAGCGCCATGAAGCCCAGACCCCAGATCGTCGACAGCGCGATCCCCAGCAGCGGCAGCGCGATCCCGTACAGCCGCCGGAAGTACAGCACCAGCAGCGCGCTGATCAGCGCCAGCGTCACCACCAGGATCTGGAAGATCTGCCCCAGGTAGGTGTATACCCAGCCCACCAGCACCGGATTGCCGGTCAGGTACACGTGGTGGCCCGCCACCGTCGCCGCCTGCCGCACCGCCTGCAGTCCCGCAAACGTCGCGCGGTAGTCGAGTCCGCTCTCGTTGAGCTGCGCGCGGATCACCGCCGCCTTCAGGTCCGGCGACACCAGCAGACCGTAGACCGCCGGGTTCGCCACCACGTCCTGCTGCAGCCGCTTCAGCGCCTCGCCATCGGCCGGCGGGTTCTGCGGGTCGTAGTAGGGCTTCGACGCGAAGGTGCCCTGCTCGTCGATGAAGATCTTGCGTGCCGTGCGGTGGGTCAGGCTCGACACCAGGTTGTGGTTCACGCCGGCCACGCTGTCGATCCCCTGCGTCGCGGTGTGGATCAGCTTCAGCGTGTCCGGATTGAAGATCGTGCCCTGCTCGACCTCGATCGCCATCACCACCAGGTTGGCGCCGCCGAAGTTCTGCTTGAGCCGGTTGTACACCTTCACGTAGGGATGCGACTGCGGCAGCAGGTCGTCGAAGTCGGAGTCGATGCGCAGCCTGGGCAGCGCGCTGGCGAACAGGATCGTGATCACCAGCACCAGGCCCAGCACCACCTTGGGATTGGCGAAGATCCATTCCTCGCCGCGGTGCAGGGCGTGCGTGATCTTGTTGCGGAGGGCGTGAACCATGATCAGGATCCTTGTTGCGTCGTCGGGTGCACCACCTGCAGCAGCCCGCCCGGACCACCGCTCAGCACCACACTGCCGGCACTGGTGGCGGCGAACAGCGGCGCCGGCGAGCCCTGCGGCCGCGCCACGGCCACCCAGCCGGCACCGGCGTGGCGCGCCAGCGTGCCGTTGGCGCCCGCTGCCCACACTTCGTCGCCATGCACGAACAGCCGGTACAGCGCGGCGCCGCTGGCGTTGTCTTCGCGCACCCAATGGTGGCCGCCGTCGTGGGTGGCCAGCATGGTGCCGGCCAGGCCGCTGGCGTAGCCTTCACGGCCGTCGCGGAACCACGCCGCATAGGGATAGAAGTCGCCTTCGATCTTGGCCAGGCGCTGCCAGCTGGCACCGCCGTCGCCGCTCTCCAGCACCGTGCCGAACTCGCCCAGCGCGAAGCCGTGCCGGGCATCGACGAACTGCAGCGTGGTGATCTGGGTGTCTTCCTTGAGCGACGTGAGCTGCCAGGATTCACCCTGGTCCGCGCTCACCGCCAGCGTGGCGCGGCTGCCGGCCACCCACCAGCGCCCAAGCGGGTCGCAGTGGATCGCCAGCGGATTGGCCGGGTCCTTGAGCGCGTGCGCGGTCCAGCGTCCGGCATCGGCCGGCGCCGACCACACGCGGTGGTAGAAGTCGAGCGCGATGAAGCTGCCGTCGCGGCAGCGTTCCAGGCCGATCAGCGAGGCGCCGGCCAGCGCGGTGCGCGTCCAGCGCGTGCCCTGGTCGGTCGAACGCAGCACGGCGCCCGACTGGGTGCCCGCCACCACCAGCGTGGCATCGCCGGCCAGCGCCTGGATGGTGTCGTAACGCTGCACCGGTTCGGCTGCGCGCGCACGCGCCGCAGCCAGGTCCGGCGCATGCTCGCAGGCCGCGAGCAGCAGGGTGGCGGCCAACAGCGGGCAAGCCCACCCCACGCGCCCCATGACGGGTGCTTGAGTTTCCATTGCATTCCTCCTGTTCCGGTCCCGCTGTGCCGGGGATCCGGCCCGCCATGCGGCGGGTGGTGCTGAACTCGAATTGACGCTGCGGCGAATGCCGCCGACGCTAGCGCCCGCGATCCTTGGCCGTCTGTCCGGCGATTCCCCAATTGCTGGCAGGCACTTCACTGATCAACACACGCACGCTGGCGATCGGCGCATCCACCGCCTCGCACAGCGCCTGGGTGACTTTCTCGATCACCGCCCGCTTCTGTTCTTCGGTGCGGCCTTCGATCATGTAAATCTGGGCAAACGGCATGGTGTCGTCCTCTTGATCAGGCGAAGCGCACGGCGCAGCTGCCGATGCCCTGCACCCGCAGTTGCACATGGTCACCGGGCTTGACGGCCACCGCTTCGGTGACGCCGCCGGTCAGGATCAGCGTGCCGGCGGGGATCGCCTCGCCACGCTCCGCCAGGAAGTTGGCCAGCATCGCGACCGAGGCTGCGGGATGGCCGAGCACCGCGGCGCCGGCGCCGATGGCGCGCACCTCGCCGTTGATCTCCATCACCACGCCGGCCGTGCGCAGGTCGAGGCCTTCAGCGGGCACAGCGCTGCTGCCGACCACAAAGCGCGCCGATGAGGTGTTGTCGGCGACCACGCTTTTCAGGTCGAACTTGAAGTCGCGGTAGCGCGAGTCGATCACCTCGATCGCCGGAATGACGAAATCGGTCGCCGCCAGCACGGCGCCGATGTGGCAGCCCGGTCCGCGCAGCTCATGCTTGAGCACGAAGGCGATCTCGGGCTCGACCTTGGGATGGATCAGCTCGGCGTGCGTGATGACGCCGCCGTCGGCGACCGCGAAGGATTCGCTGAGAAAGCCGAAGACCGGACTCTCCACCCCCATCTGCTTCATCTTGGCGTGCGAGGTGAGCCCCGCCTTGAGCCCGACCACGCGGTCGCCACGTGCGAGCTTGCGTGCGCGGATGGTGTCCTGGATGGCATAGGCGTCCTCCCAGTCCATCTCCGGGTGTGCGTCGGTGATCTTGACCACGTCGTGGCCCTGCAGCTGGGCCTGCTCGAGGTGCTCGGCGAGTCCGGCGATGACGTCAGCGGCGAGCTTCATGCTGCACTCTGCGCGGCTTGCGCGCGCGCCTTGGCCATGGTGATCGCGGTGTCTTCGATCATGTCCTCCTGGCCGCCCACCATGCCCTGGCGGCCCAGCTCGAGCAGGATGTCGCGTGCCGGCACGCCGTACTTCTTCTCGGCACGCTTGGCAAACAGCAGGAACGAGGAATACACGCCCGCGTAGCCGATGGTCAGCGAATCGCGGTCGACACGCACCTGGTGCTCCATCATCGGCACCACCAGGTCCTCGGCCACATCCATCAGCTTGAACAGGTCCACGCCGGTCTCGATGCCCATGCGGTTGGCCACCGCCACGAACACCTCCAGCGGCGTGTTGCCGGCGCCGGCCCCCAGGCCCGCCGTCGAGCCGTCGATGCGCGTCGCACCCGCCTCGATCGCGGCCAGCGAATTCGACACCCCCATCGACAGGTTGTGGTGGCCGTGGAAGCCCACCTCGGTCTGCGGCGACAGCGCCGCGCGCACCGCCGCCACGCGCACCGTCACGTCGTCGGGCAGCAGGTAGCCCGCCGAGTCGGTCACGTAGACCACGTTGGCGCCGTAGCTCTCCATCAGCTTGGCCTGCTTCACCAGGCCTTCCGGATCCAGCCGGTGCGCCATCATCAGGAAGCCCACGGTGTCCATGCCGAGCTTGCGCGCGGCACCGATGTGCTGCTCCGACACGTCGGCCTCGGTGCAGTGCGTGCACACGCGCACGCACGACACGCCCAGGTCGTGCGCCATCTTCAGATGGTCGACGGTGCCGATGCCGGGCAGCAGCAGCGCCGAGATCTTCGCGCGCTTGACCACCTTGAGCACGGCCTTGAGGTATTCCTCGTCGCTGTGCGCCGGAAAGCCGTAGTTGACCGAGGCGCCGCCCAGGCCATCGCCGTGGGTGACCTCGATCAGCGGCATGCCGGCCTCGTCCAGGGCGCTCGCCACCGCCACCATCTGCTCGATGCTGATCTGGTGGCGCTTGGGGTGCATGCCGTCGCGCAGGGTGTTGTCGTGCAGGGTGACTTGCTTGCCGCGCAGGTTCATGGCGGTTCTCCGGTTCAGGCCGTGACGGCTTCGAGGGTGAGCGAACCCGCCAGGATCTCGCGCGCGAACATCTCGGCGGTGCGTGCGGCGGCGGCGGTCATGATGTCGAGGTTGCCGGCATAGCGCGGCAGGTAGTCGCCCAGGCCGGCGACCTCCATGAAGATCGAGACGCGGTTGGTCTCGAGGTCGATGACCGGACCGTTGACCAGGCGGTAGCCCGGCACGTACTGCTGCACTTCCTCGATCATGGCGTGCACCGAAGCCTCGATCTCGGCGGCACGCGGCGTGTCGACGGTCAGGCAGTGGATGGTGTCGCGCATGATCAGCGGCGGCTCGGCCGGGTTGATCACGATGATCGCCTTGCCCTTGGCGGCGCCGCCCACCTTCTGCACCGCACCTGCGGTGGTGCGCGTGAACTCGTCGATGTTCTTGCGCGTGCCGGGACCCACCGAGCGGCTCGACACCGTGGCGACGATCTCGCCATAGCTCACCGCCTGCACGCGCGAGACCGCGTACACCATCGGGATGGTGGCCTGGCCGCCGCAGGTGACCATGTTGACGTTCATCTCGCGCTTGCCGACGTGCTCCCGGAGGTTGACCGGCGGCACGCAGTAGGGGCCGATGGCGGCCGGCGTGAGGTCGATCATCATCACGCCGAGGGCATTGAGCTTGCGGCTGTTCTCGGCGTGCACGTAGGCGCTGGTGGCGTCGAAGGCGATCTGGATGCCGTCCTCGCGCACATGCGCCAGCAGGCCGTCGACCCCGTCGGCGGTGGTCTTGAGGCCCATCTCGCGCGCACGCGCCAGGCCTTCCGAGGCAGGGTCGATGCCGACCATCCACACCGGCTCCAGCACCTCGCTGCGCTTCAGCTTGTACAGCAGGTCGGTGCCGATGTTGCCGGGCCCGATCAGGGCGCACTTGATCTTCTTGCTCATATCGCTTGTCTCCGGAATGGGGTCGGTCAGTAGAAGCGCACCGAACAGCTGCCGATGCCGCCGATGGCGACGCGCAGGCTGTCGCCGGCCTTGACCGGGATCAGCGCGGCGAGCGAGCCGGACAGAATCACCTCGCCGGCCTTGAGCGGAATGCCCAGGCGGCCCAGGGTGTTGGCCAGCCAGGTCATGGCATTGACCGGCGAGCCCAGCGCTGCGGCACCGGCACCGGTGCCGACGATCTCGCCGTTCTTCTCCAGCACCATGCCGCACAGCGGCAGGTCGAGACCACGCGGCGAGACCAGCCGGTCGCCAAGCACGAACACGCCGCACGAGGCGTTGTCAGCCACGGTGTCCTGGATGCGGATCTTCCAGTCCTGGATGCGCGAGTCCACGATCTCGAAGCAGGCCATCACGCCTTCGGTCGCCGCCAGCACATCGGCGTTGGTGACCCCCGGCCCCATCAGGTCGCGCTTGAGCACGAAGGCGATCTCGCCCTCGGCACGCGGCTGGATCAGGGTGTCGGCCGGGATCGCCTGCCCTTCGTTGTAGAGCATGCCGGAAGTGAGGTAGCCGAAATCGGGCTGGCGCACGTCCAGCATGTCCTGCACCACCTTGGAGGTGACACCGACCTTCTTGCCGATCACGGCCTCGCCGGCCGCCAGCCGGCGCTCCAGGATGCGGGTCTGGATGCGGTAGGCATCGTCGATGCCGATGTCGAGGCCGCGCGAGGTGAGCGGGCTCACCGTGCGACGCTCGACCAGCGCCTGGTAAAGTTCCGCCCCGAGGGCGTCGATCTGTTTTTCGTCCATCACTGCGCCACCTCGGCTTCCTTGAGGAAATCCGCCACCAGCCGGTTGAAGCGGGCGGCATGTTCGATCTGCGTCCAGTGCCCGCACTCGCCGAAGACGTGCAGCTGGGCGTGTGCGATCCAGTCCAGCAGCGTGGTCGCGTTGGACAGCGGGATGATCCGGTCCTCGCGTCCATGCACGATCAGGGTGTGATTGCGCAGGCTGCGGATATCCGCCTCGCGACTGGCCAGGGCGTCGACGCCGGCCTGGCGCGGCGCCGGGAACATGCGCGCGAAGCTCTCCTGGAAGCCCGCGCGGATGCTGGCGCGATAGCGCAGTTCGGCGAGTTCGTCGGTGACCAGCGCGCGGTCGTGGGCGAACAACTGCACCAGCCGCTTCATGTTGTCGATCGACGGCGTGTAGCCCCACACCGCGTCCAGTCCCGGCGTGATGGCGAACGGCACGCCCGCCGACCCCATCAGCACCAGGCGGTCGACACGCTGCGGATGCGCGATTGCGAGCGCCAGCGCCAGCGCGCCGCCGAAGGAGTTGCCGACCACGTGGGCGCGCGGGATATCTAGCGCGTCGAGCAGTCCGACCGCCTGGGCCACCCAGTTCTGCATGGAGTAGACGTCGTCGGGCTTGCGTTCGCTGAAGCCGAATCCCGCCATGTCGGGCGCGATGACACGGAAATCCTGCGCCAGCGCAGGCATGGTCAGGCGCCAGTTGGCCCACGCGCTCACGCCCGGCCCCGATCCGTGGATCAGCAGCACCGGCTGACCCTGCCCCTGATCGTGGTAGTTGGTGCGCACGCCGCCGGCCAGCAGCGAACGCGCGATCTCGGGATTGGCCGGCGCAGCGGCCTGGATCTTGTTGTCGGCGCCCATCACAGTTTCACGCACACGTTCTTGGCTTCGGTATAGAACTCGAGGGAGTGCACGCCGCCTTCGCGGCCGATGCCGGACTGCTTGGCGCCCCCGAAGGCGGTGCGCAGGTCGCGCAGGAACCAGGAGTTGATCCACACCAGTCCGGTCTCGAGCGCCGCGGCCATGCGGTGCGCGCGCTCCAGGTTCTGCGTCCACACGGCGGCGCACAGGCCGTACTCGGTGTCGTTGGCCAGCGCCAGCACTTCCTCCTCGCTGTCGAAGGGGCGCACATGGCAGCAGGGACCGAAGATCTCCTCGCGCACCACGCGCGCGTCGTCGGCCAGACCGGTCCAGATGGTGGGCTGCACCCAGGCACCCTCGCCCAGCGCGCCCGGCATGGTCGGCACACCGCCGCCGGTGACCACGGTGGCGCCTTCCTCGCGCGCCAGCGCATAGTAGGACAGCACCTTCTGGCGGTGTTCCTGCGAGATCAGCGGCCCGATCCCGGTGGCCTCGTCCTGCGGCACGCCGGGCCTCAGCGCTTCGGCACCGGCCTTGAGCGCCGCCACGAAACGCTCGAAGATCGGGCGCTCGACGTACACGCGCTCGGTACCCAGGCAGACCTGTCCGCAGTTGGCAAACGCCGACCGCAGCGTGGTGCTCACCGCAGCGTCGAAGTCGGCGTCGGCGAACACAATGGCCGGATTCTTGCCGCCCATTTCCAGCGACACCGGGCGCGCTCCCACCGCGGCGGCACGCATGATGGCGGCACCGGTGCGCGTCTCGCCCGTGAAGGTGATGGCATCGACGCCCGGATGCGTGGTCAGGAATTCGCCGGCCGAGTCGGGCCCGAAGCCGTGCACCACGTTGTAGACGCCGGCCGGAATGCCCACCGCGTTCATGACTTCGCCCAGCAGCGCCGCGGTCTGCGGCGTCTCCTCGGAGGGCTTGACCACCACCGCGTTGCCGCACGCCAGCGCCGGCCCCACCTTCCAGGTCATCAGCAGCAGCGGCAGGTTCCACGGACACACCACGCCGACCACGCCGACCGGCTTGCGCAGGCCGTAGTTGAGCGCGCCGCGGCCATCCGGAGTGGCCATCTCGAAGCATTCGGTGGCCACGTTCTTCACCACGTCGGCGAAGATCTCGAAGTTGGCTGCACCGCGCGGAATGTCGAGCTGGCGCGCCAGGCTCATGGGCTTGCCGGTGTCGGCCACTTCGGCCGCCAGGAAGTCCTCGAAGCGGCGATTGATCTCCGCCGCCACGGCATACAGCAGCTTGACGCGTTCGGCGACCGGCATGCGACCCCAGGGGCCCTTGACCGCTGCGCGCGCGGCGCGCACGGCGGCATCGACCTCGGCGCGTCCGGCCTCGGCCACCTTGGCGATCAGCCGGTTGTCGAGCGGCGAGCGCTTGTCGAAGCGGCGCCCGTCAGCGGCCTCGACAAACTGCCCGGCGATGAAATTGCGGACCAGCGCGACGTCGCTGCCGGCTTCGCCGGCGCCGACGCCCGAGCGCTGGTGCGCACCGGACACCTGGCCCGGAACAGCTGCATTCATGATCAATGCCTCCTTCTTGACTGGAGCACGCCGTGCGGGCGGACCTGGAACATCCGGGCGTACCGAGATTTGTTGTGTTGAACGATATACTCTGGTGATCTCGATGTAAATACCAAATCTCGATATTTTTGAAGATCTCCAACATTCGAACAATCGGTCGTAGAATGGCTGCAACATTCCGCTCGGGAACAGGCATGGTCCAGCAGGGCATGAACGGCAGCAGCGACGGCAGCAGTGCGGGCGAGGAGCCCAAGACCCTGGTGCAGGGTGCGTACCTGCAGCTGCGCCGCGACATCATCGAGGGCCGCCACGCACCCGGCACCAAGCTGCGCGTCGAGCACCTCAAGGACCACTATGCAGTTGGGGCCGGCACGCTGCGCGAGGCACTGGCGCTGCTGGTGTCCGACGCCCTGGTGATCGCCCAGGGCCAGCGCGGCTTCACGGTGGCGCCGATCTCGGTCGCCGATCTCGAAGACATCACCCACACCCGGGTGCTGCTCGAATCCGAAGCGCTGCGCCAAAGCATCCGGCACGGCGACGAGAGCTGGGAAGCCGCCGTGGTGAGTGCCTTCCACCGCCTGACGCGCGCCGAGGAGAAGCTCTCCAACGATGTCGAGGCCAGCGTCAACGAGTGGGAAGAACGCAACCGCATGTTCCACGAAACGCTGATCGCAGCCTGTCCCTCGCGCTGGACGCGCCAGTTCCTTGGCGTGCTGTACCAGCAGTCCGAGCGCTACCGGCGCCTGTCGGTGCTGCGCCGGCCGATCCCGCGCGATGTCCACAACGAGCACGAGGCGATCTGCAATGCCGCGCTGGCGCGCGACACGCGCCTCGCCACGCGCCTGATCAGCGGCCACATCCTGCGCACGCTGGAGTCGATCCGTGCGCTCGAAAGCCTGGAGTTCCCGCCGGCCGGCAAGGCTGCGCGCAGCCGCAAGGCCGCCAGCCGCACTTAGGGCTTGGGGGCGGTATCCGGGGCTTCCCATGGCATCCGGCATACGGCCTTGACCATCTTGCCCAGCACGCGCAGGCGCAGGTCGCTGTCCGGCCACACGCAGCAGGCCAGTACCCGGCCCTGCGCCTCGTCCTCCTCGCTCACGTGTGCCCGGCTCATCACGCGCGCGTGCCAGCGTCCCTCCAGGATCTCGATCTTGCACACGCCGCAGCCGCCTTCGCGGCAGCCCACCGGGATGTTGCGGCGGCCCAGGTTTTCCATGCCGCGCAGCACGGTCTGGCCGGCTGGGCAGCTGTAGGTGCTGGTGCAGTTCTCGATGAACACCTGGTGACGCGGTGACGCCGGCGGCGCCCCTTCCGCTGCGGCGGCAGCAGCGGCGTGTTCCCGCCCGGTCTCCACCACGGCTCAGATCCTCCGGAACAGCGGGCTGCGCACCTGCTGTGCGTCGGCCGCGGACAGGAACTTCTCCATGTAAATGTCGCGCTCGAACAGCCGGCCCTTCATCAGCGTGTCGATGCAGGCGTCGATCATCGCGGGCGGTCCGCACAGGTAGGCCTTGCAGCCGCGGAAGTCGCCGTCGTACAGGCGCAGCGCCGCTTCGTGCGCGAAACCGCGCGCCCCCTGCCAGGCGCTGCCGTCGGGCTCGTGCGACAGCACCGGCAGATAGCGCAGCTGCGGGTGACGCGCCACCAGATCGACGAACTCCTGGTGGTAGTAGAGCTCCTCGCTGCTGCGCGCACCGTAGACCAGGGTCACCGGCGTGGTGTCGCCGGCGGCCAGCATCTCGTGCAGCATCGCGCGCGGGCTCGACAGCCCCGATCCACCGGCGATCAGCAGCACGGGCAGACCCGCCGAGCGGCGCAGGAAAAAGCGTCCGTAGGGTCCGGCCAGGCGCACGCGGTCGCCCGCCGCCAGCGTGTCGTGCACCCAGCCGGTGCCCAGGCCGCCCGGCACCCGGCGCACGTCGAGTTCGATCAGCCGCCCGTTTCCAGGCGGATTGGCGATCGAGAAGGCGCGCGTGGTGCCAGGGTGGCTGCCGATCTCCAGGTTGACGTACTGACCGGCCTGGAAGTCGATCGGCTGGTCGAGTTCGATGAACACGCCGCGGATGGTCGGCGTCAGCGCCTCCACGCGCTGCACCGTGCCGTCGAAGTCGCGCACCGGGATCACGCGTGCATCCGGATCCTCGTCGAGTTCGGCGTGGATGGTCACATCGCTTTCCAGGCGCGCGCAGCAGGCCAGCGCCTTGCCTTCGTCGCGCTCGAAATCCATCAGCGCGAAGCTCGAGGCCTCGCCGTGGTCGATCTCGCCGTCGAGCACTTCCACCTTGCAGGTGGCGCACAGCCCGTGGCAGCAGGCGTGCGGCAGCCAGACGCCTGCGCGCAGGCAGGCATCCAGCATGGTCTGGCCCACGGCGACCTCGACCACCTCCCCGGTTGGTTCGATGGTCAGGCTGTGGCTCACGAGCAGCTGCCTCCGATGCCGGCCAGGCCGGGAGTACGGAAGCGGATCACATCCTTGTGGCCAAGGCCGTTCTCGGCCAGGCTGCGGTTGAAGTTGGGCGTCCACGGCTGACCCGACTTGAACCACTCCACCTTCGACCAGTCGACGCGCGCCCAGTCCGGGTGGTAGCCGTAGGTGCCGGGCAGCACCTTCTCGATCACGTCGCCGAAACGCATCTGCGGCGGGAACGGGAAGGCGAACGGCGCGCAGAACATCAGATGGTCCTCCCAGCCGATGTACAGCAGTTGCGCACCGTGGAAGTTCTCCACGCGATCCTTGTTCTCGCCCTTGTATTCCTTGATTGCTGAGACCGCCATGGCGGTGTCCTCCTCACGATCTGTTTGACCGGCCCGCCTCGCCCGGGCGGGATCCCGGTGTGCCACGACGGCGGATCAGCCGACCTGGTTGCGCGTCACCGCGCCCTTCCAGGCGGCAAAGTTGCGCTGGTCCTCGGAACCCTCGAAATCCAGGTTGTCGCGGCCGAAGTTGAGGTGGTAGTGCTGCAGCACCGCCGCCAGCGGATCGAAGCCGGGTGCGGTCGGATCCGTGCCGGGCTCGAAGCAGTTGCCCTGGTAGATCTGGTGCACCGGCAGCCAGGCCTGGATGTACTTTTCCGGCTCGTACTCGAAGATTTCCTTGCAGTGGTCCGAGCAGAAATGGAACTTGTCGCCCAGGTAGCTGGTTTCGCGGTAGCAGATCTTGGTCGGATCACCGGGCTCGGTGAACAGCATCGGGATCTGGCAGGTCTGGCACAGCATGGGCAGGGTCTTGTTGTAGTAGCGGTTGCCGAGCGCGGCCTGCTCGCGCCAGTACTCCATGCGCGGGCGGTAGTACTTGTCGAAGCTCTCGGGATACTTCTGCGACAGCCAGTCCATCTCGTCGGCGTCCGGAATCCAGGTGTGGAAGGCGGCAGCGGCACCGTAGTTGTAGAAGGTGGTCCACACCTGATGCGACAGGTGGTCCTTCTCCAGCCGCACCTGCTGCATGCACTTCGGCTCGCGGATGCCATAGCGCGCCAGATCCTTGAACAGCGCGCCGCCCGCCTCCTCGAAATACATCTCCCAGGCTTCCTTCCAGCTCATCACGCGCTTGGGCAGCATATAGTCCATCATCATCGCGACCAGCGACAGCAGGCGCACGCCGCGCCAGCACCACTTGTCCAGCCAGCGCTGCACGATGGGCACATTGGCCGGGTCCTGCTCGAGCAGGAACTTGATGCATTCCAGGCCGAGCGTCATGTGGCGCGCCTCGTCGGACTGCGCCGAGAAGCCGAAGGTCATGGTGTTCATGTCGCCGTTGTAGGCGGCGCCCGACACGAAGGGCACGAACAGCAGGTTGGTCAGCACGTACTCGAAGGAGAAGCCGACCGCCACCAGGAACTCGAAAGGTCCGGCGCTGACCGCGTCCTCGAAGAAGGACTTGGGCACCGACAGGTACCACACGCGCTCGTACATGTGCCGCCAGTCGTGCAGGCCGTTGTAGTAGCGGTTGTAGTTGCTCATCGCATGCACCTGCGTCTGGGCATGGCGCAGCTCGTCGAGCGCCTGCATCTGGCACGCGATGCGCGGGCCGGGCCCGCGCAGGGCACGGCCCACATGGGCGAAGCCGCGGTGGGCCATGTACTCGAGCGGCGTCACGCCCTGCAGGAACAGCTTGACGGTGTTGATGTAGCGCGCGTCGGTCACGTTGAGGTGGCCGTTGTTCTGCGCATAGGCGTCGATGATCGCGTACAGCTTGCGCTCCTTCTCGGCCTGGTATTTCCAGTACGCATCCATGGTCAGGCGGAAGGGATCCTGCCACTTGTCCCAGTCGTGGATGACGATGCCTTCGTACTTGTCGAAGGGATAGACCTTGTCCATCGGCTGGTAGCTGGTCTCCCAGTCCAGGCCGCGGGTCATGGCGGCGTAGCGTTCCTTGAGGCCCATCTTGTGTTTCGGGGCGGCTTTCATGTCCATCGTGCGGTTCTCCTCGTTCCAGCCGTGCCGGCAGGCGTGTGCCCGGCTCAGCTGTTCCAGCTCAGGGTGAATTCATCGTCGGTCTCGTCGATGTGGCCCGAGAGCGAGATCAGGTTGAGGTGCAGTTCCTGCAGGTCGAAGGCGTGTCCGATGCGTTCGGAGATGCTGTCGCGGCGCACCGTCAGGTGGCCCTCGGCGTCGATCTTCACCATCGCGGGCGATTCGCTCACGCGCGCATGCGGGTTGTCCGCCATCACCGCCTCGACGATCGGGCGCGCGTCCTCGTTGGCCTGCAGGATCAGGAATACGTTCGACATGGCCATCCTCCTCAGGCGCTCAGACCGAGCTTGGCGATCCGCGCGCGGAACTGGCTGTCGCAGTCGTCGAGCATGGCGTCGGCCTGCGCCGGCGACGCACGCCGCGCCAGCCCTGCCAGCGCATCCCGCGCGCGACCCCGATAGCGGTCCAGCCAGCCCTGCACCAGCGCCTTGTTGGCCTCCGACTCGCCCACGGCGGTCCTGATCTGGGCGTCGACCCAGCGCAGCGTCTCGGCGTGCCAGTCGCGCATGAAACCCGTGAGCATGGACAGCGCGATGCCGCCGCGACCGGCGAAGTCGCCCTCGACCAGCGATCCGTAGACCAGCGGGTAGAGTTGGCCGTCGATGGCCAGGTTCTGCGCCACGAACATCTCGAACCAGTCCTCGATCACCAGGCAGTCCTCGACCAGATGGCGCAGCGGCTGCCACTCGGCGCCTTCGATCCACGCCTGCTTGCCGGCGTCGAGCAGCGCGGGCCCGCCGAGCAGCAGGCCGGTACGCGTGAGGTACTGCGCGATCCCGAGCTGGTCCATGGCCTGGAACAGACAGGGCTGGGTGATCGCGGTGCCGTAGCCGTAGGCGCACATCGAGGAATGGTTCATGTTGGCGCCCCAGGCGACGTGGCGCAGCGGCACCAGCAGGTCGCGTGCAGCCGCGGCCAGGCCGGCGTCGAGCGCGTCGCACAGATTGCGTTCCTCGACGAACTCGAAGGCCGATTCGGCGGCCTCCTGCTGGCGTGCGCGCGCGAGGGTGTAGCTGCCGTAGTAGTACTGGCGCGGATCCTTGAAGGCGTACCAGTCGGCCATCACCAGCGCGGTGCGGCTGGCGTCGAAGATCTCGTGGTCGGGATCCCAGCTGGGACGGTAGTGGAAATTGCTGGTCGGCTGGAGGCCGAGGGTCGCCTCCTGGTAGCGCGTGGCGGGCTTGTCGCCGCCGATGTGGCGCGCCACGTTGTCGTAGGTCTGGCGCAGCGGCTTGATGTTGATGGTCTGCAGGTCGATATGCATGGGGACTCCGAAGGCGAAGCGGAACTCTGTGGAAGGCCGTCAGCGGCCTTCGCTCTTGTCGGCCGCGGCGACCGGCCGGGTGCCTAGGACGTGGCTTCGGGGAGGAACTCGACTGCCTGTGTCCGGCAGAACTCCTCGAAGGCGGCGGCGGGCAGCAGGAGCTCGGCAAACAGCTCCGGCTCGCCCAGCGCGAAGTCGAACGCGATGAAGCCGTCCGACCGCCGCGCGGTGACACGCACGAAGCGCCGGCTCAGGTCGAGCACCGGCGCTGCGGGCGTGCCGCCCGCGCTGTCCTGGGCGCGTGGTGGCTCAGGTGTAGACATTCAGGAAGGCCTCGTTGAGTTTGCGGTCGTGATAGAAGATCGCGCGCCCCAGGTCCTCGGCATCCCAGGTGATGGTGGGCTTGTCGGGGTAGTAGATGTAGCCGCCCGAAAACACCTCGTTGCGGTTGCCGCTGGGATCGAAGAAGTAGATCGTCTCCCCGCGCGTGATGCCGTGGCGCGTCGGCCCGATATCGAGCGAGACCTTGTTCTTGGAGATGATGTCGGCCGCGCGCAGCACGTCACCCCAGTTGTCGAGGATGAACGAGCAGTGGTGGAACTTGTTTTTTTCGGGATTGCGGATGAAGGCCACGTCGTGCGCCTTGGTCGAGCAGGTCAGGAAAGCGGCCACACGCAGCTCGCCGGCCATCACCTGTTCGGCCATGCGGAAACCCAGGATGTCCTCGAACACCTTCACCGTGCCGTCGAGGTCATCGCCGTACAGCAGGCAGTGGTCGAAGCGCGTCGGCGCCATGCCGATCAGTCCGTCCGGCCAGGGATCAGGGTTGCTGGTCGGCAGGCCGTTGCCCACCTTGTCCTTGTCGCAGAAGATCTCGATGGCGTGGCCGGTCGGCACGGTGAAACGGAAGCGCGCACCGGTATGCAGATGTTCACCCGCGGCGATCCAGCGCTTGTCGCTGGTCAGCGGACTGGCCTCGAGCTTGCCGGCCAGGTCGCGCAGGGTGTCGGGACCGTCGACCACGAAACCCATGTAGTCCATGCCGGGACTGTCGGCCTTGCGCAGCACCACGCTGTGGTGGTCATGCTCGTCCCAGGCCTTGAGGTAGACGCGCCCCTGATCGTCCCGACCGGTCTCGATCAGACCGAGCACCCGCGTGTAGTGGTGGACGGCCTTCTCGACGTCGAGCACGCGCAGTGCGACGTGTCCGGGCCGGATAACACCTGTCATTGCCATGTGATCTTCCTCCTTGGATTGTTGGAGCGTGCCGCGGTCGTTCGTGCTGCGGTGCAACGACCGACGCCTTGCGCACCGTCACCGGAACCCTGCTGGCGACGGCCGCCGCTGCGGCCACGCAAACCCTTACTCAAGATCCGTGCCAATGTCGAAATTCACATAAAATCTCGATAAAATAGGTACAGGTCAGCTAGATGACCGGGCGTCGGCGGTGCGGGCATGATCAAATGATCGAGTTCTGTGCGACCGATTCACGAAATCATTCAAGCCCGGCGGACTGGCTTGCGCGGGCCAGGGCGCCCAGATTTGCGACGTGCAGTGCAACATGACAGCGTCGACGCAGCTGCGCGAAAGTGCCGCTGCCGCCGGCAGGAGACGCGATGAGCAACTGGAAATATCCGCATACCCGCGACCTGCGCGAACTGGTCCGCTTCGCCGACGACGGCGGCGCGATCTGGCTGGGCGAGAACCGCATGCTGCTGTTCCACGCGGCGTCGATGGGCACGCTGCGGCGCGAGCTGATCCGCAAGCAGGGCGTGGAAGAGGCGCGGCGCATGCTGACCGGCATCGGCTACGAGGCTGGCCTGCTCGACGCCGAGATCGCGCGCCACCTGCGGCCGACCGACAACCTGTTCGAAGCATTCTTCACCGGGCCGCAGCTGCACATGCTGGAAGGCAGCGTGCGCGTGACCCCGGTGGCGCTCGACCTGGACCTGCGCGCCGGCCACTTCGCAGGCGAATTCCTGTGGCACAACTCCTGGGAGGCCGAAGCCCATCTGCGCGACTTCGGCCGTGTCAGCGAACCGGCATGCTGGATGCAGATCGGCTATGCCTCCGGCTACACCAGCGGTTTCCTGGGGCGACCGGTGCTGTTCCGCGAAACCGAATGCGCCGCCTGCGGCGGCGACCACTGCCGCATCGTCGGCAAGCTGCTGGAGGAATGGGACGACGAAGCGGCGCGCCACGCGCCGCACGTGCCCACCCTGCTGCCGGCGTGGCCGCTGGCTGCCAGTTCCGGCAGCGAACCTGCCGCGCCGCCAGGGCCGGCCCTGATCGGCACCAGCGAAAGCTTCCGGCGCACCTACGATCTCACGCTGCGTGCGGCCGGCACCTCGGTCACCGTGCTGCTGCTGGGCGAGACCGGGGTCGGCAAGGAACGCTTCGCGCGCACCCTGCATGCCATGAGTCCGCGCAAGGACGGCCCCTTCATTGCGGTCAACTGCGCCGCGATCCCGCATGAACTGATCGAGTCCGAACTGTTCGGCGCCGAGAAGGGGGCCTACACCGGCGCCCACAGCGCACGCGCCGGCAAGTTCGAGCGTGCCGACGGCGGCACGCTGTTCCTCGACGAGATCGGCGAAATGCCGCTGGCAGCGCAGGCCAAGGTGCTGCGCGCCTTGCAGGAAGGCGAGATCGAACGCCTGGGTGACGAGCGCACGCGCAAGGTCAACGTGCGCCTGGTGGCAGCCACCCATGTCGAACTGGCGGAAGCCGTGCTGCGCGGACAGTTCCGTGCCGACCTCTACTACCGGATCAATGTCTACCCGGTGCGCATTCCACCGCTGCGCGAACGCATCGCCGACATCCCGCCCCTGGTGGACGCCCTGGTCGCGCGTTTCAATGCCACCCATGCGCGCCATGTGCGCGGCCTGACCGACCGCGCCATGTTCGCACTGCGCCAGCACAACTGGCCGGGCAATATCCGCGAACTCGAGAACGTCATCGAACGCGGCGTGATCCTGGCCCCGCAGGACGGTCTGATCGAAGCCAAGCACCTGTTCTCCTCGCTCGAGGCCATCCACGCCCAGGAGGCGGCGATCAGCGACAAGGGCCGACTGGAACCGGCCGACCGCCAGGTGCGCGCCAGCCATCTGTTCGATGCGGTGATCGATGCAGGACTGTCGCTCGATGAACTCGAAACGCTGCTGCTCGAGGAGGCCGTCGCGCGCGCCGACGGCAACCTGTCGAGCGCAGCCCGCACCCTGGGACTGACGCGACCCCAGCTCAGCTACCGGCTCAAGAAAGGCGCGCCGGGCAGCGCACCGTGAGCGGCGGCCACGCCGTTCACGGCGTCACGCCCGGCGCCGGCGTGCGCATCAGCGCGGCGCAAGCCCCTCCACGCCCACCTGCACGCCCAGGTACACCTGGTAGCGCGTCGGGTCGATGCCGGTAGCCAGCGCCGAGCCCGCCGCCAGCAGCAGCTGCAGGTGTTCGCCCAGGCGGCGCCGCAGGCCCAGATTCAATAGCAGGTCATGACCGCCACGCGCCACATCCCGCGTGTAGCGTGCCTCGGCCATCAGCTCCAGTTCGCGATCCAGGCGCCAGCCGCCCAGGACACCGGCCAGCCATTGATTGCCGCCGGTGCGCTGCGTCTGGTAGCCGGCATCCGTCACCAGCGTGCATGCCCCCAGATTCAGGCTGGCCTCGAGCGGAAGGAACAGGGCCGGCGCCGGTGCCGCTTCGCCGTCGCGCACCGCGCGCGCCGACGCCTGCAGGCGCAGTTGGGGATAGGTCGAGACATGCCATGCCTGCTCGCCGGGATCGATGAAGCGCCACTTGGTTCCGACCAGCAGGTCATCGACGCCGGCGTGCTGGCCGGCGGGACCGCCAATGTCCGCCACGCCCCCCTCCACCTTGAGCTGCAGACGCTCCCCATAGCCGTAGTTGGCATCGACATGGGCCGGGTTGCGCAGGCGCTGCACGCCCAGCCGGATGGCGCTGGTGGACAGGTTGATCTCCCAGTTGCCGTCACCGGGCGTATCGGGATCGTCGGTGATCATGGGCGGTCCGCCCTGTGCCAGGGCCAGCAGCGGCAGCAGCAGCGGCAGCAGGCCGGCCGGCTGCCAGGGGCGCCGGCGTGCATGGATGCTTTCGCTGCGGCTGTGTTGATGCTTAAATCCGGTTTCAAATACAAAACGGTACATATGAAAGTGCATTCAATCGGGCAACAGGGCGCAGCGTGCGTGCGGCGGACGGCGATCGCGGCGGTGTCAGCCTTGCTGGCCTGGGCGCTCCCGGGCTACGGCGCGGCGGGCGAACCATGGCACGAGACGGTGCTGCACGTCTATCCAGTAGGACCGCGCTTCGACGATCGCTGGCGTCTGCTCGAAATCGCCCTGTCGCATGTTGCCGAGCACCCCGGCCAATACCGCCTGCTGCCGTATGAAGGCGAACCGACGCAGCGGCGCGCATTCGCGCTGCTGGCGGACAGCGAACTCGACGTGCTGAGCTACGGCAGCACGCCCGAACGCGAGCAGGGCTTCCGTCCGGTGCGCATCGACCTGCTGCGCGGCATGCTGGGCTATCGTGTGTTGCTGGCGCGCAGCAGCGAGCTCGACCGCATTGCGCACCTCGACCTTGATGCCCTGCGCAAGACCGTGCGCTACGGCGGCGCCAGCGACACCCAGCAGGCCAACCTCGCCGTCATGCAGGCCAACGGCTTCACGACTGACGCCAGCGCGCGCCGCGAGCGCATGTACGACATGCTGGCGGCCGGCCGCTTCGACGCCTATCTGACCGGCCTCAACGAACTCGCGACCGAGAGCCGGGAGCTGCAGGAGCACCACAATGACGTGGCACGCGTGCCCGGTCTGGCTTTCTTCTATCCCTTTCCGGTCTATTTCTGGGTGCGCCGCGACAATGCGGCGCTGGCGCGGCTGATCGAGCGCGGACTGCGTGCCAGCCTGGCCGACGGCAGCTTCCGCCGCGAATTCGAAGCCAGCCACGCCGACGCGATCGCGCTGGTGCGCAGTGAACCCCAGCGCGTGATCCGCCTCGACAATCCGCTGCTGCCGCCGGCCGCCAGCGAAACCGTCGATCCCGCCTGGTGGTGGCCGACGGCGGCCGGATCGCACTGAGCGCGCGCGGAACAACACCGATGACCGCCCGCCGACCGCTGGCCCGCCGCCTGCTGTTCACCATGCTGCCCTGGTACCTGATCCCGGCCATGGCGCTGACCGGCGCCCAGATCGCGCTCCAGTACCACAGCGAACGCGCCGCCGTGCGGGCCGATCTGGCTGCGTTGGCACGCACCATCGAACCCGGTGTGGCGGCGGCCTTGTGGCAGCTCGACCGTCCCCAGCTCGAACTGATGGCAAGCGCGCTGCTCGGCAGCTCGCGCATCAGCGGCGTGATGATCGAGGACGAGCGTGGCGCGGAACTGGCACGCAGCGGCCAGCTGCCGGCGCTGCCGGGTGCCGCTGCAAGCGCCATCGAACTGCCGATCTGGTACCAGCCGACCGCACCATCGTCGCGCCTGATCGGCCACCTGCACCTTTACGCCAGTGACGACCTGCTGTGGCGGCGCATCCGCTACAGCGCGCTGTCGGTGGTGGCGCAGTCGCTGCTGATGGCCGCTGGCCTGTGGCTGATCGTGACCCTGACCGTGCGTCTTCAGCTGGTGCGCGATCTGCAGGCGCTGGCGCGTGCCGTGTCCGGACGCCGCTTCGATGTCCACTCGGCGCCGCCGGCACCGATCGCGTATGGGCACGACGACGAGCTGGGCGACCTGGTGCAGGCCCTCAACCGCAGCGAGTCCGGCCTGCACGCTGCCATGAGCGAGGTCGACGGCCTCAATCGCAGCCTCGAGGCCAAGGTCGCGCAACGCACCGGCGAACTCCAGCTGGCCAAGGACGTCGCCGAATCCGCCGATCGCACCAAGTCGGCCTTCCTGTCCACCATGAGTCACGAACTGCGCACGCCTCTGAATTCCATCATCGGCTTCACCGGAATCCTGCTTCAGGGACTCGCCGGGCCGCTCAACGCCGAACAGGGCAAGCAGCTCGGCATGGTGCGCGGCAGTGCCCGGCACCTGCTGGCCCTGATCAACGACGTGCTCGACATCTCCCGGATCGAAGCCGGCCGTCTGGCCGTCGCCCACGACACCTACGACCTTGCCGCCATCCTGCAGCAGGCCGTCGCCACCATCACCCCGCTGGCCGAACGCAAGGGCCTGGTGGTGAGCGCCGACATCGCGCCGGAACTCGGCACGGCGCAGGGTGACGCGCGACGCGTCCGGCAGGTCCTGCTCAACCTGCTCGGCAATGCCGTGAAGTTCACCGAAACCGGGGGCATCCGCCTGCAGGCGCGGCTGCAGGTGGATGCGCACGGCAGCAGCACTGCCGCCGACAGCGATCCGGGCGCACACTGGACCATCTGCCAGGGCAATCCGGCCGGCGTGGCGCGTCCCGCGGCGCTGGTCCTGGTCGAGGACAGCGGCATCGGCATCCGCCAGCAAGACCTGGGCAGCCTGTTCCAGCCTTTCCAGCAGATCGACGCCACGCTGGCGCGCAGCCACGAAGGCAGCGGACTGGGGCTGGCCATCTGCGCCCGGCTGGTGGTACTCATGGGAGGCGCGATCGCCGCCGACAGCCGCTGGCAGTCCGGCACGCGTTTCCAGGTCTGGCTGCCGCTCCAACCGTCACCTGAAGAGACAAGGGCATGAACCGACGCATCCTGCTGATCGAGGACAACGAGGAAAACCGCTATCTGGCGACTTTCCTGCTTGAGACCCACGGCTGGAAGATCGTGCACGCCGCCGACGGTCCGCTGGCGCTGACCACGGCCGCCGGCATCGCACCGGCACTGATCCTGCTCGACATCCAGCTGCCGGGCATGGACGGCTATGCCGTGGCGCGCGCACTGCGCAGCCAGCCCGCGCTCGACGGGGTGCCGATCATCGCCGTGACCAGCTATGCCATGCCGGGCGACCGCGAGCGCTGCATGGCGGCCGGCTGCAACGGCTACATCGAGAAGCCGATCGATCCCGACACCTTCGTGCGCGATATCGAGACCTTTGCACCGGGCACCAGGGGGGACGCTGCGTGAACCGCGTGCTCATCGTCGATGACAAGGCCGAGAACCTGTATCTGCTGCGCATGCTGCTGCAGGGGCATGGCTACCAGGTGCAAGAGGCGGCACACGGCGCGGCAGCGCTGGCACTCGCGCGGCATGCGCCGCCCGATCTGGTGATCAGCGACCTGCTGATGCCCGAGATGGATGGCTACACCCTGCTGCATGCCTGGAAGAGCGACGCGCGCCTGCGCGTGGTGCCGTTCATCGTCTACACCGCCACCTACACCGACCATCAGAACGAACAGCTCGCACGCGAATTTGGCGCCGACGCCTTCATCGTCAAGCCGAGCGACCCGGCGGAATTCATCCGCCAGATGGAAGGCGTGCTCGAGCGCGCGCGGCGCGGCGAGCAGAACCTGCCCAGGCAGCAGGCCGAACAGGACGCGGTGGTGCTGCGCAGCTACAGCGAAGTGCTGATCCGCAAGCTCGAGCGGCGCTCGGCCCAGCTCGAACAGAGCGAGCGCGAACTCGAACACGCGATGCGCGCCATGCATCTGCACAGTCGCGCCCTGCACGCGTCCGCCAACGGCGTCATGATCGCCGAGGTCCGGAAGCCGGAAAACCGCATCATCTACGTCAACCCGGCCTTCGAACGCATCACCGGGTTCGCGGGGGATGAGGTGCTGGGTGCTTCGCCGCAACAGCTGCTGGGCCAGGACCAGCAGCAGTCCGGCGTGGAGGAGCTGCGCGCCGCGATCCGCGAACACCGCGACGGGCGCGCCGTGCTGCGCAGCCGCCGCCGCGACGGCAGCGCGTTCTGGATCGAACTGACGCTGTCACCGGTCATGGACGACAGCGGTACCACCACCCATGTGATCGGCATCCTCGATGACATCAGCGACCGCAAACGCTTCGAGGAAGAACTCTCGCGCCAGGCCACCGTCGACGCCCTGACCGGACTCGCCAACCGCAACCTGCTGGAGGACCGCGTCGGTGTGACCATCGCGTTCACCCAGCATTCCGCGCGCGTGATGGCGCTGCTGTTCATCGACCTCGACCAGTTCAAGCGCATCAACGACAGCCTGGGCCATCTGTTCGGTGACGCCGTACTGCGCGAGGCGGCGCGCCGCATCCTGGCCTGCCTGCGCGACCGCGACACGGCCGCACGCCTGGGTGGTGACGAGTTCGTGGTGGTGCTGGCCGACCTCGCGCGTGCCGAGGACGCTGCGGTGGTGGCGCAGAAGATACTGCAGGCGCTGACGGCGCCGATGACCATCGAGGGGCGCACCCTGACTGTCTCGGCCAGTATCGGCGCGGCGGCCTATCCGCAGGACGGCACCTGCTACGCGACACTGCTGCGCAACGCCGATTCGGCCATGTACCGGGCCAAGGAAGCGGGACGCGACTGCTACCGTTTCTACACGGCGGACATGAATGCCGAAGCCATGGCAAGGCTGGAGCTCGAAGCCGGACTGCGCCAGGCGCTGGAGAACGACGAGCTGGTGCTGCACTACCAGCCGGTATTCGACTGCCAGTCCGGCGCCCTGCGCGGCCTGGAGGCCCTGGTGCGCTGGCAGTCGCCCGGCGGGCGCCTGGTGCCGCCCAGTGAATTCATCCCGATTGCCGAGGAGACGCGGCTGATCGGCAAACTCGGCAGCTGGGTGATCGAGGAAGCGTGCCACCAGGTGCGCCGCTGGGCCGACCAAGGCCTGGACGGATTCACCGTGGCGGTGAACCTGTCACCCCAGCAGTTCCGCGACCGCCAGCTGGCGCGCGAAATCGACGACATCCTGGGGGTGTACCGGATTCCGGCCAGCCGGCTGCAGCTCGAGATCACCGAGTCGGGCATGATGGAAGACAGCACGGGCGCCGCTGCCATCATCGCCGAGCTCAATGCCCTGGGCGTGAGCGTCTCGGTGGACGATTTCGGCACCGGCCATTCCTCGTTCGGCCGGCTGCATCAGATCGCCCTGTCCGAGATCAAGATCGACCGCAGCTTCGTGCAGGCAGCCCCCGACAATGCGGCCGTGGCCGCCATGGTCGGCATGATGATCAACCTGGCGCGCACGCTGCGCCTGCGTTCAGTGGCCGAAGGGATCGAGACTGCAGGACAGCGCGCCCTGATCGCGTCGCTGGGCTGCGACCATATGCAAGGCTACCTGCTGGGGCACCCGCAGGCAGCGGCCGAACTGGAAGCGCTGCTGCGCGCGCACCATCCGGGCGACTGACGCCGCCCGCGCTCAGGCTGCGTGGTGATGGCCTCCGCCGTTGCCGACGGCGCGCAGCGCGTGGCTGACAGCGTCCAGACCGTCAGCCAGGGTATTGGCGAGGCTGCCCAGGCCGTGGACGCGGCCGCCGAAAGGCTCGCCATGGGTTTCGTAGAAGCGCTGCTCCTCGGCGAGACGCAACTTGAGCTCGTAAGGGGTATGCGGAGCGGGACGGGCGTTCATGATAATTACCTCGTGCAATGAAATTCTGTAGGCCGGAAACAGCCGTTGCGCGACGCACCAAACCACCCCACCGTTCACTCCACGAAGCAGCGGAGAATTTCCGCCACCGTTTATAAGCTGCTGTTTTTATTCCCGCAGCCGGGTGAGCCTGGGGACGGTTTCGTGCAATCGCTCAACACTTGAAGCTATGATGCGCCGCACCAAATCTGATTGCAAGATTTTCGTGACCCGGAGTCATCAGACTTTTTCGACGCGCCTGCGAGGACAATTTATGGTTCATGCGGCAGCTGCGGACACACAAACACTCTGCACGCGCGCGCCGCCGCGTTACAATTTCGGCCATGCCCGGGGGGGCCGGTCAGGCGGCGCCTGTCCTTGGTTCAGGCCCACGCATGGACACTAGACACCTTCCCAAAGCCACCGCCGCGCTGCTGCTGGCCGGCGTGCTCCTGGCGGATGCCATCCCGGCATCGGCCGCGCAAACGCTGCGCAGCGTGCCGCGCGCCACCGACCTGTCGGTGCGACTGACCATCGACAGCTTCGACGGCCAGAATGGCCGCCGCATGCCGGTATTCGACGGCTACCGGCCACACATCGTGTTCTATCCGCCCGACGGCGACGTCAACTGTGCCGTCCGCCTGGCAAGCGCCGAAGCGCAGATCGAACCGGGCAGCACGGCCGAGGTCACACTGAGTTGCGCCAGCGATATCCGCATCTACGCTGATTCCGGGCGCTTCACCGTCTACGAGGGTGGCAGGGTGATCGGGCACGGCGTGGTGGCGCACTGAGCATTCCGCCACCGGATGGCGCCTTGCTCAGTCCTTGTCCGCGACGCCCATCTGCTTCTGCAGCGCGCGGCTGCTGCTGAGCGCCGAACGCACCACACCCAGCAGTTCTGGCGGCTGCAGCGTGCTGGGCGCGGTGACATTCGGCGCACACAACAAGGCTTCGAGCACACCGGGCTCGGAGGCAGTCCACAGCGCGCTGCGAAGCGCGAGCCTGATCGAGATCCAGTCGGCGTCGTGCAGCAGTCCGATCAGCGCGCTACTGGCTGGCGCAAGGCCGGCAGGCAGCGGCGGCCGATGATGGTGGTAGCGCACAACGTCGGCAAGCGGCGTGGCGACGCCCCACCTGCGCAGCGCGAGGTAGCCCAGTTCCGCGTGGGTGAAGCCGCACAGGCGCAGTTCCGTTTCCGCCAGCGCTTGTGGCGAACCCCACCCGGTCTCGTCGACGCGCCGCAGTTCATCCGGCGCCTGCAGATAGAGCACGAAGCGCCCGACATCGTGCAGCAGTCCCGCCAGATAGGCCTGTGCCGCATTGATCGCAGGCCCGACAAGCCACGGCGCCAGTGCCTCGGTCAGTAGCGCGACATCAAAGGCGTGGCACCAGAGCGCGCGCTGCCACGGCAGGCGCGGCAGGAAGATCTGGATCGCCGAGCGCGCGAGTATCAGGCGCACAGCCCGCTGGCACCCGATCAGGTACAGGGCCTGCTCCAGGGAATCGATCGGGCTGGCCGGCGCAACGGCGGCGGAATTGGCAAAATTGAGCACGCGAACCGCGAAACCCGGGTCAGATCTCAGCAGGCGCTGCACGTCCTCAAAATAGTGTTCATCGGCGGGATCGAGCTGCATCAGGTGCATGACCATATTGGGGAGCACCGGCAGCTGCCGGATCCGTTCCTCCATTTCCTGCAACGTCGCATGCGGTGCAGATTTGCCGGTCATGCGGCCTCCAGGTTCAGGTGATCGCCCGTCACGACCACCACGGACACCCCACGCGTCCACCACGAGCATACCCCGCGCGCCCTGCTGCTGCCGACATTGCGATCACGGACAGGCCATGGCATCATGACTAACGCGCGTCAGATTGGCCTGATTCGCAGCTTTTGAGCGCAGCGTTGCTGTGCGCGCCACCGCCCCCCCCGGATCGACATCCCGCCATGCGCCCTGCCCCGAACTTCCTGACTCTGCACAGCCAGCGCAGCAGCGTGGTGCTGGAACTTTTCGCCGACGAGGCGCCGCAATGGCGCTATTGGGGGCCACGCCTCAATGAATCGACCACCCCCGGCATGGCCCTGCGGGATACCCGCCCCTTGCCCAGCTTCACCCTGGACTTCGACCAGCCCTTGACCCTGGTGCCCAGCTTTGGCGTCGGCTGGTTCGGCCAGAGTGCCCTGCTGGCCCATCGCGATGGGCGGGACTTTGCCCAGGCATTTGATCACTGTGCCGTCGAATGGCTGACGCCCGCGCGTTCGCTGCGGCTGCACCTCAGCGACAGCGTCGCAGCCCTGCGTGTCAGCGTGACGCTGACGCTGGATGCGGACAGCGACGTGCTGGTGATCCGCAGCGAATTGCACAATCTCGGTGACGCTCCGCTGGACGTCCAGTGGCTGGCGGCCGCCACCCTGCCGCTGCCAGGGCAGTGCGACAGCGTGCGTTCCTATGCCGGACAGCACATGCACGAGTTCCTGCTGCAGACCGACCGGCTCTCGCGCAGCCTCTGGCGGCGCGAGAGCCGGCGCGGCCGCACTTCGCATGACTGCTTTCCGGGGGCCGTGGTCACCACCCCGGGCGCCGGCGCCGACAGCGGATTGGTGTTCGGCGCCCACCTCGCCTGGTCAGGCAACCATCAGCAAACCATCGAGCAGCTGCCCGATGGCCGCTATCAATGGCAGTTCGGCGAGTGGCTGGCGCCCGGTGAAGGCCGCCTGGCCGCCGGGGCGTCAATTGTCACGCCCGAGTTGGTGGCGAGCGTGTCGGACGCCGGATGGAACGGACTGGCTGCCAATTTCCACGCCGAGCTGCGCGCCCGTCTGCCATGGCCGGGGGGCGCCATGCGGCCGCGCCCGGTGCATCTCAACACCTGGGAGGCGATGTATTTCGATATCGAACCCGGGCAGGTGCTGGCCCTGGCGGACGCGGCAGCCGCGATCGGGGTCGAGCGCTTCGTGCTCGACGATGGCTGGTTCCACAGCCGTCACCATGATCGCGCCGGCCTCGGTGACTGGTGGCCGGACCCCGACAAGCTGCCCGATGGCCTGGCACCGCTGGTGGCGCACGTGCGTGGGCTGGGCATGGAATTCGGGCTGTGGGTCGAACCCGAGATGGTCAATCCCGACAGCGATCTGTTCTGCGCGCACCCCGACTGGGCACTGCAACTCAGCGGAAGGCCGCTGCTGACAGCGCGCAATCAGCTGGTGCTCGACATTTCGCGCCCCGAGGTCGCTGACTACCTGTTCGAGCACCTCTCCGCGCTGCTCGCCGAGCATCCGATCGCCTACCTGAAATGGGACCACAACCGTGATCTCACTACGGCCGGTCTGCAGCCTGGCCTGCCCGGCTATCGCGCCCAGGTGCTCGCCCTTTACGCCCTGCTGCAGCGGCTGCGCAGTGCGCATCCTGCGGTGGAAATCGAAAGCTGCTCAGGCGGTGGCGGACGCATCGATTTCGGCATCTTGCGCCATACCCACCGCGTCTGGACCAGCGACTGCATCGATGCCGTGTCGCGCACGGACATCCAGCGCGGCTTCCTGCAGTTCTTCCCGCCCGAGATCATGGGCTCGCACGTCGGCACTGCACCGGCCCACACCACCGGCCGCACCCAGTCGATGGATTTCCGCGCAGCCGTGGCGCTGCCAGGCCACTTCGGCGTCGAACTGGACGTGCGCAGACTCGATCCGCTGCAGCGCCAGACACTGGGAGGCTGGATAACGCTCTACAAGCAGTTGCGGCCGCGCTTGCACCACGGCCGGACCTGGTGCGGCCAAGGCGACGACGGGCTGGTCTGGCAGGCGCATGGCGACGTCGATGCCCAGGATGTGCTCCTGCTGGTCTACCGGATGCAGCCGGGCAGCCTCCGTCATGCGCCGCCCTTGCGCCTCGCGATGCTGGACACGCAGGCGCACTACCGTGCCTGGCAAGTCCTTCCGGCGGGCGCTGAACGGCCTGACGGGCCGCATCACACTGCGCCATTTTTTGACGCCCTCAATCGGCCCGAAGGTCTGTTGCTCGACGGTGCCTGGCTCGTCCACAGCGGGCTGCCGACCCCGCGCGCTCAGGCCGAAACGGCCTACATCGTCCGCCTGCAACGCAGCGGCGCGGTCGCCGCGCCCTGACTCAGACCGCGCAGGGTGCGCTGGCGGGGGGGCGCGCGCGCGTCGAGGCGCGCGTGACCAGGCTGGGTACCAGCGTACGCGGCTCGGCGCGTCCATTCTGGATCAATTCAAGCAAGGTCGCGACCAGCAGCCGTCCCCCCTCTTCGATCGACTGATGCACGGTGGTCAGCGCCGGCTGGAAGTTCTGCGCCAGCGCCACGTCGTCATAACCAACCACCGAAACCTGCTCCGGAACCGCGATGCCATGCTCGCGCAAGGTTGCAATCACGCCCATGGCGATCAGGTCGCTGCAGGCAAACACCCCGTCAAAAGCCGGACCATCGGCCAGCAGACGCGCCACGGCCGTGCGGCCGCCATCGCTGAGAAACGATACCGACAGGCAGAGATCAGGGTCAGGCCGGATTCCCGCGCGTTGATGGGCCAGAAGGTAGCCCTGGTAGCGATGGGCCACTTCGGCCAGATCGCGTTCTCCCATGAAGGCAATCCTGCGGCGTCCTTCATCGAGCAATGCTGCCGTGGCCAGCAGTCCGCCGGTCTGGTTGTCGCCGCCGACCGTGCAATACAGCTGGCGCGGCAGTTGCGCGCCCCACACCACGATGGGCAGGCGGCGCGCCGCAAGGCTGTTGAGTTGTTCGTGGTGGTGCCATTGGCCGACCAGGATCACGCCGACGGCGCGGCCGTTGTCGACATAGCGCCCGGCCTGCTCGATGTTGTCAGCATCGATGCGCGACAGCAGCATGTCGTAGCCCTGATCCGTCAGGGCATCGGCGAGGCTGCCGACCAGGCTCAGGAAGAACGGGTCGGACACCGCCTGGCGTCGTTCACCCTCGTAAGGCACCAGCACCGCCACGGTCCGGTTCTGGCCCAGGCGCAGACTCTGCGCGCCGACATTGATGGTGTAGTTGAGCGAGCGCGCAAGGTCGACAATGCGTTGCCGGGTCTCGGCATTCACCAGCGGCGAACCGTTCATGGCGCGCGACACCGTGGCAGTGGACACCCCGGCCAGTCGCGCGATGTCGGTCATTTGCAGGCGGCGTTGCGCGGGGCTGGCATCCCGGTACGCGGCCACAGGGGATTCGCCGTCGGCAACATTCGCGCGGGCGTGCTCGGGTTTGGGTGCTTGGGGCATGATCGGTCAGTTTCCCGTATTCTGGCCATCATTGGGCCGAATGTAAACGATCGCCCGGATCGCTAGAGCGCAGCGCCTGCCACCGCCGGCGCTGCGAGGGCCGGCGCCGCGAGGCGGATGCGCAGCGTTGCGGCAGCCGCACACAACATGAGCACACCCGCCATCGAGAGCACGTGGCGCGGATCGGCGCCGAAAAGCGGCCCATAGAGCAGCGGAAGCGTGAAACCGTTGATCAGCATCGGGATCACGATGAACATGTTGAAAATGCCCATGTAGACGCCCGTGCGTTCCGGCGGGATGCTGCCCGCCAGCATGATGTAGGGGTTGCCCATGATGCTGCCCCAGGCCAGCCCCATCCCGACCATGGGCAGGAACAGCAGGGCCTTGCTCGACACCAGCGGAATTCCGAGCATCGCCAGGCCGCCCGCCATCAGGCAGACGGCGTGCACATGCTTGGCGCCAAAGCGCCGGGTGGCGGGGATCAGCAGCAGCGTGGCAGCGAACGCGATGCAGTTGTAGAAGGCTCCGGCCTGGCCATTGGTCAGTACCGCCTCGCGGAATGCCGCACTGTGCGGATCGCTGCTGGCGTAAAGGCTGCGCGCGATGGCGTAGGTGACATAGGTCCAGTAGGTCCCCATGGCATACCACTGGAACAGCTTCATGACCGCCAGCTGCCGCATCGCGGTCGGCATTTCCCGGATCGCATCGCGAATCTCGATCAGGGCCGTGCCGAAGGTGTGGGTTTTGGCGCGAATGGCGGCAACGGTCCGCGCATCCAGCGGCAGTTCACGCACTCGCCAGACCGACCACACGATGGTGGAAAACGACAATAGCGCGCCGATCACGAAAGCCACGCGCGTGATGATCGGGATGTGGTTGGCATCCATGGCATCGCGGCTGATGCCAAAGGCCACCAGCAGCGTCGGCGTCAGGTAGGACAGGGTCTGCGCGGCACCGGTGAAGGCACTCTGGATCAGGAAACCGTGGGCGTGCTGGTCGGCGTTCAGACGGTCACTGACATAGGCGCGGTAGGGCTCCATGGTGATGTTGTTGGCAGCGTCGAGGATCCACAGCAGGCTGGCAGCCATCCAGATCGCCTGCGCGTAGGGCATCGCGAACAGGGCCAGGCTGCACAGCACCGCACCGATCAGGAAGTAGGGCGTGCGCCGCCCGAAGCGCGACAGGGTGCGGTCGCTCAGCGCACCGATGATCGGCTGCACCAGCAGGCCAGTCATCGGTCCGGCCAGGGACAGCAAAGGCAGCGAAGCCTCGTTCGCCCCAAGATAGCTGTAGATCGGCCCCATGTTGCTCTGCTGCAGGCCAAAGCTGAATTGCAGGCCCAGGAAGCCAAGATTCATCTCGAAGAGCTGGCGCAAGCTCAGATGGGGCTTGCGCACGATGCTGTTCATGCCGGGATTCTCCTCGTTGTTGTCTGGTCTTGCAGGGATGCCGCCTTGCCTTGCACCCGGACGTTGCGGTGTTGCGGTGTTGCGGTGTTGCCGTGTTGCCGTGTTGCCGTGCCGCTGCGGCGGAACGCCGCTCACGCATCCAGGCGATACACCTGCAGGCGCTGCAGCACGGCTTCCCCCTGTTCGGACCAGAGGCCAAGACCCAGGCTGCCGGCGCCCGGCACGATGCGTTCCGACAGCCAGCAGCTGCCGTCGAGGCTCAACAGCTCGATGGAACTCGAATCGAGCAGCAGCCGCAGCCGCACCACCCCGTCCGCCGGCAGCGGCCACGGCGCGTGGCGCCGACCCGCATAGGGCGCGAATGCGGGCAGGAATCCGGAGGCCGAGCGGTCCAGAAACAGGGCTCCGCGCACTGCGTCATAGCCCACCACGGTGCGCTCGGACAGCCCTGCTTCCGGGCGACCGACGCGCAGCAGCAGACCGCAGCTTCCCTGCGGGGGCGGGATCAGTTCGACTTCGATGTCGAGCGCGCGATGTTCGCCCGGACCGGGCCAATCGATCAGACGTTCGCCGCTGGCAATCACGCAGGCTGCTTGCGTCAGCAGCGGCTGGCGCAGGGCGCGCAGGCCCGGCACCGGTTGCTGCACCAGCGCCATCCCGACTGGCCCTTCAGTGCGGCACAGGGACAGCATGCGCGGCAGTGACATCTGGCCGCGCCAGGGCGCCGTCGGGAGCTCCTTGGCGTAGACATGGTTGTCCAGCCAGCCCAGCCAGATCGCTTCGGCTGCCAAGGCTGGATCGCCATCGGCACCTGGCAGGTTGGACCACGAGGCACTGGCATAGAAATCCATGCCCCAGTCCACCCACTGCCAGGCGTGCGCCGGTGCATGGAAAGCGTTGCCGTCGAAGTCACCGAAATACACGCGTGCGCCAGAGCTGCCGGCCACGTGATTCTCGAACACATCGACCTTGAACATCCACACCGTGCGTGCGGCTGCGCCGTCCTGGGCCGGCAGCGTCAGCGGGATCAGGTCCGGACACTCCCAGATGCCATCGCCATCGTGGGTCGGCCCGAAGTCGCTGAGGTGGCGCCAATGGCGCAAATCAGACGAAGCGTAGAAACGCGCGCGGCGCAACTCCGACAGCACCACCACCATGATCCAGCGCGCACTCGGCGCGTGCCAGAACACCTTGGGATCGCGAAAACTGGCGGCGCCAATGTCGAGCACCGGGTTGCCCGCGTATTTGACCCAGGTGCGCCCGCGATCCAGGCTGAACGCCAGCTGCTGGTTCTGCAGGCTGCGCGGTGCCTGGGCCGCCCCCGTGTAGATCGCAACCAGGGCCGTCTGCCCTGGACCGGCAAACCCTGCGGTGTTGTCCTTATCGACCACGATACTGCCGGAAAAAATCATGTAATCCGGGTCTTCCGGAATTGCCAACGGCAATTCCTGCCAGTGGATCAGGTCGGTGCTCACGGCGTGTCCCCAACTCATGTGCCCCCAGACGTCGCCGTGGGGGTTGAACTGGAAGAACAGGTGGTACTCGCCGTCGAACCAGACCAGACCATTGGGATCGTTCATCCAGTTGCGCCGGGGCGCAAAGTGAAAAAGAGGACGCAGGGCTTCAGAAGGCGTGGCGTTCAATCGGATGCAGTCTCGAGTGGAATCAATTTGCGAACGGTCTGATCGTGCTGCTGCCGGCGGTATTGCGTGGCGATGCGAGCCGTTCCGGGTGGCCTGCCGGAGATGACGGCGCCTGTCGGCGCGCGCTGAGGCCAGCAGATCCGGTGTCATGACCATGGGCTCCAGGCACACCCGGGGGCAGGGCTGGTCACGAGAAACGCTAGCATGCACGGCAATCGATTGCAACGCGCAGCTTGCGCTTCAGCCAGAATCCAGCTGGCGCAGGGCGGGTCGCGCCATCGGAACCGACAGGACCGTGCTGCCTACCGCCATCAGCAACAGCGCCGTGAAAGTCGCCTCGCTGATGATCCGCCGGTCCAGCAGCACGTTGACAAAAAGAATCATGATCAAGGCCTTGGTCTGCAGCAGCCAGCCGATCAGGCGGGCTTCGGCCGCAGACCAGCCGAGCATGCGGCCAGCAAGATGCACGCCCAGCAGTTTGCCGCCCACGGACGCCAGCAGCAGCAGCGCCGCAACCCCCAGCACGGACAGTCCACCGACACCCCACTGGGTACGCAGCCCGGTGCTCAGGAAAAACACCGGCATCAGGACCAGCAGCAGCAGGTGGCGCAATTGATCGAGGTCTTTCCGCGCGAACCATTCGGCTTCGAGTGTGGCGCCCGCAAGGAAGGCACCCACCATGAAATGCAGACCGCACCAGTCTGCGGCAAAAGCCACCAGCAGCAGCCAGGTCAGTGCCAGATGCCAGCGGTCGCGCGCTGCCCAGCGCCGCATCAGGGCGCGACAGGCCAGCGCCGCGAGTGCGAAAACGAGCAGGAAGGCAAGCTGCCGCCCGACCCGCTGCCAGTCCATCAGGATCACCGCCAGCACCCCCCAGATGGCGACATCATCGAGGCTGGCATAGCGCAGGATGCGCTGGCCGAGCGGCTGGCGCAGGATTCCGAGATTTTCCAGGAACAGGATCAGGATCGGCAGGGCCGTCACCGCGCACGCCATGCCGATGCCTGCGACGAACTGCCACGGCTGTGCCTGCGCGCCCATCCAGCCCGGCCACCGCATCAGCAGCACGGCGAGCAGCGCCCCGGCGAGCAAGGGCACCCCCAGCGCCAGTGCCGCTGTCACGCCGGTTTCCCGACGTCGACGCCAGGTCGCGCGCAGATCGAGTTCCAGACCGGCGATCCACACGAACAGCATGACGGCCCACCAGGCGATACCCGTGAGCGCCTGCACCACCAGCGGCCGGAATACCAGCGCGTGAAGTTCTGGAAACGCGGCTCCCAGGACGCCAGGGCCCAGCGCAATCCCGGCGAGAATCTGCACCACCACCAGCGGCGCCATGTCATCGGCAGCCACGGCCCGCCACGCCAGGTAGGGCACGCTGAAGATGATGATCATGGCGAGCAGGAAGACTTCACTGGTACTCAAGACTGTCCTCCTGAAGGAAATGCGGCGCCGCGCGGCCACCCGGATTCCAGGCAGGCACCGCGCCGGCACGCAGAGGGCGGCACCGCTCCATGACGGGCCGTGCCCTCTCGCTGACTCGCGATTGTCGCCGAGTTCGGGCGGTCAGGTGCTCCCGGCATCGCCGGAGGGCGGCGCGCAAATCCCCGCTGCAGCCCATCCCGGCCATGCTGCAGCGCATGATTGCAATCGATTGCATGCCGGGCTATCTTAGACCTGCCCTGAGTGGCCACGCGAACGGCCGCATCGCGCAGAACGATAATCACAGCACAGAGGAGGTTCCCATTGAGCGCCAGCTCGCCTTACCTGGAAGCCAGCAACAGCGGAAAACGCCCGATCGGTCTCGCCATCGCGGTGCTGGCCCACGTCATTCTGATTTACGGCTTGTTGAACGGCCTGGGACGCAAGGTCATCGAGGTCATCAAGCAACCCCTCGAAACCAAGATCATCGAGGAGGTCAAACCGCCCCCGCCCCCGCCGCCGGAAGCCCCGCCCCCGCCGCCCAAGCTGGCGGCACCGCCACCACCGTTCATTCCGCCGCCGGAAATCAAGATCAGCGCCCCGCCACCCCCGGCACCCACCATCACAGCCGTGGTGCAGGAGCCGCCACCGGCACCGGTCGCGCCGATCATCCAGAAGCCGGCGCCGGTCGAAGTCCAGGCGGCACCCAAGCCGGCCCCGCCGCCACCGCCACCGGCACCCAAGCCACGCTTTCGGACCAACGTGCGGCCGGTCTATGTGCCGCCGGTGGAAGAACTGGTGGCGGCCTATCCGCGCCAGGCTGCGCGTGAAGGCATCACCGGGCGGGTCATCGTCCACATCACGGTGGCGCCCTCGGGCGACGTCAAGGACGCCGTGGTCAAGGAAAGCCAGCCCAAGCGCACCTTCGACAAGGTCGCCCTGGAGTACGTCAAACGCTACAAATTCGAAAAGGGCGACGACGAATTCGAGACCGAACAGGAAATCGTCTTCAAGCTCGACTGAGGTCCAGCCCTGCCAGAGTGTCTGCAGTTCCACAAAATCCCTACACAGCGAGGAGTCTGACATGTCCCTGAAGCACATCCTTGGCGGCCTGGCCGCCGCCCTGATCCTGGCGTTTGCCGCCGCCCCGGCCGTCCGCGCCGATGACACCCCGGCTGCCGCGGCGACCGCCGCTGCAGCGCCCGCCACGGCGAGTGCGCCGGCCGCGCCGAGCGACGCCCCGCCGGGCAGCACCGCCCACGAAACCGTCGACAACCCCTATGGACTGCAGGCACTGTGGAAAGGCGGCGACTTCGTGGCCCACGGAACGCTGACCATCCTGATGATCATGTCGCTGGGAACCTGGTACATCCTGGTCACCAAACTGATCGAACAGTCGAAGGTGCTCAAGGCGGCGCGGGAAGCGCAGGACAGCTTCTGGAGTGCCGCCACGGTCACCGAAGGTACCGCAGCGCTTGCCGAAGCCAGCCCCTTCCGCTACATCGCGGAAACCGGACTGTCGGCCAATGACCACCATGAAGGCAAACTGGTCGAGGCCATCGATCGCCACAGCTGGGTGACCATGAGCATCCAGCGCGCCGTCGACCTGATAGCCGCACGCAGCTCGGAAGGCCTGACCTTCCTTGCCACGGTCGGTTCGACCGCGCCCTTCGTTGGGCTGTTCGGCACCGTGTGGGGCATCTACAACGCGCTCACCGCCATCGGCATTGCCGGCCAGGCCTCGATCGACAAGGTGGCCGGTCCCGTTGGTGAAGCGCTGATCATGACCGCCATCGGTCTGGCCGTTGCCGTGCCGGCGGTGCTCGGCTACAACTGGCTGGTCCGTCGCAACAAGACGGCCATGGAGAAGGTGCGCACCTTCGGCGCGGACCTGCATTCGATCCTGATCGCCGGCGCCCGCGTCGGCGCGCGCAGCTGAGCCAGCCGCCATGGCGATGACGATAGGCGCGCCCGAAGGGGGCGGCGAAGACGAAGCCATCAGCACCATCAACACCACGCCGCTGGTGGACGTGATGCTGGTGCTGCTGATCATCTTCCTGATCACCATCCCGGTGGTCACCCACACGGTGCCCGTCAAGCTGCCCAAGGAACGCAACCTTCCAACGCAGACCAAACCGGAAAACATCCTGATTTCGGTCACCCAGGATGGCGACGTTTACTGGAATGCCACCTTGATCCCGGACAATCCGACCCTGGTCGAGCGCCTCAAAAAGGAGGCCGTGAAGGTGCCGCAACCCGAAGTGCATATCCGCGGCGACCAGAAGGCACGCTACGAAGGGGTCGGGAAAGTGGTCATGGCTTGCCAGCGGGCCGGCATTGCCAAGGTCGGCTTCATTACCGAACCGCCGCCGCGCGGCCAATAAGGGAGAAACGAACATGGCCATGCAAGTGGGAAGCCAGGGCGAAGACGAGCCGATCATGGAGATGAACACCACGCCACTGATCGACGTGATGCTGGTATTGCTGGTGATGCTGATCATCACCATCCCGATCCAGACCCATGCCGTGAAGCTCAACATGCCCAATGGAGCGCCGCCGCCGCAGCACAAGGAGCCCGTCGTGGTGACGATCGATGTCGACTTCGACGGCACGCTGTATTGGAACGGCACGGCGGTGCCCGACCGCGCCAGTCTGGAGGCCAGATTCCAGCAGGTGGCGGCCGAAACCGACCAGGACGAGATCCACCTCAAGCCGAACAAGCTGGTGACCTACGACCATGTCGCGGCGGTCATGGCGTCCGCCCAAAGGCTGGGCGTCACCAAAATCGGATTGGTCGGCAACGAACAGTTCATCGAATAATCCAGACGGACACCGCGCACCATGACACTTTCCAAGCAAAGCACGCTGCTGGCATTGGGGCTTGGCCTGGCGTTTGCCAGCGTCTGCGCCGAGGACAGCCTGCGCCCGGAGATCGGCCGCCACCTGCAGCAGGCCGCCGACCTGGCGCAGAAAGGCAAGGCCAGGGAAGCCCTGGGACAGATCGGCGAGGCCGATGCCCTCACTGGCAAAAGTGCCTACGAGAACTTCACCATCGAACGCATGCGTGCCTCGGTCGCCGCCGCCGCCGGTGACAATGCCACCGCCGCCAAGTCCTTCGAGGCCGTGGTCGCGGCCAACAGGTTGCCGGCCGCGGACCAGATCAAGGCGGTCGAGGCCCTGGGCGGGATCTATTACCGCCTCAAGGACTATCCCAGGAGCGCCAGCTGGGTGGCTCGCTATGTCAAGGATGGCGGCAGTGACCCGGCCATGAAAGCGCTGCTCGCGCAGGACTATTATCTGGCCGGCGACTACGCCGCCGCAGCCAGCGAACTGCAACGCGAGGCGGCCGCGGCCGAAGCGGCTGGCAAACCACCCGCCGAGGAACGGCTGCAGATGCTGCTGGCCTGCCAGCGCAGCCTGAAAGACAGTAGTGGCTATGTCCACACCATGGAACTGCTGGTGCGCTACTATCCGAAAAAGGAATACTGGTCGGACTTTGTGCACCGGGTCGAGATCCGCGCCGGCTTTGCGGACCGCTTGCAGATCGACCTGTACCGTTTCAAGTATGCCCACGGTTTTCTCACCCAGCCTGCCCAACTGATGGAAATGGCGCAGCTTGCGCTGCAGGCGGGTTTTCCCACGCTTGGCAAGAAGGTCATGGACCAGGGCTTCAGCGCTGGCCTGCTCGGCCGCGGCAGCCAGGCCGACCGCGAAAGGCGGCTGGCCAGGCTGGTGGACGAGCGCCTGGCCGCGGCGCACACCGATGCTGAGAAGTCCGTGGCGGAGGCCCGCGACAACCGTGATGGCACCGCACTGATCAACCTGGGCATGCAGGTTGCCGATGCCGGCGACGCCCGGCAGGGCATCGCGCTGGCAGAGGAAGGCTACCGCAAGGGCAACTTCCGTCATCCTGACGATGCGCGTCTGCGCCTGGCCGAGGTCTACATCGATCAGAAGCAGGATGGCAAGGCGGTGGGCCTGCTCAAGGGCGTCACGGGCAGCGATGGCGCCGCCGACGTCGCCCGCCTGTGGCTGCTGCAGGCGCATGCGGCGCAGCCCTGAGCCCGGGCGCAAGCCTTGACCGCAGCGCTGGCCGCCCTGATCGAACAGGCCGTCCATTCCGGTCCGGGCGCACCGGAATGGACGCGGATCGAGCAGGACCTGCTGGCCAGCCATGGCCAGGGGCGGGCGGACGCCCTGATTCCTGGGCTGCAGCGCATGGTCGAGGCCTGGCCGCAGTCGGCGCAGGCCCACTGGCTGCTCGGTGTCGCGCTGCATGACACCCAAAAGCATGAGGAGGCGCTGGCCGCCATGGCGCAGGCGGCGGCCCTGGCGCCGCGGCCGGAGATCCTGCTCGGACAGGCCCAACTGTGCCATGAGACCGGGCGTCCGGCGGCCGCCCGCTTTGCAGCCCTTTGCGCCAGGACGCCCGACGATCCGAGGCTGGTGTGCAAACTGGCCGCCTCGCTCGCTGCGGAAGGCCAGCCGCAGGCCGCCGAACAGGTCCTGGTGGCGGCGCTCGAGCGCCATCCGGCATGGCTGGATGGTCAACGGCAGCTCGCCAGCCTGCGCCAGACGGGCGGCAAACCGGACTTCGATCGCGCTTATGCCGAGGCCGTGCGCCGCGCACCGGACCATGCCGGCCTGCGCCTGGGCTGGTTCACCGAACTCGCCAAGGCGCGCCAGTGGGCATCGGCACGGCGCGTGATCCAGGACGCCCGGCATACCCTGGGCGAGTTGCCGGCACTGCAGATCGCCAGCGCCTATCTCGATGCCGAATCCGGCGCCGCCGACCACGATCCCACGCTGTTCGATGATTTCGGTGTCAGCCTCGATCCCGGCCTTGGCCTCGCACGGGTGCGGCACGCCCTACGCTGCGGCGACGCGGAAAAGGCGGCACGCCATGCTGAAGCCTTCCTGTCGACAGCCGCGGCCACCGCCTTCTGGCCCTATCTGTCGATCGCCTGGCGTCTGCTGGGCGACGCGCGTGCCGAGTGGCTGGATCGCCCGGACCAGTTCATCCGTGTGGCCAGCCTGGGACTCGGCAGCGGGCAACTGGAGGAATTGGCGGTGCTGCTGCGTTCCCTGCACACCATGGCCGAACCCTATCTGGAACAATCCGTGCGGGGCGGCACCCAAACCGACCGGCCCCTGCTGTTCCGCCATGAACAGCCCATCGTCCGCCTGCGCCAGGCGATACGTGAAGCAGTCGCCGAATATGTCGCGGCCTTGCCGCCGCCCGACCCTCGCCATCCACTGCTTGCACCCCAGCGCCAGTCGCTGCGTTTTGCCGGCAGCTGGTCGGTACGCCTGCGCGACCAGGGTTTCCATTCATGCCACACCCATCCAATGGGCTGGATCAGCTCGGCTTGCTACATTGCATTGCCACCGGCTCCAGGTGAACCACCTGCCGGCTGCTTGCGCCTGGGGACCCCGCCGCCCGAACTTCGGCTGGATCTCGCGCCTTATCGCGAGATCGCGCCGCAAGCAGGTCAGCTGGTGCTGTTTCCCGCCACCATGTGGCACGGAACGGTCCCCTTCAAGGGCGAGGAGCGACTCACCGTCGCCTTCGACATGCGGCCGATGTAGCGCGTCCGCGCCTGTGGCGCCTCGTCAGGGTCGCACGGACAGCCGCACGGTGGTGGCCGCAGGCATGTCAGGCAGATCCTGCCGGACCAGCGCGCCCGGTCCATGCAGCTCCAGGGTGATGCCCGTCCACCAGGGCTGCCAGCTGCCCTGGCGGGCCCCGAACCGCACCGTGACGGCATCATCGCCCTCCTGCTGACAACTGATCGATTGCCGCAGGAAGGCGCCGCGCGTGAAGGCCATGCTGACGCCATCATCGAGGTACAGGCTGCCGCGACAGTCCGGTCCGGGATAGATGGCGAGAACGAGGCGACCACGGGGTGTCTCGCTGGTGCTTTGCACCAGTGGCTGGCGCGGCAGGATGGCCCCCGGCCGAACAAACACCGGCAGGCGTGCGAGCGCGGCGTGCTCGTGCGCGACACTGCCGGACACAGGACTGCCCGACCAATAGTCATACCAGCCTTCGCCGGGCAAACGCACGTCGAAGGCTGCGCTCGATTCGGGCGTAGGCGGCGGCGCGATCAGCAGATCCGGGCCCAGCATGAACGCGGTTTCCAGACTGCTGAAGACCGCGCCGTCCGACAGCACGGACGGAAACTCCAGGAATACCGGGCGCATGAGTGGCAGTCCGCTGCGGCTGTGTTCCTCCGCAAGCGCGTAAAGGTAGGGCAGCAGGCGATAACGCTCTTCGATGTAGTGTCGGCGGATCGCCTCGTGTTCCGCGCCGCCTGCCCACACTTCCTGCGCCGGCTTGTCCTGCATGTAGTGATCGCGGAAGATCGGATTGAAAGCCCCCACTTCGATCCAGCGCGTCAGCAGGTCCGGCGTGGGCGCATCGCCGGCAAATCCGCCGATGTCGTCGCCAGCGAAGCCAAAACCGCTCAGGCCCAGATTGACCAGCATGGGCACCGACAAGCGCAGGTGCTCGTAAGTCGAGAGATTGTCCCCGGTCCAGGTGGCGGCGTAGCGCTGACCGCCGGCATAGCTCGCGCGTGTGAGCACGAATGGGCGTGTGTCCGGTGCAGCCGCCAGCAGACCTTCGCGTGTCGCCTTGACGTTGAGCATGCCGTAGACGTTGTGCATTTCGGCGTGGCTGGCCTGGCGTGGCCTGAACCCGGGTTCTTCGATACGGTGCATCACGTCAAGCGGCATGGTCTTGCTGCGGACCTGGAACAAGGCAGGCTCGTTCATGTCGTTCCAGAAGCCCGCCACACCCATCCCCACGAAGCCCCGATACTGCTCGCCCCACCACGTCCGCACAGCCGGCCGGCTGAAATCCGGAAACACCGAGGCGCCTGGCCACACCTCACCGCTGAAAGTGGAACCGTCGGCGTTGTGCACGAAGGCGTCGATGGCCATACCGCTGTCGTAGGGCCCATAGCCCTGCCCTGCGGCCTTGGCGATGTGAAGATCCGTGATCAGGACCAGACGGAATCCCTGCGCGCGCAGCGTGGCAACCATGCCTGGCATGTCAGGGAAGGCTGTGGTGTTGACCGTGAAGGGACGGTTGCGATCCTGGTAGTCGATGTCACAGTACAGCACGTCCGCCGGAACGTGATCCGCACGCAGGTGATGCGCGACGTCCTGCACTTCCGCCTGCGACATGTAACTGTAGTGGGATTGCTGAAAGCCCAGTGCCCACAGCGGAACCAGCGGCGCTGTGCCGGCCAGGATGGCGTACTGGCGCACCACATCAGCGGGCGCTGGGCCTGCCATGACATAGTAGTCGAGCGGCCCGCCTTCCGCGCTGACCGTGAGGACGTCGCGTGCCGCCTTGCCGAAATCGAAGTTGGTGCGCCAGGTATCGTCGACGAACAGCCCGAAGGCACTGCCGCTCTCGCGCGCGCCGATCAGGAACGGGATCGACTTGTAGAGTGGATCCGACGCAGGACCGAATCCGAAGTGGTCGGTGTTCCAGAGCGTGAACGATCCGTCGCGACGATCCAGCCCGCCCGTCTTGTCACCCAGACCGAAATAGCGCGCATCGGCCGGCATGCGTTTGCGGATCTGGAAGCCCCCGTCCGTGAAGCGCAGGCCTTCCCCGGCATCCGCCAGCAGCACCTGTCCGCCGGCATCTTCGATCCGGGTCGCGAGCGTGGCGCGGTTCAGGGTGATCCGCATGGCGGTAGTCGAAAGCACCACTTCGGTGCTGCCTTCCTGGACCGCCAGGGGCACGGTGGACTGGCGCACCGATGCGGGCACCGTCCAGGAAGCGTCTTCCGGCAGCCCGCGCTGTCCAGCACGAATGCGCAGGATTTCGGGACGCGGCGCGCTGACTTCCAACTGCACGTCGCCAGCCTGAAGGACGTAGCGCTGGACCGCCGTCCCGGCCGCGCAGGCGAGCCTGCCAGCTCCGGCCGGGACCAGAATGGCCAGCGCCGCGAGGATTGCGTGGCACACCGACAGGTTCGCGCGGGTGGCCATGATCTCAATCGGCCTTGCAGTGGCGATCGACGTAGGCCTGGTGCGTGGGCATCATCCGGGCACTGTTCGCCATGGTGCCGCGCAGCCGCTCGATGTAGTCGCTGCCATCCAGGGTGCGGTAGTCCAGGAAGGGGTCGGCACGCTCCGGCATCAGGCCCTGCCCGATCATCACGGCGAGCCAGCTGGGGGCGCCGAACAGGTCCATCTCGCCAGGCACGATGCGCCCGAAGCGGCGGAAGTGCTCCATCTTGTAGTGCAGGCTGTCCGGGATCGCCATCGCCCGGCAATAGCGCCACAGCTCGCTGTCGTCACGCGCGCCCAGGTGGTAATGCAACACGATGAAGTCGCGTATGCGCTCGTATTCGAGCGCACCGACCCGATTGTATTCCTGCACCACACAGGGATCGAAGTCGAGGTCGGGGAAGTAGGCAAGCAGTTTGGAAATGCCGGCCTGAATCAGATGGATGCTGGTCGACTCCAGAGGCTCCAGGAAGCCGCTGGAAAGCCCGATGGCGATCACATTCTTGTTCCACATCTGCCGGCGCCGGCCGGTGCGGAACCGGATCAGCCGCGGATCGGCAAGCGGCTTGCCTTCGAGGTGCCGCAGAAGCAGGGTGGCGGCTTCGTCTTCCCCCATCAACTGCGAGCTGAACACATGGCCGTTGCCGGTGCGGTGCTGCAGGGGAATCCGCCATTGCCAGCCCGCTGCATGGGCAACGGAGCGCGTGTAGGGCGTGAACTCGCCACGTTCGCTGGGCACGGCCAGCGCGCGGTCGCAGGGCAGCCAGTGGCTCCAGTCGTCAAAACCGGTCTTGAGCGTGTCTTCGATCAGCAAGGCCCGCATGCCGGAGCAGTCGATGAACAGATCGCCTGCCACGACCTCGCCGCTTTCCAGCGTCAGCGCGCGCACGTGGCCGCTGTCAGGATGCTGCTGCACCGAAGCCACCTTGCCCTCGATCCGCCGGGCGCCGCGCTGTTCGGCATGGCTGCGCAGGAAGCGGGCGTAAAGGCTGGCGTCGAAGTGGTAGGCATACAGATAGGTGGAGCGCACTTCGCGCGGATCGGACAAGGGCCGATCAAAGCGCCCCTCCTTGGCCGCAGCCCAGGCCATGCAGTATTCCTCAAAGGCGCCGGCGTGCCCGGCGCGCGCCGCGCGCTGCCAGTAGTGCTGGATCTGCACCAGGTCGAAGGGACGGCCATAGGCGCCAAAGGGATGGAAATAGCGATGTCCCTGCCGGCCCCAGTTGACAAACTGGATGCCGAGCTTGAATGAACCCTGCGTGCGGCGCAGGAACTCGTTCTCGTCGAGGCCGAGCATGTCGTTGAACTGCCGGATCGGCGGGATGGTCGCCTCACCTACGCCGACGATGCCGATTTCGTCGGATTCGACCAGGGTGATGGTGCATTCGCGCTGGATGTTCGCGCACAGGGCTGCGGCGGTCATCCAGCCGGCGGTCCCACCGCCCAGGATGACAACCTTGCGGATCAATCGGCTTTGCGTGTTCATGGATTCTGCCTCTGCCGGAGCGGCCATGATGCCCTCGCCTCCCCAGGAAAGAAAAGGCGCGACGGGACCAGGGTCCCGCCGCGCGCAAGGCTGCTGCGTTGCGTTCAGCCGATCAGAACTTGAAGGTCACCGAACCCACCACGGTACGGCCGTACGCCACCGTGGCCGTGCTGGTGTAGGTGCCCTGCGCCATCCCGGCCGAGAGACCGTTGATGTACGTCGAGGCAATCGAGTTGAACAGATTGTTCACATGCAGGGAAAAGGACGTGTTCGCATCCCAGGCATAGCTTCCCACCAGACTGACCAGGGTATACGGCTCAAGGTAGACATTGGCCGTGCCGACATTGATCGGTGTGGCGTTGGCCCCGGTGATCACCAGCGCACCGTAGTAAGGTCCGGTGCGGTAGCTGGGTGACAGCATGTAGGTCACCGAAGGCACGCCATTCGGCTGGATGCCCGTGGTGCCCGTGCCGCAGCCGGTCTGCGGATAGCAGGTGTTGGCGGTATCGAGGCTGCCATCGCTGTAGGTGACCTGGCCGGTCAGCGCGAAATTGCCGATGCCGTAGGTGCCATCCCATTCGAAACCGCGCGCGGAATAGGCATTGTTGGTCGATTGTCCGCAGTTGGTGCTGCCCGTCGGATTGCACAGGGTCAGGTCATAGCCCAGGTAGCTGAACTCGTCATGGAACAAGGTGAACTCGGTCGAGTAGCGGCCCCACTTGCCATCGGCAAAATCACCCTGGCTCTTGAAACCGATTTCCTGCTGCAGAACCACCGAATAGCTGGTCGGCACGGCCGCCGGATTGAGGGCACCGGTGATGGCATTGACGTTGTTGTTGGGCAGGAAGCGGTCGAAGTTCGCGCGACCGCCGCGGCTTGCCCGGGCAAACACACTGTTGTTGTCGTCGAGCAGATACAGGGCACCGGCGGACCAGCTGTTGTAGCTGATACCGTAGTTCGCCGGTTGCGTGGTGGCGGGATCCAGGGTCAGCAGTCCTACCTGGCTGCTGGTCGTGCCCGGAATGCTCGAAGGCCCGGTCACGGTCTGCAGGGTATTGGCGCTGCCGGTTTCGGTGATGCCAGTGACCCGGATCAGGTCGCGGCGTACGCTGGCATCCAGCGACAGGCTGCCGTGATCCCAGCCCAGGGTCAGATAGGGCGCGGTATCCGGCGCCTGGATGTCATAGATCCGCCCGGTGCCGTTACCCCAGTTGCCGTTGTAGCCCGCGACACCGTTCTGTGCCAGGGCCACGCTGCCCGACACCGGATTGACCGGCACGCCTTGCGGGCCGGAAGTCAGGAAGGTGTAGTTCGGGTGCCAGTCGGCGGCGTAGTGCTGGTTCATGTAGAACACGCCGGCCTTGGCGTTCACGTCGTTCTTGCCGAACACCGAGAACTGCCGCGACAGCGAAGCGTCATTGGCCAGACTGCCGGCATCGCTCACGTTGGTGTAGACCTGCACGCTGTTCGACAGCATGGTGGCCGGGCTGACCGTCTGGCCGTTGTTGTAGCGGAAGCCGGTGACGGTGCGGCCGGAGCCATTGGCGGCGCCGATCGGGTTACCGATGTAGGAACTGGCCGGATTGAAGCCGAGGAAGTAGGTGGAGAACGTGCCGCTCATGTTGGTGTAGCGGAACTTGTCGTCCAGCACCCAGCCGCCACCCGGCAGGTAGTGCAACTCGGCGCCGAAGGCTTCGGCCTTGGGATGGATGCCGCTGGCCTGCACCTGTTGCAGTTGGCCGTTCGACAGATTGGCCACGTTGAAGTACTGCGAGGCGGGACCGGTGGTGGCGAAGGTACCTGCGCTGTAGCCGGGGTAGGAGTGCACGCCGGTGACGTTGCCGCCACTGCCCACCGTGTAGGTCACGGGAGCCTGGTTCTGGTAGGGCTCCTGGTCGTCCAGCAGCTTGATGTAGCCGCGGATGTAGCCCTTGCCGCCATCCAGATCATGGGTCACATTGGCCTTGATCTGGTAGCCCTTCTCGGCCTGGAAGCCAGGATCCTGCAGGCCATTGCCCTGCACCAGATAGCCGTCGGTATGGAAGCGCCAGCCTTCGGCAATCGGCCCGCCAACCGCGAAATCGACACGCTGTTCGTCATAGTTCAGACCAGCTGACAGCGAGACCTCGCCGCCTTTCCGGGTGCCGGTATCGCTGATGTAGTTGATGACCGCGCCAGGTGCCTGCGAGGCCAGCGTCGAGGCCGAGCCGCCGCGCACCGCCTGGATGGTGTTGGAATGATCGAACTTGGTCCAGTAGTCGTTGTTGCCGAACTGCATGTCACCGAACAGGACCGTCGGCAAGCCGTCTTCCTGCAACTGGACGAACGGCGAACCGCCCTGTGGCACCGGCAGGCCACGCACCGCGATGTTGGCGTTACCGCCCGGACTGCCCTGGGACGGGATGATGCCCGGGATCATGCGCAGCACCTCGGCTTGCGAAGTCGGCGCCAGGGCTTCGACCAGCTCTGAGGAGATGTCGCTCACCGACAGCGAGCTTTCCAGCACGCTCTTGCTTTGCGACGAGGCGGTGACCACGATGGCGCCCAGCTGGCCGGTCGGCGCCGGAGCCGCGGGAGCCGGCGTTGCAGCAGCGGCGGGTTCAGCCGCCTGCGGGGTCGGAGCGGCATCATCGGCGATGGCACTGCCCGAGCCGGCGCCCATCAGCACCGAGCTGACCAGCACGCACAGTGTTTTCTTGCGGAACGGTTGCTTCATAGAGTTCTCCCCCACTTAAGGATGTGATTTTTTGGTCAGCGCAACGCGGCGGATAAGGGCCACACATCCGTGCACGGTGCCGTTGCAGCAGGTCAAAACTTAGCATCAACAGCAAACGATTGCAACGCTGAAATTGAGAGAGTTTTTGCGGCATTGCATCATGACTGGCAGTCATCAAATCATGGCGAAGGTGTGCCCATTTTTCGGGCATCCCAGCGGAGATCACCGGTGCTCATGGCGCGCCGGGGTGTTGCGGCGGCTCGCGCAAGGATCCGGCGGGCGCGAAAGCCTGGCCGGCGAACCCCGAAAAACCATTGCGGCATAGCAACATCCGGCATTTCGGCAGCTCGTGGCAATTTTGCAACAGAGGCACCGCCTACGGTCCTGACCGTGCTGGCGCCGTCTTGGCGTGGAGCGCCGTACCCAAGCGATACGCGGCCCGCCCAAGCAGCCGGGAAGCCCCCCGCGCGTGACTCCCGGCGCGGGTGAATCAGATTTCTTGATAATCGATTGCATACGCTCTGCACACGCAAGGCCAGACCACCGGGCCCACCCGCAACTGGGTGCCGACAGCAAGCGGCTTGATCGAGGTTGACCGCCACGCCCCACACCTTGGCATGGCGTCGGGAGCGCATCCTGCGCAGAGATACAGTCGACCTGTCGCAGGCCGGTCGGACCGCGGGAATCACTGGCAGCGAATCAGGACTGGTTGCGCATGTATTCAGGCTGCTGGAAGGCAAGGATATCGAGTGGCTGGTGCTGGAGAACGTCCGCAACATGCTCGTGCTCGACGGCGGCAAGCCCATGGCCTATCTCGTGCGGCGCCTGGAGGAACTGCGGTTCCGCTGGGCGTAGCGGCTGGTCGACTCACGCTTCTCCGGAGTGGCCCCATCGGCGGCACCGTGTGTTGTTCGTGGCCTCGCGTCAGCATGATCCGCGCGAGGTCCTGTTCGCAGATGAGGCTGGCGAGCCCGCGGCCTCGTCATTCCGTGATGATGCTTACGGCTTCTACTGGACCGAGGGCCTGTCCGGTCTCGGCTGGGCAAAGGATTCGGTTCCGCCCTCAAGGGAGGATCCACCATCGGCATTGCGTCCCCACCGGCCATCTGGGTACGCAATGGCGCCGCGGGCCGCAGGATCGTCACGCCGTCGATCGAAGATGCGGAGGCTCTGCAAGGCTTTGGGCGCGGTGGAAGTGGTGGCGGCAGCCACCCGGTCCGAAAACATCGAAGGGTCGTCGCCGGCGTCTGATCCAGAGCTGGATTGACAGGGTGGGCCCGCTGGGACTCGAACCCAGGACCAAAGGATTATGAGTCCTCTGCTCTAACCGACTGAGCTACAGGCCCGGCATGAGAGCGGCGATTGTAACACCTGCCACGCCCTTGCCCAGGCACCCCGCCGCCGCCGTGTCAGCTGCCTTCGTTGGTATCCAGGAAGCTGCGCAGCTTCTCGGAACGGCTGGGATGACGCAGCTTGCGCAGCGCCTTGGCTTCGATCTGGCGGATCCGCTCGCGCGTCACGTCGAACTGCTTGCCGACTTCTTCCAGCGTGTGGTCGGTATTCATCTCGATGCCGAAACGCATGCGCAGCACCTTGGCTTCGCGCTGGGTCAGGCTGTCCAGCACCTCCTTGGTGGCCTCGCGCAGGTTGGCGTACATGGCCGAGTCCACCGGCGCCATGGTGCTGGTGTCCTCGATGAAGTCGCCCAGGTGCGAGTCGTCGTCGTCGCCGATCGGCGTCTCCATGGAGATCGGCTCCTTGGAGATCTTGAGGATTTTGCGGATCTTCTCCTCGGGCATTTCCATGCGCTTGGCCAGCTCGGCCGGATCGGGCTCGAGGCCGGTCTCCTGCAGGATCTGGCGCGAGATGCGGTTCATCTTGTTGATGGTCTCGATCATGTGCACCGGGATGCGGATGGTGCGCGCCTGGTCGGCGATCGAGCGCGTGATGGCCTGGCGGATCCACCACGTCGCGTAGGTCGAGAACTTGTAGCCGCGGCGGTATTCGAACTTGTCCACGGCCTTCATCAGGCCGATGTTGCCTTCCTGGATCAGGTCGAGGAACTGCAGACCGCGGTTGGTGTACTTCTTGGCGATCGAGATCACCAGGCGCAGGTTGGCCTCGATCATCTCGCGCTTGGCACGGCGCGCGCGCGCCTCGCCGGTGGACATCTGGCGCGCGATCTCTTTGAGATCCTTGATCGGGATGCCGACCTCTTCCTGCAGCGCGGCCAGCTTTTCCTGCTGCTCGATGATGGCGTGCTTGAAGCGGTTGAGCGCCGAGGCGTAGACCTTGCGGCCCGCGGCTTCGTCGATGATCCACTGCGGGTTGGTCTCGTTGCCCGGGAAGTTCTTGACGAAGGTGGCGCGCGGCATGCCGGCCGAGTTCACGCACAGGTCCATCACTTCGCGTTCGTGGCTGCGCACGCGCTCGACCAGGTGGCGCAGGCTGTTGCACAGCGCCTCCACCTGCTTGGCCGAGAAGCGGATGTGCATCAGCTCGCCGGACATGGTCTCCTGCAGCTTGCGATAGGGCTCCGACTTGGGGCCGGAAGCCTTGAGGGTCTTGCGCACCTTGGCGAAGGCCTTGCGGATCACCGCGAAGCGCGCCAGCGCATCCTGGCGCAACTGTTCCAGGTTGGCCGCAGCCATGCCGCCATCGTCGTCCGACTCTTCGTCGTCCTCGTCGGCTTCGTCGGCCTCTTCTTCAGGCATTTCCTGCGCGATCGCAGCCTGCTCCTCCTCGGCAGGATCGATCAGTCCGTCGATCATTTCGTCGATGCGCAGTTCCTGGCGCTCGACACGATCGGCCAGCTCGAGGATCTCGGCGATGGTGGTCGGACAGGCCGAGATGGCCATGATCATGTGCTTGAGGCCGTCCTCGATCCGCTTGGCGATCTCGATTTCGCCTTCGCGGGTGAGCAGCTCGACCGAACCCATTTCGCGCATGTACATGCGCACCGGGTCGGTGGTGCGGCCGAATTCGGAGTCGACGGTGGACAGCGCAGCTTCGGCTTCCTCCACGGCATCCTCGTCGGCCACCGGGGGCGGCGCCTCCGACATCAGCAGCGTTTCGCTGTCGGGCGCCTCGTCGTAGACGGCGATGCCCATGTCGTTGATCATGCTGATCACGCTTTCGATCTGCTCGGCGTCGAGCATGTCGTCGGGCAAGTGATCGTTGATCTCGGCGTAGGTGAGGAATCCGCGCTCCTTGCCGAGGACGATGAGGTTTTTCAGCCGCACGCGCTGTTCAGCAACCACGCGCTGGACTTCGGCCTCGGTCAGTCGGACTTCGGATTTCGCGTTCTCATTGGCCATGGGGCAATCCTGGAAGATTGGCGAGGGAGGAACCCTTAACTATAGCACAGATCGGGCGCCAGACCTCAGGGTCGATGCATGAGCAGTTCACGCAGGCGTTGCCGGTCCTGCTCGTCGGCTTCGCCGCGCTGCTCTTTTTCGATCAGCGCCTTGAGGTCACGTTCGTAGCCCTGGCGCGCGAGACGGTTGAGGCCGTCCTGCAGCACCTCCGCAAGCTCGGCCTGCTCTGATCCCTGCAGTGCCGGAATTGCCCGTCTGACCGCGCGTTCGATCGCGCGTTCATGCGGGCTGTCGCGAAATCCTTCGATGAAGCCCGCCAGGTTGGGCGGTTCCACGGCGCTGCGGATGAAGTCGGCAACGGCCGCCAGTACCGGCGCCGCGAGGTCGCCGTCTGACGGATCGGGGTGGGCAGTATGCACCAGTTC
>JAGWIJ010000062.1 GCA_028873535.1 Pseudomonadota bacterium
GTGCCACGGCATGCCCGTAGGCCGCGCGCAGGCGCTCGACGCCGCCGAAGGCCTGCACCAGCATCAGCAGGGTCGAGCGCGGCAGGTGGAAATTGGTCAGCAGGCGGTCGACCACGCGGAAGCGGTAGCCGGGCGTGATGAACAGGCGCGTATCGCCGGCCTCGGCCAGCTCAGCAGCGCGACCTTCCTGGGCGGCAGCCTCGAGTGCGCGCAGGCTGGTGGTGCCGACCGCGCAGATGCGCGCGCCGCGGTCGCGGGCGGCCGCCACCGCGGCACGCGTGGCCGGCGGGATCCAGTAGCGCTCGGGATGCATCACATGCTGCGCGATGTCGTCGACGCGCACCGGCTGGAAGGTGCCGGCACCCACATGCAGGGTCACGCTGGCGATCTCGACACCGCGCGCGCGCAGGACCTCCAGCATGGCCTGGTCGAAATGCAGGCCGGCAGTCGGTGCGGCAACGGCGCCCGGCGCACGTGCGTAGACGGTCTGGTAGCGCTGCTCGTCTTCGGCCTCGGCAGCGCGCTCCAGATACGGCGGCAGCGGCAGTTCACCACAGCGCTCCATCAGCGCCAGCATGGCGGCATCGTCACCGGCGCGCAGGCGGAACAGATCGCCCTCGCGTCCGACCACCTCCACCGCCACGCCGTCACCGAGTTCCAGCGTGCTGCCCGGCCGGGGCGCATGGCTGGCGCGCAGCAGGGCGGCCCATTCGCCATTGCCCAGCGGGCGCTCGAACACCACCTCGACGCGGCCACCACTGGGTTTGCGGCCGAACAGGCGCGCCTTGAGCACACGCGTGTCGTTGAGCACCAGCAGGTCGCCAGCGCCCATCAGCTCCGGCAGTTCGGCAAACTGCGTGTCGCGCGGCGCCATGCCACGCAGATCGAGCAGGCGGCTGGCGCCGCGCTGCGCCGGCGGATGGCGCGCGATCAGCGCGTCGGGCAGTTCGTAGTCGAAATCGGAAAGCAGCACGTTGAATGCGGAAAACGCAGCCGGGACCCCGGCGAACCCGCCATGATACCAGCAGCCGGCAGCCGCCGCTGCGGCCCGGTTTCAGCCGCCGAAAGGACTCACGCCGATCAGCCAGCGGTGGCCGACCATGGCGAACAGCGACCACGCGACCACGCCGATCACCAGCACCTGCACGTCGCCTGCCACGGTGCCAGCCGGGTAGCGCAGCCCCAGGCGGCGGTCACGCCGGCGGGCCGCCACGAAGTCCAGCAAGGCCCACACAAAGAAGCTGCCGAAGAGCAGCACGTGCACGGCCAGGCCATTGGCCAGCAGATGGGCAAAGGCCCAGGTCTTGACCCCGGCCAGCATGGGATGCCCCAGGCGCGCCTTGAGGCGGTTGCGCGGTACGTAGGCTGCCGTGACCAGCACGAAGGCCAGCAGCACCAGCAATGCCGCAAGGTGCCGCGTCCACACGGGCGGCGTCCAGATCACCAGCGGTTCGGCGCGTGCCGCAGCGAAGCCGGCCACGATCAGCACCAGACCGGTCACGGCCAGCACCGCGTAGAGCCCCTTCCAGCGCAGTTCACCCTGGTGCGCGATCACCTGGCTGCGCCAGCCGTCGGCGTAGAGGCGCACCGCATGGGTCGCGAAGAACAGCAGCAAACCGGCAATCAGCACGAACATGGACCTGCTCCAGTGGCGCCCGGAACCGTCTGCGCGGAGCGCGCAGCACGGCGTCGGTCAAGCGGGAATGCTACTGGAAAGCGGCGCCCATCCCCAAATCAGCCGATCTCGACGCGGTCGCGCCCGCTGTCCTTGGCACGATAGAGGGCACGATCGGCGCGCTCGATCGCCGCCTCGTGGTCCTGGCCCGCCACCAGCCCGCTGAGGCCCGCCGAAAAGGTGACCGGCAAGTCACCGACCAGCGGCGCCCAGTCCTCGGCCGCCACCTGGGCGCGCAGCCTGGCCAGCGCCTGCAGTCCTTCCCTTTCGGTGATGCCCGGCATCAGCAGCAGGAATTCCTCGCCACCCCAGCGCGCCAGCAGATCGCCCTTGCGCACGGCGGCCTCGAGCACCTGCGCGAAGCGATGCAGCACGGCATCGCCGACGTTGTGGCCGCAACTGTCGTTGATGCGCTTGAAAAAGTCGATGTCGATGATCGCCAGCGCCATGCGGCCATCACCGCGCACCGTGCGCGGCGCCGGCCGCGCCAGCATCTCGACCATGGCACGCCGGTTGAGCAGGCCGGTGAGCATGTCGCGTGTGGCCAGCTCGCGGTTGAGTTCGAGCGCGGCGGCCAGTTCGCCTTTCTGGCGGGACAGGCGCTCGCGCAACTGGCCGAAGCGCCCAGCCACCACATTGGCGCCCACCAGCACGAGTGCCGTGAAGGCGAAATTCACCAGTTCCACCTGCGGGTCGTAGCGCCGCTCCGCGAAACCCGTGCGCCAGGCCATCACGCCAGCCAGCGACAGGAAGGCGTAGAGCGACAGCAGGCGGGTGCGACGCGCGTCGAGACGGAACAGCCCGCCGAACTGGATGATCAGGATCAGCAGCGCCAGCAGGGCACCGCGCGCCGGCCCGGTGATGGCGTATGACCATGTCACTGCGGTCACGGCGCTCAGGCATTGCGGCAAGGTCAGCGAAGGTTCCGCCGGCGCCAGACGCAGATTGAGCCCGCTGCGGATCACTGCGAAGAAGACCAGGCTGACGCCGATATTGGCCATGCTGAGCCAGTTCGAGTCGCTCTGCTCGACCAGCCCCAGGTCGACCTCGAACTGCTGCACCAGCGCAAAGGCGCCGTTCAGCATCAGCGCCAGCAGGTTCTGCGAGGCACGCAGGCGCTGATGCGCATCATGCCCCAGGAAGGTGCGTCCGAAGGAGGGCGGCGCATGGATTCGAGCGATCGACATGAACGCTGCTACGGCAGATGCATGGGCAACTGAAGCGCTCGACCCGAAATTTGACAATCCCGCTGCCGGCCGGCGCAGCCGGCCTGGGCCTCAGTTCGCACCGAGCGCGTCCGTCAATGCGGCTTCGTCGCCGCCCGCGCCCGCCGCCACCAGGGAATCGAACGCCGCGCCCGCGATCGCCGGGCTGAACAGATAGCCCTGGTAGACATCGCAACCGTGCTGGCGCAGGAACGCCAACTGTTCCGGCCGCTCCACGCCCTCGGCCACCACGCGCAGACCGAGTTCGCGCGCCAGCGTGATGATGGTGAGCGCGATGGCCTTGCTCTTGGCATCGGCCGGAATCCCGCGCATGAAGGCAATGTCGATCTTGAGCTCGTCGATCGGCAGGCTCGACAGCGACTGCATCGAGGTATAGCCGGTTCCGAAGTCGTCGAGGGCCAGTGCGACCCCCAACGCCCTGAGCTCGCGCAGCATCGACACCGCGCGTTCGCCGCCGCCCATCACCGTGCTTTCGGTCAGTTCGATCCGCAGCCGCGACGCCGGCAGCCCGGATTCGGCGAGCGCGCCTGCGATCATCGCCACCAGCGCGTGGTCCTGCAACTGACGGCCGGACAGATTGACCGACAGGGTCGGCGCTGCGCCCAGGCCCGGCTGCCAGCTGCTGGCTTCACGGCACGCTTCGCGCAGCACCCACTGCCCGAGCGGCGCGATGAAGCCGGTCTCCTCGGCAAGCGGAATGAAGCTGCCCGGCGACACCAGGCCATGCAGCGGGTCCTGCCAGCGCACCAGCGCCTCGCAGCCGACGATGCGTCCGTCCGCCACATCCACCTGCGGCTGGTAGTGCACCAGGAATTCGCCGTTCGCGAGTCCGCGCCGCATGCGCGCGTCGAGCGCCAGCCGGGCATCCGCGGCGCGTGCGAGGCCGCTCGAGTAATAGCGGAAGGTGTTGCGCCCCTGGCTCTTGGCCTGGTACATGGCCGCATCCGCGTGCTGGATCAGTTCGGTGGCCGTCTGCGCATCGTCCGGAAACAGGCTGATGCCGACGCTCAGGCTCACATAGACCTCGCGTCCGTTGCGCAGACTGATCGGCTCGCGCATCACCGCCATCATGGCCTCGGCCACGCGCTCGGCGGGTTCCGGCTCGGTCAGGTCCTCCAGCACCACCAGGAACTCGTCGCCGCCCAGCCTGCCCAGCGTGTCGCCCTCGCGCAGGCGCGCCGACATGCGGCGCGCCACCGTCTGCAGCACTTCGTCGCCGGAGGGGTGGCCGAAACCGTCATTGATGTTCTTGAAATGGTCGACGTCGATGAACAGCGCCGCCAGGGTCTTGCCACGCCGGCTGGCGCTGGCCAGCGCGTGCGTCAGGCGATCCTGCAACATGAGCCGGTTGGGCAGATCAGTCAGCATGTCATAGTGCGCCAGACGGTCCAGTCGCTCTTCGGACTGCTTGAGCTGGCTGATGTCGGTCATCACGCCCACATAGTGCTCGGGCTTGCCGTCCTCGCCGCGCACGGTGCTCACCGTCAGGATCTGCGGGAACACCTCGCCGTTCCGGCGCCGGTTCCAGATTTCGCCGCGCCAGTGCCCGGTCTCGCGCACGCTGCGCCACAGCTCCTCGTAGAAGGCCCGATCCTGACGTCCGGAGGCGATCACGCCGGGATTGCGGCCGATCACCTCCTCGGCCTCGTATCCGGTGATCTCGGTGTACGCCCGGTTGACCTGGATGATACGCGGCACCATGTCGGTGATCACCACGCCCTCGCTGGTGTTCTCGAACACCGCGGCAGACTGGCGCAGGCGCGTCAGCGAGTGCACGCGGTCGACCGCCAGCCCCGCCAGGCGCGCGAACTCGGCCAGCACCTCCAGTTCGTTGGGCTTGGGCGCGCGGACTTCGGCGGAATACAGACCGAAGGTGCCCAGCACATTGCCGCTATCGCCCCGGAAGGGGATCGACCAGCAGCTGCGCAGCCCGTGCAATGCCGCGATTTCGCGGTAGTCGCGCCACCATTCATGGGTCTGGACGTCCGTCACCACCACCGTCTCGCCCAGGGCGGCAGCGCTGCCGCACGAGCCGTTGCCGACACGGATCTCAAGGTCGTCGGCCGCTGCCGAGTAGGCTGCCGGCAGGCTGGGGGCGGCCCCGGTGCGCAAACGGCCGCTGTCGGCGTCGCGCACCAGGATCGCCACCAGCAGCCCAGGGAACAGCCGCTCCAGGCGCAGCGCGATCTCGCCCAGCACCTGCGCGCGCGGGGCGTGTCCTGCCACGCCGTCGAGTACAGCCATGCGCGCTTCGAGCCCGGCCTGCGCCAGGCGCTGCGCCGTGGTGTCGCGCACCACGGCAATCAGCTGGTCGGTGTCCGACAGGCGCGCCAGGCGTGCCTCGTAGTGCCGCGCTTCGCCGCCCAGTTGCAAGGTGTACAGGCAGGTGCGCAGCGATGCTCCGGCCTGCAGTTCCTCCAGGGCGGCACGGAACTGCGCCGCCGGTTCCGCCGGCAGCACGTCCTGCATGCGCCGGCCCAGGAAGGCCTCGGGCGGAACATACAGGTCACCGCCACGGTGCGCCCGGTAGTCGCGGATGGTGCCGTCCAGATCCATCAGGAAGAACAGGTCAGGCAGGGCCTCGAACACCGAGTCCAGCACCAGGTCACCCATGCGCGCGCGCCGCTCGGCTTCGCGCCGCTCGGTCAGATCGCGCGCCACCCCGAGCACGCCCAGCGTACGTCCGCGTTCGTCACGCACCGGTGTCTTGATGACTTCCAGCAGCGCCACGCTGCCGTCACTGGCAAAGCGTACCGACACTTCCGAACGCAAGGCCGTTCCGGCTGCGATCGCGCGCTGGTCCGAGGCGCGGAAGCCGGCGGCTACCGAAGGTTCGAACAACTGCGCGTCGGATTGTCCCACCACGTCCTGCTGCGGCCGGCCGGCCAGCGCTTCGAAGCGCCGGTTGCAGGACAGGTAGACGCCATTGGCATCCTTCATCCAGACCAGATCCGGCAGGGTGTCGAGCAGGGAGCGCATGTGCGCGGCGCTGCCGGCCAGCGCGCGCGCGCTGCTCGCCAGGCGCCAGCCCAGCAAGGCCACCAGCAGCGCCGAAATGCCGCCCAGCACGCGGATCAACTGGATCGACCCGCTCGCGCGTCCCCAGCCGGCGGTGGGCTGCAGCGCCAACTGCCAGCTGCCGCCGGAAAAGCGCACCTCGGCAACAATGGCGTCGGCTGCAAAGATCGCGGGATCGCCGAAAAATACGGCGCCCGCGGCCCCGGTGCCATCGGCACCGCGCAAGGCCAGACTCCAGTCCCGGTTGCCCGGCGTCAGGCCGGCCAGGCGGTACAGCACATCAACGTCGATGACCCCGGAAATCGTCCCCCAAAGTCTGGGCTCGCCAGCGCGCTGCCGGGGCGGAAGATAGACCGCCTCGCGCGTCACGATACCGGTGCCGCCCTGCGCCAATGCAATCGGACCCGCCACCACCGGCTGGTGCGTGCGCACCGCGCGCAATACCGCTTCACGCTGCTGCGGCACCGTGCGGTAGTCCAGCCCGAGCGCCGCCGTGTTGCCCTCGACCGGGTAGATCATGGAGATCACCAGATTCGGTGCCGCTGCCAGATTGCGCAGCGCAGTGCCCTCGCCGACCATGCCGTGCACGATGCCGGCGAATTCCTGCTGGTCCATGTCGGGGCGCGCAGCCACCACGGCGCTGAGGCCGTGCACCAGCAGCAGGTTGACGTTGAGCACGCTCTCCAGGCGCGCACGCACGCCCGCCAGGTGCTGATAGGCCGAGGCTCGCTCGCGCTCGGCGGCGGCGCGCACCGCAAACCCCTCGACCAGCTGTTCCGCAGCCACGATCAACAGTGCGCCCAACAGCGCCGGCACCCAGGGTGCGATCAGCTGCAGGCGCCGCAATCCGGCCTTCGGGGGTTCCGGCGGCAGCGGATCGAACCGCTGCGGCTGTGGAAGGGCTTCAGGCATGCCGTCGGAAGGCGCCCACGCGCATCGCGCGCGACCTCGCGGCGTCAACACCCCGGACCGGGGTGGAAGCACGGAAAACTGCTTGGCGGCACATCGCTCAGGGCGCGCCTTATGTTGACTAGAGCCCGTTCATGATAAGGCCTGAGACCGTGAACGGGAATGCTTTTCCACAACGCCGCGCCCGCTTTGACGTGACCGATCCCTCGCATCTGCGCCATAATGCAACGCTAGCCGCATGTCCAAGCCTGCCCAGGTGGCGAAATCGGTAGACGCAGGGGACTCAAAATCCCCCGCCGCAAGGTGTGCCGGTTCGAGTCCGGCCCTGGGCACCAGGCGCTGCTTCACGCCTGGCCTTCACGGCGCAGCAATTCGCGCTTGCGTTCGACACCCCAGCGGTAGCCGGAAAGGTCACCATTGCGCCGCACCACGCGGTGACAGGGAATGGCCACGGCAATGTGGTTCGCCGCGCACGCCTGCGCCACCGCACGGACCGCCTTGGGAGAGCCGATGCGCTCGGCAATCTCCGAATAACTCACGGTCGTGCCGGGCGGAATCTCGCGCAAGGCCCGCCAGACCCGCTCCTGGAAGGCCGTGCCCTGCACGTCCAGCGGCAGGTTCAGGCCGATCGACGGTGTCTCGATGAAGCCCACCACCTGGGCTATCAGTTGCTCGAATTCACCGTCGCAGCCAATGATATCGGCCTTGGGGAACTGATCCTGCAGGCCGCGCACCAGCGCGTCCGGATCATCGCCCAGCAGGATGGCGCAGATGCCGCGCTGGCTCTGCGCGACCATGATCGCGCCCAGGGAGCACTGGCCCACGGCAAAGCGGATGACCGCTCCGGCGCCCCCCGCCCGGAAGTCGCGCGCGCGCATGCCCAGCAGCCGGTCGGCGCTTTCGTAGAACCGGCTGTTGGAGTTGAAGCCCGCATCGTAGATGGCACTCGTGATGGAGGCATCCGGACTGTTCAACTCTTCGCGCAATCGGCGGGCACGGTAGGCCGAGCTGTAGGCCTTGGGTGTCAGGCCGGTCTCGGCCTTGAACAGGCGATGAAAGTGAAATGCACTCATGCCGATTTCCGCAGCCAGATCATCGAGCTGGGGTGGTGCCTCCGATGCTTCGATCACCCGGCAAGCGCGCGCCACCAGCGCGGCACGCTCGGCCACCGCGCTGCTCCGCTCGCCGCGCGCGCGGCGGCTGGGGCGATAGCCTGCCGCTTCAGCCGCTGCAGCGGAGTCGAAGAACTCCACGTTCTCGCGCCTGGGCAGTCGCGCTGCGGAGCCAGGGTGGCAGTACACGCCCGTGGTTCGCACGGCATAGACGAAAAGGCCATCGGCAGCCGCATTCCGCGCCTGGACCGCCTCCCAACGGGCATCGTCGGTGGCGTAGGGAATCGTCGCATTCATGGCAGCAACCCTGGCATCGTCAATCATGGGGCGAGAATACCGTTTGCGCGCTCGAAGACATGCACGCGCGTGATCCTCGCTTCGATGACCGCGATGAATCCTGCGAGCGGACCACCCGCGTCGTAGCCATGCTCGTGCTCGAGAACCGCTTCCAGCTGAATCGGGCATTCGGCAACGCGCGGTGCGAGCACGGTTTCGGAAGGGCTTGCGGTCAGGCCGGCAAATGCGAACTTGTCTTTGACGAACCGGTAGCCACGATCGATCTTGTCTTGGGAAACCGGATTGGTCCCTGTGGTGCGCGCCAGCCGATCGATCGCTCCAACCTGCGCCGGCGAGGGCAGATTGATCACCAGTTGTTTCGTGCGGCGCATGTTTTCGGTGGTCTTGGAGCTGCCCTGCAGACCGAGAAAGCAGCGCCAGCCGAGCCAGAATACCGATGACATGGGAGCGATATTGGCGGAACCGTCCTCATTGGCGGTGCTGAGCAGCGCGACGGGGGTGCCGAAGTAGAGGATCGAAGGGCTTGTTGCGACGTGCATGGCAATCTCCTTGAATGGTGACCAAAGGATGCCAACCCGCTTGCCAATGCACGCTCCGATTCTTGCTCTCGTACTCGTAATTGATCCGGCCCGTCGCGCGTGCCGCTCCGGACATGCTTCAGGGAATGCTGGCCCCGTCGAACGGCCGGATGGTGAGCGCATCGAGGTCGAGTCCGTCGACACAGCGCAGGTTGACCGCGAACACTTCCGAGCCATCCGGCTTGGCGCCTTCGGCGAACGGCGCACAGCCGCAGGTCGGGCAGAAGTGATGACGGATCTTGTGTTCGCGGAAGGTATAAGTTGCCAGCTGTTCGCGCGGCGTCTCCAGCACGCAGTCGCTGGCCGGCAGGAAAGTCAGCAGCCAGCCCTTGCGCCGGCAGATCGAACAGTTGCAGGACACCGCCTCGCCCGGCTCCCCTGCGAAACGCAGGCGCAGCTTTCCGCAATGGCAACTCGCGACTCCACTCATGTCCGGCCTCCCGTCGTGACGGCGGCCACGATCGGCGCGCCAGTTGCGCGATTCTGAAGCGATCGGCGGTGCGGGTCCAGCCACTTTGCGCACCGGACGATGTGGCCATCCGCTGCGGCCGGAAATGGATGGTGGCGGCCTGCCCACCTGCGGTAACTTGGCGCTGCGCTGCACGCCCGCCCGGCAGCGCCTGTCCTTGACCAGGAACCCTCCATGTCAGCCATTCCACAAAGCGCCTTCCGCTCGAGCGCCCCTGCCGCCAATGCGCGCAGCGTCATTTTCGCGTCTTCGCTGGGCACCGTTTTCGAGTGGTACGACTTCTACCTGTACGCCACGCTGGCACCGTTCTTCGCGGCGCTGTTCTTTCCCAGCGGCAACGACACCGCCGCGCTGCTCTCGGCCTTCGCCACCTACGCGGCGGGCTTCGTGGTGCGGCCCTTTGGCGCCCTGGTCTTCGGCGGTATCGGCGACCGGGTGGGACGCAAGTTCACCTTCCTGGTCACCATCACCATCATGGGCGCATCGACCTTCCTGGTCGGCCTGCTGCCCACCTATGACCAGATCGGACTGGCCGCGCCGGCACTGCTGGTGGCCTTGCGCCTGGTACAGGGCCTGGCGCTGGGCGGCGAATACGGCGGGGCCGCGACCTTCGTCGGCGAACACGCTGCGCAGAACCGCCGTGGCCGCGCCACCGGCTGGATCCAGACCACCGCCACGCTGGGCTTCCTGCTGTCGCTGCTGGTGATCGGCGGCTGCCGAGTGGCGCTGGATGCCAGGGCCTTTGCCGACTGGGGCTGGCGTGTGCCCTTCCTGGTCTCCGTGCTGCTGCTGCTGTTCTCGCTGACCATGCGCCTGCGCCTGCAGGAGTCGCCCATCTTTCAGAAGATGAAAGCCGCCGGCCGGGTCTCGCGTGCCCCGCTGACCGAGAGTTTCCTGCGCTATCCCAACAACCTGTATGTGCTGATGGCCCTGTTCGGCGCCACCGCCGGTCAGGGCGTGGTGTGGTACACGGGGCAGTTCTATGCGCTGTTTTTCCTGACCATCACGCTCAAGGTGGAGTACCTCACTGCCTATGCGCTGGTCGGTGCGGCACTGCTGCTGGCCACACCCTTCTTCGTGGTGTTCGGCCGCCTGTCGGACCGCTTCGGCCGCCTGCAGATCATCATGGTGGGCTGCCTGCTCGCCGCGCTGACCTACCTGCCGATCTTCCACGGGCTGGCGCACTTCGCCAATCCGGCACTGGAACGCTATTCCGCGGAGCACCCGATCACGATCACCGCGACCGACTGCCACACCCACGTGTTCGTGCTGCCGGGCACGCGCTTCTCGGACTGCGACCGCGCGCGCGACTTCTTCACCAAGTCCGGCCTGTCATTCCGCTTCCAGTCCGCAGCCGCCGGATCCCCCGTGCGTGCGCGCGTCGGCGAACTGCGCCTGGAGGGCTGGAGCGAGCCGGCCTACCGCAGTGCGCTGCAGTCGACCGGCTACCCGGTGGCGGCAGACCCGCGCCAGATCGACTATCCCATGGTGCTGCTGCTGCTGTTTGCGTTGGTGCTGCTGGTGACCATGGTGTACGGACCAATGGCGGCCTATCTGGTGGAACTCTTCCCCACGCGCATCCGCTATACCTCGATGTCGCTGCCCTACCACATCGGCAATGGCTGGTTCGGCGGCATGCTGCCGCTGCTCGCCACGGCACTGGCGGCCTCCAGCGGCAACATCTACGAAGGCCTGTGGTACCCGGTGGTGGTGGCGATGCTGACGGTTCTGTTCAGCCTGCTGTTCATGCTCGAGGCCAAGGAGCACAAGATCGCCGACGACTTCTGACGGCGGCCGGGCTAGGGTTCGGCGCCGCGCGCCAGCAGCAGCTGCAGCCTGGCCGTGAGCACCTCGGCCTGGACCGGATCACCGGCCTTGGCCAGGGCCTGCTGGTAGGCCGGCATCAGCTCGCGCAGGTCGCTCAGGCTGGCACAGCGTTCCAGCTTGAGCGTGAAGAACAGCGCGCGCAGCCCGAGCGCGTTGACCACGCTTTCGTTCATGAAGCGCTGCGTGCTGCGAAAGCGCTCTTCAGGATCGCTGTCGGCCAATCCGGCTTCCACGGCGCCGGCACCGAGCGGTGCAATGAAGCCCTGGCCGATCAGCTCGAACACCGTGCTGTCCTCGATGCCCAGCGCCCGCGCCTGCCCCAGCACCAGATCAAGCGGGGTGCGTCCGTCGACCAGGATCAGCAGGGTGCGCGGACGTTTGGGCAGCTTGAAGCGCCGTGACCGGATCTCCTCGTATCCTTTTTCCGTCTTTTGATAGATCTGCCCCAGGTCCACCCGGATGCTCCCCTGATGTGCGCCTCGAATTGTAGCCCGCGGACAGGCGCATGGCTCCCGATTCCACCGCTTCGGCATCGCTCAAGGCGCGCGGCGCGCACGAAAATTGCGCAACAAGGATCAATTTTCACAAATCCGCGGTCGCTAATGCAGTAGCGTGTGATTTAAGGTCACGCACCAGCCTGCCCGCAAGGCATGCACAACAGCAGGATATCCTGATGAACGGGCAATCGACTTGAACCTGCGTATCCCCCGGCACGGCGCCGCCAAGGCCCGCTGCCTGACGCATTCGCCACCCACCTGGACCTTCGCCGGGCGGCACGCGCTCGCCTGCCTGCTGGCGGCTGCCTGCAGCCTGCCGGCATGTGCCGCGATCCAGTCCTGGGAAGACGGCGACGCCATCCATCTGAGCAACGTGGCTGCCCCGCAGGCCGACGCCGAGCAGTTCGAGGACCCGCTGGACAACGGCCAGCCACGCCTGTCGGTGGCGGCTGTGACACCGCCGCTGCCTGGCGCAACGCACCCCGTCGGCAGCGATCCGGACATCCGGCGCCTGGTGGCGCACGATCCGCGCACCGCCGAACGCCTGGCGCGCTACGCACCGCTGGTGTCCTCGGCCGCGCGCAGCAACGGCATCGACGCCGCCCTGCTGCACGCCGTGGTGGCGGTGGAATCCGCTTACAACCCCAGGGCGCGCAGCCGCAAAGGCGCCATCGGACTGATGCAGCTGATGCCCGCCACGGCGGCCCGCTACGGCGTCTTCGATCTTGACGACCCCTTGCAGAACCTGCGCGCGGGCTGCCTGTACCTGCGCGATCTTCTGCAACTCTTTCATGAGAACATCGACCTTGCAGTGGCTGCCTACAACGCCGGCGAGAACGCCGTCCTGCGCCACGGCAACCGGATTCCACCGTATCCCGAGACCCTGCGCTACGTTCCGCAGGTGGTCGAGATCTATCGCGGCCTGTTGCATTAGGCCGCTTACGGTTAAAGTCCTCCGTTTCAGTGCCGTTGAAGTTTCGTAAAGACCGTTCCCGGACCTCTCGCCCATGACCCAATTCCGCACTTTCTCCCGGCGTCGCAACGCCGGCTTTTCCCTGCTCGAACTGCTGGTCGTGATGGTGATCATCGGACTGCTGGTCGGCATCGTGGGCCCGCGCTACTTCGCCCAGATCGGCCGCGCCGAAGTCAAGACCGCCAAGGCCCAGCTCGATTCCCTGAGCAAGGCACTGGAGACCTACCGTGCCGACACCGGTCATTACCCGACCACCGAACAAGGCCTGTCAGCCCTGGTGACCAAGCCGCAGAACGAACCGAAGTGGCAGGGTCCCTATCTGTCCAAGAGCGAAGTGCCGCTGGACCCCTGGGGCAACGCCTACCAGTTCAAATCGCCAGGCGAACACGGCGAATTCGACCTGCTGTCCTTCGGCAAGGACGGGCAGCCGGGTGGTAGCGGCGAGAACGCCGACATCACCAACTGGTAAGGAGCACGCCCACCCATGCAGTTCCAGGTCCGTGCCCTGGCCACCGGCAAGCTGGTGATCCTGGCCCTTGACGCCACCGACGAGCCCGACGCGCGCCGTCAGGCTGCGGCACAGGGCTACACCGTGCTGGGCGTCCAGCAGGAACGCGCCCCTGGCGGCCTTTCCTTCGGCGGCAAGCGCTTTCCGCTGGTGCTGTTCAGCCAGGAGCTGCTCGCGCTGCTGGAGGCCGGCCTGAGTCTGGTCGAGGCGCTCGAGGCCCTGCTCGAAAAGGAGGGGCGCAGCGACACCAAGCGCATCCTGGGCGGCATCGTCGAGCAGCTCTACGAGGGCCGGCCGCTGTCGCTGGCGCTGCAGAAATTCCCGCGTGAATTCCCCGAACTCTATATCGCCACCGTGCGCGCCAGCGAGCGCACCGGAGACCTGCCGCAGGCCCTGCTGCGTTTTGTCGAGTACCAGCAGCAGATGGAGGCGGTGCGCAAGAAGATCGTCAGCGCCTCGATCTATCCGGTGATGCTGCTGCTGGTCGGCGGCCTGGTGGTGCTGTTCCTGCTCGGCTACGTGGTGCCGCGCTTCTCGCTGATCTATGCCGACCTGGGCAGCAACCTGCCGTTCATGTCGCGCGTGCTGATGAGATGGGGCCAGTTGCTGGCCGCCAACGGTCTTTCGATCCTGGTGGCCGTGGTGGCGAGCATCGCGGGACTCACCTGGCTGTTCACGCGTGAATCGACGCGTTCCTGGTTGCTGGCCAGGCTGTGGAGCATCCCGTCGCTGGGCGAGCGCGTGCGCGTCTATCAGCTGGCGCGCTTCTACCGCACCCTCGGCATGCTGTTGCAGGGCGGCACACCGATTGTCAACGCGTTGACCATGAGTGCCGACCTGCTCCAGCAGGGCCTGCGCGCGCGCCTCGAAGCGGCTTCCGCGCGCATCAAGGAAGGCATCGCCATGAGCACCGCAATGGAGGAATGCGGCCTCACCACGCCGGTCGCCCAACGCATGCTGGTGGTCGGCGAGCGCACCGGCCGCATGGGCGAGATGACCGACCGTGTGGCCGCCTTCTATGACGAAGAGATCGCGCGCTTCGTCGACTGGTTCACGCGCCTGTTCGAACCCCTGCTGATGGCTTTCATCGGCGTGGTGATCGGCGGGATCGTCGTGCTCATGTATTTTCCGATCTTCGAGCTAGCCGGGAGCATCCAGTGAACTCACCCATTCCCGCCCAGCGGGCGCCTGGCGCCGCCGTGCCACCGCAGTCGATCTCGCAGGCGCGCAGCGATGCGCGCGCCGCCCGCCGACCGGTGGTCGAAGTCCTCGACGAACAGTTGGGCCTGGCCCCGCAGGTCCTCAACGACGCGCTGGCCGACCTGTTCCACTATCGCACCATCGCCATGGGCGAACTGCGCGGTGCCGAGCCCGACTTCACGGTCATGCCTTTCACCGAAGCCCTGGAGCGTCGCTGCATCCCGGTGCGCGACCCGCAGTCCAGGCTGCTGCTGGTGTTCGGCGATCCCTTCGACGCCGCGCTGCAGGCCTGGGCCGACGCCACCATGCCCGAGACCTTCGAGTGGCGGCTGGCCCATCACCGCGACGTGGCGGCATTCCTGGCCCGCCAGGAGGAGACGCTGCACGCCATGGAAGGCGCGCTGCAGCAGACGCGTGCCGAGGGTGGCGCCGACAGCAAGGTCGACGACCTCTCGCTCAAGACCATCAGCGAAGACACCAGCCCGATCGTCAAGCTGGTCAACTCCACGCTGTATGACGCGCTCAAGGCCGCCGCCTCCGACATCCACCTCGAAACCAACGCCGGCGGCATGTCGATCAAGTATCGCGTCGACGGCGTGCTGAGCATGATGGGTACGCTGTCCGGATCGGACCAGGCCGAACAGGTCATCTCGCGCCTCAAGGTGATGTCCGAACTCGACATCGCCGAGCGCCGCGTGCCGCAGGATGGCCGTTTCCAGGTGTCGATCCGCGGCCGCAAGATCGACTTCCGCGTCTCGATCATGCCGAGCATCCATGGCGAGGATGCGGTGCTGCGGATCCTCGACAAGCAGTCGCTTTCCGACGAGATGAAAGGCCTGCGCCTGGACACGCTGGGACTGGCCGACGAGGCCATCCAGCGCCTGCGCAGGCTGGCCAGCGAACCCTACGGCATGGTGCTGGTCACCGGCCCGACCGGTTCCGGCAAGACCACCACGCTGTATGCCGCGATTTCCGAGATCAACCACGGCCAGGACAAGATCATCACCATCGAGGACCCGGTCGAGTACCAGTTGCCCGGCGTGCTGCAGATCCCGGTCAACGAGAAGAAAGGTCTGACCTTCGCGCGCGGACTGCGCTCGATCCTGCGTCACGACCCGGACAAGATCATGGTCGGCGAAATCCGCGATGCCGAAACCGCCCAAATCGCGATCCAGTCGGCGCTGACCGGTCACCTGGTGTTTACCACCGTCCACGCCAACAACGTCTTCGACGTGCTGGGCCGTTTCCTGCACATGGGAGTCGATCCATACAGCTTCGTATCCGCTCTAAATGGTATCCTCGCGCAACGCCTGGTGCGGCGCATCTGCCCCGACTGCTCGGCGCCCGACACACCGGAGGCGTCCGCGCTGGCAGATGCCGGCATCCCGCCCGAGGAAGCCGCCAGCTACCGCTTCTGCCTCGGCCGCGGCTGCGGCCAGTGTCGCGGCACCGGATACCGCGGGCGGCGCGCCATCGCCGAAATCCTCACCCTGACCGACGAGATCCGGGAGTTGATCATCGCGCGTGCGCCGGTGCGTCAGGTCAAGGAGGCGGCGCGCCGGAACGGCACCCGCCTGCTGCGTGAGGCTGCACTGGAACTGGTCCGGTGCGGAGAGACGAGTCTGCAGGAAGCCAACCGTGTCACTTTTGTCTCGTAGTCAACTGCGCGCCGTCGTATCCCCGGAGGGGGTGGTGCTCGTGCGCACGCAGGGCCTGCTGCGCACCGAAGTCGCCGCCGCCGAGGTGTTCACGGTGGCGGGCGACGACAAGGCTGCCGAAGGCAGCCGCGCCTGGGAAGCCCCGCTGGCCACCCTGCGCACGGCGCTGCCGCGCTTTGCGCGGCGCGGCGAAGCGCTGACCGTGGTGCTGTCCAACCACTACAGCCACTACATCCTGCTGCCGGCGCTGCCCAGCCTGTCCTCGAGCGAGGAGGACGACGCCTATGCGCGCCACACCTTCCGCGAGGTCTACGGCGAGGCCGCCAGTGCCTGGACCGTGCGTGTCTCCGGCGATTCGCCCAAGGTGGCACGCGTGGCGTCGGCCATCGAGGACAGTCTGCTCGATGCCCTGCAGCGCGCCGCGCGCGATGCGGGCGTGCGCCTGGAATCGGTGCAGCCCTTCCTGATGACCGCCTACAACGCCTTCCACAGCGAACTGGCACGCCGCACCGCGTGGTTCGCGCTCTACGAGCCCGGCCGCGTATGCATCAGCCTGTGCTCGCGCGGCGGTCTGCACAGCGTGCGCGGCTGTCCGGCCGGCGATGCCTGGCGCACCGAACTGCCGCTGCTGCTCGATCGCGAAGCGCGCCTGCAGGAACTGGAAGGCGAGGCGGTACCCACCCAGGCCTTCGTGTTCCATCCCTCCCAGGCCCTGCCCTCGACCGCTCGCCCCCTGGGCGACGGCCTCGCACCGCTCACCCTGGCCGAGATCGCGCTGCCCGTCACCAGCCATGCGCAGGACCTGGCCATGGCACTGGTGGGAATCTAGATCATGGCCTCCTTGCTGCAACTCGATTTCCAGCGCGGCCCGGCGCGTCTGCACTGGTCCAGCGCGATGCTGCTGCTGGCCGGCGCCGCCTGCCTGGCCGTGGTGCTTGACTACCATTTCAGCCTGTCCGATCAGCTGGCCAGCGCGGAGCATCGCATCGACGCCGCCGAGCGCACGCTGCGCCGTCAGGCGCCGCCGCCGCGTCCCAGCGGGGATCCAGCGATCCGTACCGAACAGACGCGCGAGGCCAATGAAGTACTGGGCCTGTTGTCGCTGCCGTGGCAGGACGCCCTCAGCCAGCTGGAGGGCGTCAGCCGCAGCGATGTGGCCCTGCTCACGGTCGAACCCGACATGGAAAAGGGCGTGATCCGCCTCGGCGGTGAAGCCAGGACCTACGAAGCGATCCTCGCCTACATGAAACTGCTGCAGTCACGTCCTGGGCTGTCGGAAGTGCTGCTGCAGACGCACCAGCGCGAGGAGCAGAAACCCGGCACCCCGACGCGCTTCCTGGTCACCGCCCGCTGGAAGACCACGCGATGAACGGACTCTCCTTCCAGCGACTGTTGCAACGCGCCGGGCCGGCCGGCATGATCGGCGCCCTGCTGGTGATCGCCGCGCTGGCCGTCTGGCTGGCACTGGTCGAGCCCGAGATGCAGCGGCTCGACGCCACGCTCGAGCACGGCATGCAACTGCAGACACGGATCCGCGACAGCGCCCGCCAGGTGCAGGACCTGGGCGACACGCCCGAGGAACAGCTGGCGCGCTTCTACGGTTTCTTCCCCGGCACGGCGACCGTGCCCGACTGGCTGGCGCGCATCGACCAGGATGCCGCGCGCGAACATCTGGTGCTGGCGCAGGGCGACTACCGCGTGGTGCGCGACCGGCTCGGCCTGATCACGCGCTACCAGATCGCGCTGCCGCTGCGCGGCAGCTATCCGCAGGTGGTGAATTTCGTCCAGCGCGTCCTCAAGGACGTGCCCATTGCCGCCGTCGAATCCCTGAGTTTCGAGCGCCAGCAGATCGGCGACCCGCAGCTCGATGCCAAGCTTCGCCTGACCCTATTTTTCGGGAGAGAACCATGATTCCGCGCGTCCCGGGTGCCCGACGCACCCTGTGGCTGCTCAGCGCCGCCGTCCTGCTGCTGTCGGCCTGCGCCAACAACCACCTGCGCGAGGACGGCGAATCGCTGATCGACAGCGGCAACTATGGCGAGGGATTCGCCAAGCTGCGGGCGGCGGCGGCGGAAAAGCCGCGCGACACCCTGCTGCGCCAGGAATTGCGCCTGCGCGAGGAGTCGATCACGCGGCGGCTGATCAGTTCGGCCGACAACGAGCGCATCAACGGCCACTATCCGGATTCACGCAAGCTCTATCAGCAGGTGCTCGAAGTCGATCCGGTCAACTCGCGTGCACTCCACGGCCTGTCGCAGCTCGATCTGGCCGAGCGCCATGCCGCACGCCTCGCGCAGACCCAGGAGCTGCTGGCCAAGAACGACCGCGATGGCGCCCTGGCGGTGCTGCGCACCATCCTGCAGGAGAATCCCAACCAGCTCGAGGCGCGCCAGCTGCAGCGCAAGCTCGAAGAGGACCAGGCACGCGATGCGAGCGCCGCTCCGGCCTTCCGCAACACCGCCCGCAAGCCGGTCACGCTCGAATTCCGCGATGCCAACCTGAAGCTGGTCTTCGAGGCCATCTCCAAGGCAGCCGGCGTCAACATCCTGCTCGATCGCGACGTCAAGTCGGACATCAAGACCACGATTTTCGTCAAGGATGCCAGCGTCGAGGACGCCATCGACCTGCTGCTGATGCAGAACCAGCTCGACAAGAAGGTGGTCAGCGACAACACCATCTTCATCTACCCCAATCTTCCGACCAAGGTGAAGGACTACCAGGACCTCAAGATCCGCAATTTCCAGCTCACCAATGCGGACGCCAAGCAGGTCCAGACCATGCTGAAGACCCTGCTCAAGACCCGCGACCTGTACGTCGACGAAAAGACCAACTCGGTGGTGATGCGCGACACGCCCGATGCCATCCGTCTTGCTGAGAAACTGATCGCAACCCAGGATCTCGCCGAGCCGGAAGTCCTGCTCGAGGTCGAAGTGCTGGAAGTCAACCGCAGCAACCTGGAACAGCTCGGCATCAACTGGCCGACCTCGCTGGCCCTGTCGTATGCGCCGCAACCCACCACCCAGGCCCCGGTGGTGCAGAACGGCGTCGTGATCAGTCCCTCGCAGACCGTTCCCGCCCAGCCGTTCACGCTGCGCAGCCTGCAGAACATCACGCCCGGCCAGATCTCGGTCGGCAACCTGTCCGGCAGCATCGACTTCCAGCGCTCGATTGGCGATGCCAACACCCTGTCCAGCCCGCGCATCCGCGTGCGCAACAAGGAGAAGGCCAAGATCCTGATCGGCGACCGTGTTCCGGTGATCACCAATTCGGTGACCCCCACCAATGGCGGCACTTCGGTGGTGACGGGTTCGGTCACCTACCTCGACGTCGGCCTCAAGCTCGATGTCGAACCCGAAATCCACATGGACGACGACGTCGCCATCAAGCTCGGCCTGGAGGTCTCGAACATCGCCAAGCAGATCACCGGTCAGGGCGGCACCATCGCCTACCAGATCGGCACGCGCACGGCCAGCACGGTGCTGCGCCTGAAGGACGGCGAGACCCAGATCCTGGCCGGCCTGATCAGCGACGACGACCGCCAGTCGCTCAACGGCATCGACGGGCTTTCGCAGCTGCCCATCCTGGGACGCCTGTTCGGCAGCCAGAACAACACCAAGAACAAGAGCGAGATCGTGCTCACCATCACGCCGCACCTGATCCGCGGCGTCCAGCGGCCGAATGCCAGCGACATGGAGTTCTGGACCGGGACCGAAAACAATCTGCGCACCCGCCCGGCCGGCTCCCTGGCGATCGGCAAGGTCGCGCAGGGTGCCGGCGTGGCCGCTGTGGCGGCTGCCAATATCGCCCCGGC
>JAGWIJ010000003.1 GCA_028873535.1 Pseudomonadota bacterium
CCTATCTGGCCGTGGCCCTCGCGGCGATCTTCCGGCGCAGCAGTGGCGCACGCCGCAAGCGCCGGTTCGAAGGTTCCGGTTTGCCCGCTGCCGATGCAGGGGCGGCGGGAATGGCCACGGTCTGCTAGCCGGCCCCATCTGATGGCGACCTTGGCAGCCGTCCGCGAGGGCTTGTCGATTGCCTCTGCCTAGGCGACATCGAGGGTCGCGCCGCCGCAACGGGCGGAACATGCTGCTGGCCTTCGGACTGGTGGCCGGGTGCATGCTGCTGCTGAGCGTGGCGCCGCGGCGCGGCGCCACGCTCACGATCGCCTGGGACGCCGACCAGCGGCAGCCGCAGGTGGCGGGCTACAAGGTCTACTACGGCACGCGAAGCCATGTTTACGACGATTTTCAGGATGCGGGGAAGGCTCACAACTGCCGGATCGGCGCGCTGGCCGATCGCACGACCTACTATGTCGCCGTTGCGAGCTACGATCTCACCGGAACCGAGAGCACCCTGTCGCGCGAGGTTGCCGGGATGGCCAGATCGGAATGGCCCGCTTTGGCGCTGCGCGGTGCCGGCGATCGTCGCGGTTGCGATGGCGGACGCGCCGCTCCCTTGCCGTTCGAATCCGCCATCCAGTTCCTGATGTCGCGGTTTCGCGTGCGTCTGGCGGCGCTGTTTGCATCAATCCCTTGGCCGGTTGCGGACCGCGGTGGGCGCCTGTCTCCAAACGGAGACGGCAAGAGTCCTTTGTAATCAATGACGGAGTCGCGCGAGGCGAGGTGAGGTGTTGGTGATTGACGACAGATGCCGACGCCATTTCATGGACTTTGTCGTCGTATCCTAATGTTTTAATGGCTTTTTGATGATGGTACGTGGCTTGCTTGCAACGCTGTGTGCGGACTTGCGCGCAGTCTGAAGTCCCTGGGCAGGCTGAAGCGCCCGCAACTGGCGTCAAACATCTTTGAAATCTGGAGTCTCTCAATGTTTGGTAAAAATTTACGCTGGATCGCATTCCTGATCGCGCTGGTCGGATTCGCCTTCGCAAGCGCGGCTCAGGCCGCTGCCCCGCAGCTGTTCTTCACCGATCTGCTGAGTGCGCCGGCGACGGGCGGCGAGAACGGCAATGGCGCCTACGTCACCCTCTACGGCAATGGCTTCGGCGCCAGCCAGGGAACCTCGACCGTCAGTCTCAACGGCTCCACGAGCAGTGTGCGCGTGGTGTCCTGGGGAACCGGCTGGCTCTGGTACCAGAAGATCGTGGTGCAGTTGCTGCCCAGCGCGACCACCGGCAACCTCAGCGTCAATGTCGCCGGCACGGGATCCAACTCGCTTCCCTTCACGGTTCGCGGCGGCCATATCTACTACGTTGCGACCAGCGGCAGCGACAGCGCAGCGGGCAGTTTCACGGCGCCGTGGAAATCGGTCGCGAATGCGGTCCATACCATGTCCGCGGGTGACATCACCTATGTCGGCAATGGTGTGAGCCAGACCGCCATGGACAACTACAACGGCTGCGTCGCGGTCACCGGCGGCAGCGGCACGGCTGCACTGCCCGTGGCACTCGTCGGCTATCCGGGCGCGATTGCCACCATCGGCAGCGCCAGCAACTGCAGCTATTCCCTGCGCACCCCGCAAGTCTCGGGATCGATGGACTACTGGGTCGTCGCCAACCTGAAGTTCGTCAGCGGCGACTTCGATCTGGTCTCGGTGAGCGGCTGGCGCGTCGTCGGCAACGACCTCAGCAATACGCGCGGTTCGGGCCAATCCGCCACCCTGCACGCGGAAACCGTCACGCAGCTGACTGTCAACGGCAACTACGTCCACGACGTGGGCACGGCTGCCGGCTCGATCGACAAGTACTATCATGGCGTCTACTACACGACCAACTCCAACCACATCTTCATGGGCTGGAACGAGGTGGCGCCGAATAACACCAGGTCGACCACCAGCGGCGGTTGCCGTGCGGTCCAGTTCTATTCGACCGGCGGCGCCGACCAGTTCGATCTTCACGTGCACGACAACCGCATCCATGACGCGATCTGCGATGGTCTGAATTTCGCCACCGTCAACCCGGGCGGCGGCACGGTCGAGGCTTACAACAACGTCATCTACCACGTCGGCACCGGCCCGGATCCCGGCAACGGCAGCTCGAACTATGCCTGCATCCTGGTCGGCTCCGGCGGCACACCGACCGTGGCAGCCGACCTGTACAACAACACCCTCTACGACTGCGGCAGCCGCGGCGTCTCGGAAGGCGATGCGGGCGCCCTGGCGGTCTTCGGCGTGCCGGTGCGTCTGCGCAACAACGCCATCCAGATCCTCAGCAACGAGGCCTACCTGACCAACTCGACCAGTGGCTATTGCTCGTCGCTTACCGGCAGCAGCAACCTCTGGTTTGGCGGCAGCGGCACCGCATGCAGCAGCCAGCTTTCCGGCAATGTAGGGTCGGATCCCCTGTTCGTGGCCGCCGGCTCGGCCAACTTCCACCTGCAGTCGGTGAGCCCGGCGATCGACAAGGGCACGACGATCAGCGCCCTGACCACGGATCTCGACGGCAATGGACGCCCGCAGGGGCCTGCCTACGATATCGGCGCCTACGAATACGGCACAGCCACGATTCCCCAGCCCGCCGCCCTGCAGCCTCCCACCAACGTGCGCGTCGTTCCCTGACGTCTTAGACTGCGAGGGGGCGCATGCCGTGGCGGCCGACGTCCGCGCCGTCCGGTGTGAACATCCCAAGTGGAACGAGTAGCCCCCGTGTCTTCCCGACCTGCTCCAATCGCATCAGCAGAATGTCTGCCCCCCCTGGAGCGGTCCGGCCGCCTTGCAGTGATCATTCCGACGCTGAACGAGGAGCGCATGATCGGCGCCTGCCTGCAGGCGCTGGTCGCGCAGGACCTGGCGCGCGAGCGGATCTCGGTGGTGGTGGTCGACAACGGTTCCACCGATGGCACCCTGGGCGTCATCGACACCTTCCGTGAACAGCTTGCCGTGCGCGTATTCCAGCGCCCGGGCCTGCGCATTTCGGGCCTGAGGAACTTCGGCGTCGCGCAGGTCGACACCCCGGTGATCGCCTTTCTCGATGCCGATTGCCTGCCTGAGCCGGACTGGGCGGCGCGCGCCCTGGTCGCGCTCGACACGCTGGGACCGCGGATCATCCTGGGCGGCGACTACCGCATTCCTCCAGCATCGAGCTGGCTGGCGCGCGCCTGGTTCGAACAGCGCAGCGCACCCAAGTCCGGCTCGGTGGGCTACCTGCCTTCGGGAAACCTGCTGATGCGACGCGCGGAATTCCTGGCCCTCGGCGGATTCGACGAATCGCTGCAGACCAACGAGGATGCCGAACTGTGCGCGCGCGCGCGGGGTACCGGCTTCAGCGTCCATGCCGACCCGCAACTCGCTGTCGTCCACCTGGGGACTCCGCAGACCATCGCGCAGTTCTTCCGCAAACAGCGCTGGCATGGCAGCCACGTCTTCCGCGTGTTCCTGCGCAGCCGGGGACGGCAGAACCTGAAGCCGGTCGCGCTGGCCTTCACGACCATCATTGCGGGCGGCGCGCTGCCCGTCACTCTGGCTTACGCAGCCTCAGGCGGACGCCTCGAACCGGCTTCGATCGCCGCGGCGCTGCTGCTCGGGCCGCCGCTGACCCTGGCCTCCCGGTCGATCCTGCGCCATGGGCGGGTACGCTATTTCCTGCCTATTGCAGCCGCAGTGCTGCTTTACGGGGTGGCGCGCGCGGCTTCGATCCTGCAGTCGGGGCGCTCCAGCCGGGGATAGCGGCGGCTGGCTGCCCTGCTCAGTGCCGGTCGGCGCAGTGCACGCGCCAGGGCTGCCAGATCAGGTAATAGCTCAGTGCCGCGACGGAGAATCGGCCGTCGGGGCCGGTGACCTTGCCCTCGCTCAGATTGATACGCGGAATCGCCAGCGGGTCGGTGTCCGCACACCAGACGCCCGGATCATTGGCGAATGCCAGGCGGTAGCCCGCCGCTTCCACGCGTGCGCGCGCTGCGGCATTCCAGTCCCCGTTCGGGTAGCTGAACAGGGCGAGATCCTCGCCACTCTCGACGGCGATCAGGCGACGCGACTCGGCAAGCTCGCGGTCCATCGCGGGGGCATCGAGATTGCTCAGGATCTCGTGGTGCATGGTGTGCGATCCGAAGCAGATGTCGCCCTCGCGCAGGGAACGCGCCTCGTCCCAGCGCATCGTCCGGTCGCACGGGGCAGCAGCGGCAGGGAAGCGCGCAACACAGGCTGCCAGCACCTGCCCGCGCGCTGCCGGCGCCAGCCGCTTGAGCAGGGCCAGCAGGTCCTCGGGCGACTGGCAGGCCGCCGCGCCCAGAGCGGTCTGCAGCAGTGCCTGCAGCGCCGTCAGGCCGGCACCGTTGGTGGCGACCGCGGAACGCCAGACGCCGACCGCAGTTTCCGGCCAGTAGGGCGAGGCGCTGTCCATCCGGCCTGGGCACAGGAAGATGCACGCCGGCGCACCTGCCTGGCGCAGCAGCGGCGCAGCGTTGCGCACATTGTCCTCCCAGCCGTCGTCGAAGGTGAGCGCCAGCGCCAGGCCGGTGGCGGGCGGCGACGCGCAGCGGCGCAGGTCGATCAGCGGGTGGCGTCGCGCGACGTAGGCGACCAACGCGGCGAATGTGCGTGTGCGCATCACCATTCCGGCCGGCGAATGGGTCGCATCGAACTCGGCGTCGTCCAGGATGCGGTGCAGGTTGACCACCAGCGCGCAACCCGTCCGGCGCAGCCTCCAGCGCGCCCAGCCGATGAGTCCCGAGCGCAGCAGCAGCTCGAACCAGCATGCCTTGAGCCAGCGCCGCGCGTGCGCCCGCAGGGTCGCCCCCATCAGATTGCCCGGAAGCCCTTGCGCCGCCAGGCCGCGATTTCGGCGATGGTGGGAAACGTGAAGTAGCTGCCCTGGCTGTGGTCGAGGGGTACCGCGCGCGCGGTACCGGCTTCGATCTCGCCGAGCGCGCGCGCCACGCAATGCGCGCCGTGGCGCTTGGACCGCCGGATCAGGTGATCGAGCGTCTCGCCCGGATCGATCGCCAGCGACTCCTGCAACAGGGCAGGTCCTTCGTCGAGCTCGGCCACGACCTGATGAACGGTGACACCGACCTTGGTCTCGCCGTGGAACATCTGCCAGAAGGTCGGCATCATGCCCTTGAAGCGCGGCAGCGGGGCATGATGGATGTTCACGCAGCCCTGCGGCGCCAGGTTCAGCATGGGCTCCTTGAGCAGATACGGGCAGGCCACCGACACGATGAGATCGGCGCCGGCGCGCCGCGCCGCCTCCACGCACTCGGGCGAGTTGGGATTGCCCATGGGCACGCAGGGAATGTCGAATGCCGTGCACAGCTGCGCGAGCGAATGGAAGCGGCGCGTGTTGCGGTCCGCCGGGAGCCTGCCGCGCAGCTTCGCGACCAGCACGCGCGTCGCGAGACGCGCGAAACCCAGCGTGCCGTAGAGCGACGCAAGCTCGCGCGCCATCTGCAGGCGGCCCCGCTTGCCCATGGCGCGGCTGCAGAACACGCCGCGGATCTCGAAGCGGTCGGCGTAGTGGACGAGGAACTCCTCGAAAAACGGCAGGATGTACAGCGGGTCGTCCTGCGTCAGGAACAGTATCTTCATGGCGGCCTATTTCCGTACGGTTTCCCACACCACGTACTTCCGTCCGCGCAACACCTCGACCACGCTGACCAGCGCCGCGAGATTGACGATGCAGAAGTAGAGGGGGACGGTGAGGACCCTGGAAATGCGCTGCAGCGGCAACGCCAGGCTGGCGAGCGCGCAGCCGTAGACCAGGGCCTGCGCCAGGAAGGCGCAAAGATAGAACGGTCGCCCCAGCAGGGGGAGGTTGGCCAGCAACAGGCCGATCAGGAAGAACGGCACCAGCCAGCGCAGAACCTTGTGCGACAGCAGCTGGAACGCGATCCAGCCATGCCGCAGCGGATTCAGGAGCTCGGCCACCGACAGCATGCCGCGGATTCCGCGCGTGACGACCCGCACGCGCATCGAGAATTCCTCGCCGCTGGTCTGGGTGGTCTCCTCGTAGGCGAGAGCGCGGTCCTCGAAGGCGACGCGGAAGCCCTTCTTGATCACCTGCAGCGGCTGGACGAGGTCGCTGATGATGTCCGGATCGAGCGCGGTGTAGGCGCTGGCGCGCACCGCGTAGATGCAGCCGCAGCAGCCGCTGATGGTGCGGATCCGCGACTGGAACTTCTTGATCAGGTTCTCGTAGTTCCAGAACGCGATGGTGCCGAGGCCGGTCGGCGAAGCGCCCGTCTCGTCGAAGTACTGGTAGCGGCCGCTGGCCGCGCCGACAGCCGGGTCACGGAACTGCGACGCGAGGTAGCGCAGGGCCATCGGATGGTAGACGGTGGTGGCATCCGAAAAGATCAGCACTTCGCCGCGTGCCTCGAGCACGCCGTTGTTCTGGGCGCTGGTCTTGCCGGCGCGCTTTGCCATGCGCAGAAGGCGCACACGCGGATCGCTGACAGCCTTGACGATCCCGTCGGTACCATCGCTGGAGCAATCGGACAGCACCAGGATTTCCATGCGGTCCGCCGGGTAGTCCAGGCGCAGGGTCTGTTCGAGCTTGCGTCCGATGTTGGCCGCCTCGTTGTAGGCGGCGATCAGGATCGTGATGCGCGGAAAGTGATCCGGCGCGGGAGCGGGGCGACGCACCCAGCGGCTCAGGAACGCCAGCAGCAGGGGATAGCCGGCATAGGTGTAGCAGAGCAGGCCGGCAAATAACCAGAACAGGGTGGCGGCGACATCATCGATCATCGGGCTTTCCTTCGCGCCCTGAGGGCGGCGTCGTAGACATCCATCAATCCCTCCATCATGCCCTGGACCGTGAAGGTCGCGAGCGCGATGCGGCGGCCCTCGCGACCCATGCGTGCGCGCAGTGCCGGGTCTTCCAGCAGTGCGGCCAGCCGCTCCGACAGCGGCCCGGCGGCCTCGCTGGCAACCAGGAAACCGTTCACGCCCTCGCGCACCGCCTCGCCGTTGCCGCCCACATCGGTCGCAACGCAGGGCAGGCTGCACAGCATGGCCTCGACCAGCGCGTTCGAGAACCCTTCGCTGCGCGAGGGCAGCACGAATATGTCGCTCGCCGCGAGGACCGCTGGAATGTCCTCGCGCGCGCCGACGAACAGCAGCGTGCGCTCCAGGCCATGGGCGGCGACGTAGGTCTGCAGCGCCGTCATGTGATCCGGTTCGTGCGCGTCACCGACCACGACGAATCGCGCGGTCGGGAAGCGTTCGCGGAGCCGGGCCGCCGCTTCGGCCAGCACATCGACGCCCTTGACGTGGCGGATATGGCCGACCGTCGTGATCACGAGGTCGTCGGCGCCCAGCCCCATGCCTGCGCGCATCTCGTCGCGCGCGACGGTCGCGGAAGTGCGATCCTCGATGCCGTTGTAGACCGTGACGACCCGCTCGGCGGGCAGACCGTCGACCGCGCGACAGTTGTCGCGCACGCGGTCCGATACCGCCACCACCCGATCGAACAGCGGAGTCAGCAGGCGGTACGCGATTGCGTGCTTGCGGCTGCGCAGGATGCCCATGTCGCGCCGGCTGGAAATCAGTGCGACCTGCCCGGTCGACTTGGCGACCAGCCCGCCCCAGAGATCGGAGGTTTCGAAGAAGGTGTGGACCAGCTGGATCCCGTGCCGCCGGATGTGCGCGCGGATCCTGCGCGCGACCTGCAGCGCATTCCAGTTGTAGGTGCGGCCGAGCGGCATGACCGTCAGGGGACAAGGGAACGCGCGCACCAGCGGCTGTTCCAGGTCGGCACGGAAGGTGATGGCGGTCGGGGTGAAGCGTTCGCGCGGGAGGTGCTGGATCATGCGCATCAAGGCGCGTTCGGCGCCGCCCATCTCGATCAGTTCGTCGACGATGAACAGCACCGGCACGCTGCGTGCTGGCGCGACCCGGGAGCGGGCCTGCCGGTAAAGCTCCAGATACTTGCCGGCCATGATGCTCGCCGTGAATTCCTGCCTCACGCGTGCCTGGCCCTGCAGGCCGAGACGGGCCGCCAGGGCCGGGTCTTCGAGCAGCGGTGCCAGTGCCTCGGTCAGTGCTTCGGGTGCACGCGGCGGCACCAGACGCCCGGTGCCGTGGTCGATCACCATGCGTGGAATCTGGCCCACCGCCGTCGCGATCACCGGCTTGCCGGCCGCCATGGCTTCGAGGATGGTCATGGGAAATCCTTCGTCATGCGAGGGCAGCACCAGCACATCGATGGCCGCATAGAGGTCGGCCATGTCCCGACGAACGCCGAGAAACCTCACTTTTTGCGTCAGGCCGAGCGTCGCGGCAAGTGCTTCGAGCGTGGACCGGTGCGGTCCGTCGCCGATCAGCAGCAGTTGCATCCCCGGCACGCGCGCATGGATGCCAGGAAGAGCCGCCAACAAGTCCTCCAGCCCCTTCTCGGCGGCCAGGCGTCCGACGTAGCCCAGCACCGGTCTGTCCTGCAGCCCGAGTTCGCGGCGCAACTGCCCATTGCCGGCCGCGAATGCCGCAGGATCGATACCGTTCCCGATCAAGGCCAGCCTGTCGGTCGCCACCCCATGGCGGCCAAGTTCGCGCAGCACCGCATCCGAGACGGCTGCCACGCGGTCGAAACCGCGCAGCGCAAACTTGTCGAGTGCCGCATAGGCTCTCATCTTGAGCGTCTTGACGGGCCAGTTGTGCACCGTGGCGACGCGCGCATGCCGCCTGCCATCGATGGCCAGGCGCACGTAGAGATCCGCCTTGTAGCCGTGGCTGTGCACGACGTCGAAGCTGCCGCTGCTGGCGACGTGGCGCAAGGCCGCCACCGAAGCACGGTCAAGCCTGCCGCCGCAGTCTATCTCGTGCGATTCGAATCCCAGCCCCCGCGCCTGACGTGCGAGGTCAGCGCTGCCGCCTGCCGGTGTCAGCAGCGATGCCAGCGCCACCTCACAGTCGTGCGCCGCCAGGCCCTTCATCAGTGCGAGGATCATGTTCTCGGCGCCGAAGTATCCGGAGCTGCTGATCACCTGGAGGATGCGCATGGGGGACGGCGGCGTGCTCATCGGGCATTGGCCTGCATGCCGCTGCGGCCGGTGAGCAGCGACCACGCACGGTGATAGAGGCGGTCGCCAAGCAGCGACTTGAGGGTCTCGCGCGTCGTGTGGAGGGTCCGGATGGCGAGGTAGGGCGCGAGGTCGCCGCGCACGTAGCGCTGCAGCCATGCCTGCGACATCTTGCGGTTCATCACCAGGCGGCCCTCGAATGCGATGCCGGCGCGGTCACCGCCTTCCTTCCATGGCACCGAACCATAAACGCGCTGGTATCCGGTCTCGGCACACATGTCGAGGACGCGCCGGTTGCAGCGCCCTCCGGGGAGCGAAATCCCGGTGACTGCCTGGCCGAGCCGATCCTCCAGCAGCCGCCTGGCATCGCGCAGCTCGGCGCGCAGGTCGGCGGTGTCGAGCTGGGTCAGGAAGCGGTGCGTCAATCCGTGGCACCCGACCTGATGGCCCTGACGCGCAAGCTCGCCCAGCTCGGCCCAGCTCATGAAGCCTTCGCGCTGACCGATCCAGCCCGCGGTCACGAAGAACCTGGCGGTGCGCGCATGCGCGTGCAGCAGCGGTGCGGCCACCCTGGCGTTGCTGGCGTGGCCGTCGTCGAAGGTGATATCGACCGCCGGGCCGCCGGCTGTCGCGAGCGCGTTGAACACGGCAAGCTGATGCGAGAACTGCTCCGCCGACAGCGAATAGAAGGAATCCGAAGGTCCTTCGACGATCTCGTGGTAGCCCAGTATCCTGCTGCGCATGCCGCCGTCCTCCTACGAAAGTGGCGCGGATCCGGGAGCCGCGTCGACCAGCATCTGGCCGCGGATGACACAGCCCAGCAGCACCCAGATCACGCCGTCGATCTGCTGGTAGGTCCAACGGTCGCCGAAGAAGTTGACGACCACCGCGCCGCATACCAGGGCGAAGAAGCCCAGGCCTACACCGGACCAGAACCCGTCCTGCGCGGTCCGGAACAGCCGCAGGCCCATGCGTGCCAGCCGCAGCAGCAGCCACAGGAACATCAGCAAGCCGACGAAGCCGGTCTCGACCAGGACCTTGACGTAGTAGTTGTGGGTGTCGCGATACGGACCCACGCGCCCGAGGTACTCGTAGGTATGAAAGCCGGTTCCCGTGACAGGATTCTGCTTGAGCAGATCGAAGGCGTCCTGCCACAGGCTGAGTCGCTCCTGCGCCGACGAATCGAGCATCGCGCCCTCCTGGGCATCACCCGTGGTCATCAGGATGCGTTCCTGCACCGCGGTCGGAAGCACGGTCTGCCAGGACACCAGCAGGGCCAGCAGCAGCACCAGCAGCGAGCGCTTGCGCAGGATGCCGATCACCAGCAGCACTGCCAGCATGGCGACATAGCCGCCGCGCGAGAACGAGAACAGCAGACAGTAGGCCGAGGTGGCCAGCAGCACCAGGATCGCCAGCCGCGCACGCAGGGACGTCACATGGCAGTACATGCCCAGCATGAACGCCGAGAACATGACTTCGAGCGCGGCCAGTCCGTTGACCCCGGCATAGCCGACCAGACCGTCGTCGCGCACGTCATAGTTGAAGTGGGCCAGGTTCCGCTCGCTCATCAGGCTGTAGTAGCTGCGATTGACCACCAGCATCGACAGGCAGATCGTCACCAGCAGCCAGGTCACCTGACGGCGGTCCTTCAGCGCGGCGGCCACCACCGGTGCGAACAGGAACATCTCGACGTAGTTCTTCCAGTCGGACAGGCGCGGATCGGCCAGATCGATGGGCAGCGGCGCCGACATGAACAGCGAGCCCTGCCAGAGCGAGAGGTAGCAGTAGATCGCGAACAGCAGCAGCAATCCGTTCACGGGTGACCTGGGAATGACGTCCTCGTTCTTCAGCTTCAGCCCGATGATGGTGCCGAGCAGCAGGATATCGAGGAAGTGTGATCCAAGCGGCAGGTCGAACAGGCGGTAGCGCCCGGTCTGCAAAGGCAGGGTCAGCGCCAGCAGATAGACGCCGACCGCCGGGCGCCAGAAGATAGACGCGGCAAACGCGGTCCACATGGCCAGGTACAGTAGCAGCGGGGCGAAGCCTTCAAGGCCGAAGTGCAGGTTGGGCATGCTGGCAGACTCTCCCGTGCGGCCTAGCCGCGCCGCGCCTGCAGCACATGGTCGCTGACCGCGCGCAGCTGCGGCGCGCGCGTCGACCACGCGAACTCCGCGCGTGCCCGCTGCAGGCCGCGTTCGCCGAGCGCGTGCCGCAGCTCCGGCTTGGCGATCAGTTCCGACAGCGCAGCGCTGATCTCGGGAATGCTCTCGGGATCAACCAGGCGGCCGGTGACATGGTCGATCACCGCTTCGCTCGTTCCGCCGGTGCGTCCTCCCAGCACCGCCTTGCCGCAGGCGTTCGCCTCCAGGAAGACCATGCCGAAGCCTTCCAGGTCGCCCGCGATGTCGCGGTTCGCCAGCACGAACAGGTCCCCCAGGTTGAAGCAGGCAGCCAGCCTGGACGCCGGTACCTTGCCGGTGAGGGTCACGCGGTCCGACAGTCCCAGCTCGCCGGCGAGCGCCTCGATGCGCTGCCGCTCCGGGCCTTCGCCGACGATCAGATAGTGCCACGCGGGCAGCGCGTCGGGCAGCGCAGCGAGCGCGCGCAGGATCTGGGAGTGTCCCTTGCGTTCGACCAGCCGTCCCACGCTCAGCAGCACCACCTTGCCGCGCAGGCCCAGGCTGTCCTGCAGCTTCGCGTCGGGCGGACGCGGGCTGAAGGTCGCCAGGTCGACGCCAGGCAGGATCTTGAAAATGCGCTCTGCCGGCACGCCGATCCTGAGCAGCATGGAGCGCGCGAAGTCGTTGGCGGCGATGACGGCGTCTGCCGAGCGGTAGATGAGGTCACGCATGCGCGGCTGAAAGCGGCGGTGATCGATCTGCGTGACTTCCTCGCCGTGGCAGTAGGCGACGAACGGGATGCCCAGCAGCCGCTGGAGCACGACCGCGACCAGCCCCTGCGGGAACAGGTCGCCGCAATGCATGATGTCGGTGCGTCCGCCGCCGGCCGACCAGGCGGTCCGGACGAGGTCCGGCAGGAACTTCGGCAGCTGCGTGTAGCGCCAGTCGGGCAGGGGGCGGAAGCGCCTGAAGATGCGCAGCGCCGGCGTGGCGTGGTCGCGGTCGAAGTCCTCCCAGCCGGGCACCTTCTTGGTCAGCACGGTGACCTGGTCGGGATACTGGCGGACCAGCTCGCTGTAGAGCGTGTAGTAGTAGACGCGCGATCCGCCGGCGTGCGGCAGGAAGGCGTCCGTGTTGAGCAGGACCTTCACCTGCGATCCCCGCGCTGCGTGTCGGCGTCGCTGCGCGCCAGCTGCCCCGTCAGGCGTCTGGCGTGGTGCAGCAGCGGGTGCAGCAGACGACCCGGCCTGGGGTCGTAGCGCAGGCTCTCGAGCATGCACGCGGCCGCCTTGCGATACATGCCGACGTCATAGAAATACCAGCGTCCCAGTGTCCACATGTTGCCGGCATAGATCGCGGCTGCCGCGCGGTCGCCCGCATCGGCGAACGTCCGGTGGTTCTTGCGCAGCAGGCGTGCCGTGAAATCCAGCACGCGCGCGCGCTTGCCGGTGGTGATGCTGCCTTCGCGCCAGGTGTAGACGTACAGCGGCTGCGCCAGGTAGGTGAAGTCCTTGCGCGCTGCGAACATGCGGATGTTGAGGTCCCAGTCCTCGCGGTACTTCATTTCCTCGTCGTACATCCCGACTTCGACAAAGGCATCGCGCCGGAAGAACATGCCGCGGCGGATGAAGTCCTCGCGCAGGATGGCGTGGAAGGGGTCATCCGCGGGAATGTCGGAACGCTGGACCTCGCGTCCCTCGGGTCTGGCCTTGAGGATGTCGATCAGGCACCAGCTCGCGCCGCTGCGGTCGAGTGCATCGACCATGCGGCGCAGCGCATCGGGATCGAGCAGATCGTCCGCGTCGAGAAAGGCCAGGTACTCCGAGTGCGAGATCCTGACGCCGGCGTTGCGGGCGCCGGGCAGGCCCCGGTTCTCCTGGCGGTGATAGCGGAACTGCGGGTGGGAGCGGAAGCGCTCGAGCACCTGCGCGGTGTTGTCGCCGGAGCCGTCATCCACCACGATCAATTCGAAATCCGGAAAGCTCTGGTCCAAGACCGAAGCCACTGCCGCTTCCACATAGGGCGCGCAGTTGTACGAGGGAATGACGACCGTGACCCGGGGCATGGCGGCTGGTCCGGTCAAGGCTGGGAGCGTCGCCGCAGGCCGCGGCGCATGGCGCCGACGCCATCACGCAGGGCGCGGCCGAAGCCGCCGGTGGAGAGCAGCAGGTACTGCAGCAGTACCTTGGGCGCCATCGGATTCTCGCGCAGGGCCAGCCCGTAGTTGCGGTGCGCCGCTGCGTAGTCCTTTTGCCAGTAGAAATAGGTGCCCATGGTCGCGTACATGCGCGCGCGGATCCAGCGTTGCTCGGCCGCGCCGCTGGCATGGCTGGCCAGGGACGCGTCCACCGTCTCGAGGGTGATCGCCGGCTTGCCCTGCAGGTAGCGCCGGGTCGCGAGGCTGCGCGCGTACTCCTTGGCGATCGCGAGCCTGCACGCCTCTTCGACCCGGTGATGGCCGAGCGCCGCAGCCTGCTGCTTGATGTTCCAGGGCAGCTCGAAGTCCTCCTCCGAGCACGCATCGATCTGGCCGCCGAACATGAGGGTATTGGTCATGCTGAGCGCGTGGCGCCGGTAGCACACCATCGGCTCGGCGAAGTAGGCCACGTTGTAGTGCAGCGCGAACGCGCACCACAGGTACCAGTCGCCGCCCCAGGGCATGTTGAGCGGGAAGTAGCTGACCTTCTCGTAGCATTCCTTGCGCGCCATCGCGGACGGCGCCACGATGGTGTTGCCCATGATCAGGCGGCACAGGAACTCGCGACCGTCCCACACGGCGTCGCGCGGCCCGTGCACCGAATAGTCGAGCAGCTCCCTGACCTCGCCATCCTCAAGACGGAAGGCGGGGCAGAAGCAGTAGCCGATGCGCGGATCAGCATCCATCGCGGCCACGTAGCGCTCGAGGACGCGCGGATCGCGCAGGCAGTCGTCAGCGGAGATCAGCCAGACGTAGCTGCCCTGCGCCATGCGGATGCCTTCGTTGTAGTTGCGCAGGTGGCGGAGGTTCTCCGCATGGCGGATGTGCCTGACGCGCGGATCCTTGAACGAGGCAGCGACCTCCGGCGTGTTGTCGGGCGAGCAGTCGTCCATGATCAGGATCTCGAAGTCCGCGAAGCTTTGCGCGAGGATCGAGTGGATGCACTCCGGCAGCAGGTGCGCAAGCTTGTAGCAGGGGACCACGAAGCTCACTTTCGGTTTCATTCCAGGCCTCCGCTCGGTGCCAGTTGCAGGGCGTCGGCGAGCGGCAGCAGCGGCTCGCCAGCGTCCGGGGAGCGTCCTGGCGTGGTGCCGGCACCGTCCCAGGACCAGCGCGCCGATTCGTGGAACACGCCGAAATGGGTGTCGAACGTGTCGTGGCGCACGTGGAAGGTCCCGCCGATCTGCGCGCACAGCACTTTCTGGAAGCCCGGTTCGCGCACCAGCACATGCACCGTGTAGAGTTCGGCAACCAGCTTGAGCGGAGGGGTCACCAACTCGATGACACCGTCCCCGTCGAGCCCGTCCAGCACCGCGCCGTCCACTTCGCTGCTGAAATTGCAGCAGGCCACGCCATCGGAACGCACGAAGGCCACGATGAAGTTGGGCTTCCCGACCGGGCGGCGCGTCTCGAAGCGCAGACGCAGCTTCATGCGCTCGCCATGATCGAAGACCTTCTTGGCGCGGTCGTCGTCATCCGTGATCACGCAGTCCTTGATGATCAGGGGCCAGGCGTCATGGTCGCGCCCCGCCCATGGCAGCGTGCTGAGGCTGCAGTCGTCCTCGTAGTGCCGGATACCCTCGTCGGTCGGGCCGTCGAACTGCACCTGTCCCTGCTTCAGGTAGATGACGCGACGGCACATGGTCTTGATGCTGAACATGTTGTGCGACACGAACAGGATGGTCGCATTGCCGGTCTGCATGCTCTTGGCGAAATCCATGCACTTGCGCTGGAACGGCAGGTCGCCCACCGACAGCACTTCGTCGATCAGCAGGATCTCGGGCTGCAGGTGCGCCGCGACGGCGAAGGCCAGGCGCACGTACATGCCGCTCGAATAGCGCTTGACGGGCGTGTCGATGAGATCGGTGATCCCCGAGAAGGCGACGATGGCGTCGAACTTGGCGTCCATCTCGCGCTTGCTCATGCCCAGGATCGAACCGTACAGGTAGACGTTCTCGCGTCCCGTCAACTCGGAGTGGAAGCCGGTGCCCACCTCCAGCATCGCGCCGACCCGGCCGGCGATGCGCGCCACCCCGGTGGTCGGTTCGACGATGCGCGACAGGATCTTGAGCAGCGTGCTTTTGCCCGCGCCGTTCAGGCCGATGATGCCGACGCTTTCGCCGCGCTCGATCTCGAAGCTGGCGTCGCTGAGCGCCCAGAAGGCGTTGCGCCTGCCGCCGGTGCCGGAGTCCCTGCGCAGCATCGACCTGACGCCTGCGCTGATCGCGTCGCGCAGGGTATTGTGCTGCTGGCCGCCGGCTCCCAGGCGGTACTGCTTGCCGAGGTGCTCGACCTGAATGGCGAGGTCTTTCATCAAATCACATCCGCGAAAAAGCGTTCCATCTTCTTGAAGTGGACGACGCCGCCTGCCAGCGCCAGCAGGATGAGCAGCGCGCCGATCCCCATCACTGCGAAATCGGGATTGGCCCGGCCCAGCAGCGCCCACCTGAAGCCCTCGATGACGCCGACCATGGGGTTGAGGCTGTAGAGGAAGCGCCAGCGCTCAGGCACGATGCTCACCGGATACACCACGGGCGAGGCGTACATCCAGATCTGGATGATGAAGGGCAGGGTGTGCTTGATGTCGCGGAAGCGCACATTGAGCGGGCCGAGCCACAGCGCGACCGCCAGCGCCAGTGCCATCGCGACCAGCATGAACAGGGGCAGGAACACGATGTTCATGGTCGGCGCCACACCATACCAGGCCATCATGACCAGCAGCACGCAGAACGACAGCAGGAAATCGACCAGGGGTGCGGTCACCATCGCCACCGGAATGATCAGGCGGGGAAAATAGATCTTGCGGATCAGGTCCGCGTCGTCGACCAGGCCGGTGCCGCCGCGCCGGAAGGCTTCCGCGAAGTAGGTCCACGGCAGCAGCGCGGCGAACGCGAACACCGGATAGGGCACGCCGTCAGAGGGCATGCGCGCGAAGTTCCCGAAGATCGCCGTGAAGATCAGCACGGCGATGACGGGCTGCAGGATCGCCCAGCCAACGCCGATCGCGGCCTGCTTGTAGCGGATCTTGAGTTCGCGCCATACCAGGAACAGCAGCAGTTCCCGGTATCGCCACAGCTCGTCCAGGCCGAGATCGAACACGCCTTTGCGGGGCCGTATTTCGATCAGGGTGCCGGGCGCCCTTGCTGCCGGTGTCGGGTTCATGGATTCGGTGCCGCCGGAGGGGTTGCAGGGTGGTTCATTCGATCGTCCTGGGCGCCGGGGCTCAGAGCCGCAGGTCCGTTGCGTCCGCCGGGAACAGGTACTTGAGGTCGTAGACCACGTGTTCCGGCTTGCAGAGTGCGCGGATGGCCGCGATGCCCATCTCGCGGAACTGCCGGTGTGCAACGGCCAGGATCACGGCATCGTAGCTGCCTGCGGCGGGGTCGCTGACGGTCCGGAAGCCGTATTCGTGTTCGGCGTCGTCGGCCGACACCCAGGGGTCGCAGACGTCGACCTTGCAGCGGTAGTCGCGCAACTCGGCCACCACGTCGACGACCCGGGTGTTGCGCAGGTCGGGACAGTTCTCCTTGAACGTCAGCCCCAGCACGAGGATGCGCGCGCCGGCGACCGGCAGGTTGCGGCGCGTCAGCGCCTTCACCAGTTCGGCGGCCACATGGGTGCCCATGCGATCGTTGAGACGGCGGCCCGCGAGGATGATCTCCGGGTGGTAGCCGATGGCCTGCGCCTTGTGGGTCAGGTAGTAGGGATCCACGCCGATGCAGTGACCGCCGACCAGACCGGGCCGGAACGGCAGGAAGTTCCACTTGCTGCCGGCCGCCTTGAGCACGGCTTCGGTGTCGAGTCCCATGCGCCCGAAGATGATGGCAAGCTCGTTGATCAGCGCGATGTTGAGGTCGCGCTGCGTGTTCTCGATGACCTTGGCGGCCTCGGCGACCCTGATGCTCTCCGCCGGATGCGTGCCGACCGTGACGATTTCGCGGTACAGGGCGTCCACGCGCGCAGCAGCTTCGGGCGAGGAACCCGAGGTCACCTTGCGGATGGTGGCAACCGTGTGTTCGCGATCACCCGGGTTGACGCGCTCGGGGCTGTAGCCGGCCTGGAAGTCCTGGCGATAGGTGAGGCCGGAGAACTTCTCGAGCACCGGCACGCAGTCCTCTTCGGTGCAGCCGGGATAGACCGTCGATTCATAGATCACGAGATCGCCGGGCTTGAGCACGCGCCCGACCGTCTCGCTCGCGCCGATCAGGGGACGCAGGTCAGGGCGCTTGTATTCGTCGATGGGCGTCGGCACCGTCACGATGAAGACATTGCATTGGCGCAGGTCCTCGGGATCAGTGGTGAACCGCAGGCCGGTGGCGGCCGCGAGTTCCGTGCTGTCGGTCTCGTTGGTGTTGTCATGCCCCTCGCGCAATTCGGCGATGCGGGAACTCTTGATGTCGAAGCCGACCACCTGCCGGTGGCGCCCGAATGCCACGGCGAGTGGCAGTCCGACGTAACCGAGGCCGATGATGGCCAGTCTGGAATTTGAGAGCTCAGTCATGATCCGTCGCGATGAAGAAGTACAGGGGTGTTGATCGGCTTGCGTCGTCGTTCCGCGGAGGTCTGCGGGATCCTCACGGGAGATCGTCCTGGAACACCTGGTCCATGCGGCCCCAGCGGAAATCCGTCAGCAGCTGGCGCAGGCGGCCATCCATCCTGCCGAGGTTCACGTAGTGGCGGAAGCGTGACTTGGCCGAGACGCCGGCCGGACGCGGCTGCCCTGGGTCGATTTCCCAGGGATGGAAATAGAACACCGCGGGCTGGCGGTCGACCGCGTTGATGCGGCGGATCGACCAGCGCGACAGCGCATACGGCAGCAGGCGGAAGTAGCCGCCGCCTCCGGCCGGCCGGTTGGCGTTCCAGACATTGACAGTGGAAATCGGGATCTCGAGCAGGCCGGCAGGCAGCCGGTGCGCGAAACGCGGCGCGTCGGGCACGCCATAGTGGTCATGCCGGATCGGATAGATGCTCGAACTGTACAGATAGCCTGCCGCAGCCATGCACTCGAAGGCCCAGGGATTGGCCTTGCCCACCGAGAAACTCGGGGCGCGGTATCCCTTCACCTGTCGTCCCGCGATGTCCTCGAGCAGGCCTTTTGCACTGCGGATGTCCGCCAGGAATTCGGCCGGACTCTGGTCGGTCGCGCGCAGGTGGCCGTAGCCGTGGCTGGCGACTTCATGGCCATTCTCGACCATGCGGCGGACCACGCCCGGATAGCGCTGCGCGATCCAGCCCAAGGTGAAGAACGTCGCCTTGACGTCGGCGTCGGACAGCATCTGCAGGATGCGGTCGACATTGCGTTCGACGCGGCAGGGCAGGCTGTCCCAGCTGGCGCGATCGATGAAGGGCGCGAAGGCGGACACCTGGAAGTAGTCTTCGACATCGATGCTGAAAGCATTGATGAGCTGGCCCGCGGCAGTCGCCAGCGGAGCGGCGTGGTCCGGCGCGATGCCGTCCGCGCCCGCAAGCGGCCGCTGGCTAGGCATGGGCGGCCACCGTTGCGAACTGGAGGGCGCCGCGCAGCGATGCCGCGACGGCATCCTGTTCGGCTGCGGTCATCTGCGGGAACAGCGGCAGGATGATGCAATGGTCCTGGGCGCGTTCGGATTCCGGCAGCGCATGGTCGAGCGGCGCATCGGCATAGGCCGGCTCGCGATGGCTGCACATGATGCCGCGCCGCGTGCTGACGCCGTCGTCCAGCATCTGCTGCATCACCGCGCGCTGGTCGAGCCCGTCCGGCAGGCGCACACAATAGCTTTGCCAGTTCGAGCGGCACCACTCCGGCTCGTGCGGCAAGGCCAGGCCACGGACCTCTCCCAGCAGGGCGCGGTAGCGGTCCGCCTGGGCACGCCGCTGCGCGATGATGTCGGGCAATCGGCGCAGCTGCTCGCGCCCCACGGCGGCCTGGATGTCGGTCATGCGGTAGTTGAAGCCGACTTCAGGGTAGGACTCGAAGATCACCTTGCTGGCACCGTGGCGCACCGTGTCCGGCACGCTCATGGCGTGCTGGCGCAGCAGGCGGAAGCGGCGGTCCCAGTCCGCGTTGGACGTCGTGATCATGCCGCCATCACCCGTGCTCACCACCTTGCGCGGATGGAAGGAGAAGCACGCGATGTCGCCGTGCGGCCTGCCGATCTTCTCCCACTTGCCCTGCCACAGGATTTCGCTGCCGATCGCGCAGGCGGCGTCCTCGATCACCGGCAGGCCGTGGCGGCGCGCCACCGCCAGGATGCCTTCCATGTCGCACGGCATGCCGATCTGATGGACGCACAGGATCGCGCGCGTGCGCGGGCCGATCGCGGCCTCGATCAGGTGCGGGTCCATGTTGAACGAGGCCGCTTCGATGTCGACGAACACCGGCCGTGCATCGCAGTAGCGCACTGCATTGGCGGTGGCAATGTAGGAGTGGCTCACGGTGATGACTTCATCACCGGACTGCACACCGACCGCCAGCAGCGCCAGATGCAGCGCGGTCGTGCAGTTCGACACGGCACACGCGTGTGCTGCTCCGGTGTATTCCGCGAATTCGCGCTCGAAGGCGGCCACCTCCGGGCCCTGGGTGATCCAGCCGCTCAGGATCACGCGACGCGCCGCTTCGGCTTCGGGTTCGCCCATCACGGGCCTGGCGATCGGAATCATGCCTTCACGGCCTCCTTGTTGGCGCGCCACCAGGCAACCAGCCGGCGCAGTCCCTCGTCGAGGCCGACCTCGGCCTTGAAGCCCAGCAGCCGCTCGGCCTTGCTGGTGTCGGCGAGGCGCCGCGAGACGGGATTGACCTTGCGCTCCGGACCGTATTCCGGCACCAGGCTGGATTCCATCACGCGCAGCAGCGCCGCCGCCAGCTCGTTGAGACTGGTCTCGACGCCGCACGCGACATTGAAGACGTCATCGCCAAGCTCCGACTGCAGTGCCAGTATGTTCGAACGCGCGACATCCTCGATATACACGAAATCCATGGTGGCGCTGCCGTCGCCCAGGATCAGTGGCGGGATCCCGGCGTCGATGCGTTCCATCCAGCGGATCAGCACTTCGGTGTACTTGCCGTGGATGTCCATGCGCGGTCCGTACACGTTGAAGTAGCGCAGGGCCACATAGGGCAGGCCGTACATGTCGTTGAACGAGCGCAGCAGGCCTTCGAGCATGACCTTGCTGGCGCCGTACCAGGTGCGGTTGTTGTACGGGTGATGATCCTCGCGGGTCGGGAAGCTGTCGGCCAGTCCGTAGATCGAGGCCGACGATGCCGTCACCACCCTCCTGATGCCGGCCGCCTGGGCTGCCTCCAGCACGTTGTAGCTGCCATCGCACATCACGCCCAGCGCCGCGCGCGGCTCGGCCGCGCAGGCCGTGATGCGCAGCGTGGCCATATGGATTACCGCATCCATGCCCACGCTCGCCTTGTGCACGGCCTCGACATCGCGGATGTCGCCACGCACCAGCGTGACGCGCGGATCCTTCAGCGCCTGTTCGACATTGGCGAGCGTTCCGCGGCTCAGGTCGTCGAATATCACGATCCGCCCCGGCGCATGGTCGCGCAGCAGCAGATCGATGGTGGTCGACCCGACAAGGCCACATCCACCCGTGACCAGAATGCTTGCGTCATTGATCTTCAATTTGTGTTCTCGCTCTCGTGGAATGGATTCGATGGTTCCGGCATCAGGCCGGCGCGTCCGGGGCGGACGCCCGTTGCCGAAGCTCCCGCGCCGGGTTGCCGGCCACGGTGGTGCCGGGCGCCACGTCGCGGATCACGCAGCTGCCGAGGCCGATCAGGCAGCCGTCGCCCAGGTGCAGGCCGTTCATGATGCTGCTGCCGCTGCCGACATAGCAGTTCTCGCCGATACGCGTGCCCCCTGCAACGGTCACGTTGGCGCCGATCAGCGACCAGTCCCCGACGGTCGCATCGTGGTGGACCACGCTGTTCGGCAGGATGCAGACATGGTCGCCGATCACGGCATTGCTGGTGATGACGGCGCCCGCCATGATCAGCACGTTGCGCCCCAGCCTGGCCAGCGGTGAAACCTGCGCGGCGGGATGGATCACGGTCGCGAATCGCGCCGTTGCGAGCCCTAGTCCCTCGATCACCTGGCGCCGCGAACGGAAGCTGGTCGCGGAACCCGGCACCGCCAGTACCGAGGCGGCCGGGAACCCATCCAGCGCGCTGCGCGCGAACACCGGATGGCCGTAGGCGTCGACGCCTTGCTGCTCTGGCGCGTCGTGGATGAATCCGACCATGCGCCATGCCGTGCCGAGGCAAGCCAGTGCCTCGACACCATTCCCGTTGCGCGGGAATATCAGGATTTCGCGTGCCTGCATGACGTGTCCGCCTGCTGTGCCGTCAGCCGATGTGCCAGCGCGCTCAGCGCGCCTGGGCCAGCGCGACCACGGCGGCGCCCACCGCAGCGGTCTGATCGGCTGTCAGCTCCGGGAACATGGGCAGCGACAGCACTTCGCCGGCCGCGGCCTCGGAGTGCGGGAAATCGCCGGCGCGATAGCCAAGATCCTCGTACGCAGGCAGCAGATGGACCGGAATCGGGTAGTGGATGCCGGTCTGAATGCCCCGGGCCTGCAGCGCCTCCTGCCAGGCCGCGCGCGCCTGGCTGCGGATCGCGTAGACATGGTAGACATGGCGCCGGTCAGGCATCGCCTCCGGCGCTTTCACCGCGGTATCCGCGAAAATCCCAGCATAGCGCGCGGCAGCGGCACGGCGTGCCTCGGTCCAGGCCTCGAGGTGACGCAGCTTGACGCGCAGCACGGCGCCCTGCAGGCCTTCCAGACGGTAGTTGTAGCCCTTCAGGACGTGCTGGTACTTCTTCTCCGCGCCCCAGTCGCGCAGCATGCGCAAGGTGCGCAGGTAGTCGGTGTTGGCGGTGACCACCATCCCGCCTTCGCCGTAGGCGCCCAGGTTCTTGCCCGGGTAGAAGCTGAAACAGCCCATGTCGCCGATGCTTCCGGCTCGCCGGCCCTTGTACTCGGCGCCATGCGCCTGCGCTGCGTCCTCGATCACGGTCAGGCCGTGGCGTCGCGCGAATTCGAGAATGGGGTCCATGTCGGCCATCTGACCATACAGATGGACCGGAATGATGGCCTTGGTACGGCTGGTGAGGGCGCGTTCCAGGCCGGCAGGATCCATCGTGAAGCTGCGAGGATCGATGTCGACGAACACCGTACGCGCGCCGCTGTAGTGGATCGCGGCGACCGTCGCGACGAAGGTGAACGGGACCGTGATGACCTCGTCGCCAGGGCCGACGCCGGCGGCCAGCAGGGCCAGATGCAGGGCGCTGGTTCCGGAATTGACGCCGACGCCATGGGCACTCTGGCTGTATGCGGCGAATTCCTCCTCGAAGGCGGCGACCTCGCTGCCCAGGGTGAACTGGCAACTGTCCAGGACTCCCTGGATGGCTGCATTGACTTCCTGCTTGATCGACGCGTACTGCGCCTTGAGATCGACGAACGGAATCACGGCCGGTTTTCCTCTGCATTGATGTTGATGGTCTCGCCGCGCTGGCGCATCGATTGCGTTGCGGCCTCGATCAGCGCGACCACGCGCGCACCGAGGCGCCCGTCGGTTTCAGGGACGGCCTTGCTGGCAATGCATTCGGCGAAATGCTGTCCGGCGCGGCGCAGCGCTTCCGTGCCATCGAGTTTCGGCGCCCACATGTCGCCCGTGCGATAGCCCACGCGCATCTCGTAGATCTGTTCGGGGTCGTCGGTCACGCTGACCCCTTTGTCGTAGATCTTGACCTTCTCGCTGGGTTCGAGGTCGTCGTAGGTGATCATCTTCTGGCTGCCGCCGATCAGGATCTGGCGCACCTTGACGGGTGCCAGCCAACTCACGTTGGCGTGGGCGATCGTGCCCGAGGCATAGAACAGCGTGATGTACGCCAGATTCTCAGGTGTGCCGGGAAAGTGGTTGGTGCCGCTGGCAGAAACCGCAATCGGATGCTCACCGAGCAGATAATCCAGGATGGCAAAATCGTGGACTGCCAGATCGGATATCACATTGACATCTTTCTGAAACAGACCCAGGTTCACGCGAATCGAATCGTAATAGTAGATCCGGCCCAGTTCGCCGCGCTTGATCAGTTCGCCGATTTTGCGTACTGCCCCGGTGTAGACAAAGGTGTGATCCACGAACAAGGTCAGGCCGCGCTGCTCGGCTTCGGTACAAAGCTGGCGCGCCTGTTCTGCTGTTTCGGTCATCGGCTTTTCCAGCCAGACATGCTTGCCGGCGCGCAATGCCGCCAACGCGATATCGAAATGCGTATTGACGGGGGTGGCAATGGCCACTGCATTGATGGATGGATCCGCGAGCAGGTCGTTAAAATCCGCCGAAACCTTTACTGCCGGAAAACGACGTTCCACGACGGCCAGCAGCTTGGGATTCTTGTCCACCACGCGGGCCAATGCAATACCCGGAATCTCGGCGAAGTTCCGCACCAGATTCGGTCCCCAATAACCATAACCGACAACACCGATATTGATCATCATTGACTTCCTGAAAACGTTGTTCGATGGCTCTTGGTCCAGGCACGCAGAGCGGCCAACCGGAGCGCCTGCTCCAGCCGGCGTCACACGCGGCCGGGGGTCACTTGACGGGTTCGCGCGTGTCTCCGATCACCCTTGCGGGTACGCCGGCCACGATCGCAAACGCCGGAACGTCGCGCGTCACGACGGCGCCGGCACCCACCAGGGCGCCCTCGCCGATGGTCACGCCGGCAATGATCGTCGCGTTGGAACCGATCGAAGCGCGCCGCCGGACCAGCGTGGATTCGACCTGCCAGTCGGCTTCGGTCTGCAGGCTTCCATCCGGGTTGGTCGCACGGGGATGGAGGTCGTTGGTGAACATGACGCCGTGGCCCACGAACACTTCATCTTCAATGGTCACGCCTTCGCAGATGAAAGTGTGCGACGAGATCTTGCAGCGCACACCGATGCACACGCCCTTCTGGATTTCCACGAAAGTCCCGATCTTGCTGTCCGCGCCAATCGAACAGCCGTAAAGATTGATCAGGTCGGGGTGGAAGATCTTGACGCCATTTCCCAGTTCCACGCTATCGGCTATTGGCATGACAGATTCTCATTCAATTGGACCGTATTCATTCCTGTTTCGTCGCCAGGCGCATCGACGTGATCGATGATTGGTCTGAAGTCCATCCCAATATATACAAGGATGGTGCACCTGCAACATCGTGGCGACGTGGATATCGAAAAGTTCACAATGCTGACGTCCGTGAGGCTGGCATGGCGGCATGCTGCGATGTTAACGTCATGGCATGGCATCGCAACCGAGATCGGCTTCTGCTTTGAGTCCTCCTGGCCGTGACGCTTGCAGGTGTTGCTCAGGGAAACACTGTATTTGCAGTCCCGGGGGGCATGTATTTTCTGTTTGAAACGCACCCGATGCGAATGCAAATGCTGCTTGCTATAGTCTGGCATGGCAGCAGGTCCGGAAAAGCCTGTTACTACCGCCGAATCGCTTGCCGAGGTCAACGTCGGCCTTGAAACGAATTGTGCCAAGTACAGCAATGGTCGCCGCAGCTTACGCGGTGCAGGGAGCGGAAAATGACAACGATATCCGATAAGTTTTGGCGCCAGTTGCTGCTGGGCCTGGTGGTGATGGCATGCTTCGGCCCCCTTCGGTCGTTCGCGTCATGCGCCGCTCCGGCCAACGCCATCGAGGCCGAGAACTGCCTGCCCGGCAACCCGTACACGCAGTGGGACATTCCCACGGCGGACATGGGTGACCCGACCATCCAGGGTTTCGCGACGGACATCAGCATCAACCAGGGCGGGACCATCAACTTCAAGGTCAACACGCCGGCATCCGCGTGGACGCTGGACATCTACCGCCTGGGCTACTACGCGGGCCTGGGCGCGCGCAAGGTTGCATCGCTGGCGCCATCTGTCCGGCTTCCGCAGAGCCAGCCGGCGTGTCTGGTCGACCAGCCCACCTTGCTGACGGACTGCGGCAACTGGGCCGTGTCGGCTTCCTGGGTCGTGCCAGCCAATGCGACCTCGGGCGTCTACATCGGCAAGCTGACCCGGACCGACACCGGCGGCACCAGCCACATGATCTTCATCGTGCGCAATGACGCCAGCCATTCCGATGTGCTGTTCCAGACCTCCGACCCCAGCTGGCAGGCGTACAACCACTTCTCGCCCGATTTCTACGATTGCATGAACACGGCCAACTGCCGTGGCTACAAGCTCAGCTACAACCGTCCGTTCACGACCCGCTCGGTGGAGCCTGAGACCTGGGTGTTCAACGCGGAATTCCCGATGATCAAGTGGCTCGAGGCGAACGGCTACGACGTGACCTACTTTGCGGGCGTCGACACCGACCGCAGCGGTGCCCTGCTCAAGAACCATAAGCTGGTGCTGTCCAACGGCCACGACGAGTACTGGTCCGGCGGCCAGCGCGCCAGTGTCGAGGCGGCGATCGCAGCGGGCGTGAACTTCGCTGCCTTCAGCGCCAATACCAGCTACTGGAAGACGCGCTGGGAAAGCGCGATCGACGGATCGGGATCGCCCTACCGGACCCTGGTCTGCTACAAGGAGACCTGGGCCAACGCGCGCATTGATCCACTGGCTCCCGGCACCTGGACCGGCACCTGGCGCGATCCGCGCTTCAGCCCGTCTGGCGATGGCGGTCGTCCCGAAAACGCATTCCTCGGTTCACAAACCATCGTTGCCGGACCGAATCTCGGCGACCTGATCGTTCCGCAGGCAGACGGCAAGCTGCGCTTCTGGCGCAATACCTCGGTGGCGCGCCTTGCCACAGGCCAGGCGGCAACCCTGTCGTCGGGCATCCTGTCTTCCGAGCTGGACAGCGACGTCGACAACGGCCAGCGCCCCGCGGGCCTGATGCACCTGACGACCACCAACGTGACCTCGGATCAGGTCCTGCTGGACTTCGGCAACACGGTGGGAACGCGCAGCATCGTCCACAACGCCACGCTCTATCGCAATGCCAGCGGCGCGCGCGTGTTCGCGTCGGGGTCCTACAACTGGGCATGGGGACTGGACGCCGATCATGATCGCAGCAACCTGGGGGCGATCGTCGATCCCAACATGCAGCAGGCGACGGTCAACCTGTTCGCCGACATGGGTGTGCAGCCGCAGACCCTGCAGCCTGGCCTGGTCGCCGCCAGCGCGTCGACCGATGTCACGCCGCCCACTTCGCTGATCGTGAGCCCGGCGTCGGGCGCGATCCTCACCGGCGACGTGCCGGTCACGGTCACCGGCACGGCCTCCGACCTCGGCGGCGGGGTGGTCGCCGGGGTCGAGGTCTCGACCGACGGCGGATCGAGCTGGCATCCGGCCAGCGGTCGCGAGAGCTGGACCTACGCCTGGACGCCCACCATGGCCGGCAGCATCACGGTGCTGTCGCGCGCGGTCGACGACAGCGGCAACCTCGAAACCCCGGGGGCCGGTGCCAAGCTGACCGTCAGCGGCACGTCCTTCCTGAGCATCTTCCCGGTCAATGCCACGCCCGCCAATCCGGACGTCGGCGCTGACGCGTCGGTCGAACTCGGGGTCCGCTTCGTCGCCGACTACAACGGCTTCATCAAGGGCATCCGGTTCTACAAGGCGGCTGCCAACACCGGAACGCACATGGGCAATCTGTGGACCAGCAGCGGGACCTTGCTGGCCACGGCGACATTCAGCGCTGAGACAGCCTCCGGCTGGCAGCAGGTGCTGTTCGCGACACCCGTTGCGATCACTGCGGGCACCACCTATGTGGCGTCCTACCATGCGGGCGCCGGACACTACAGCGGTGACGCCAACCGCTTCATCGGCAACGGTTTCGACAACGCGCCCCTGCATGCACTCGGTACCGACGCCACCGGCTCCAACGGTGTCTACACCTACGGCGCGAGCAGCCTCTTCCCGAGCCAGAGCTATTCCGGCACCAACTACTGGGTGGACGTCGTCTACAGTTCGACCGACATGCCGACCGCGCCGCTGGGCTCCATCGCCGTGACGCCGGCGACCGCCAGCGTCACGGCCGGCGGCGCAACGCAGCAGTTCAGTGCCACGGGCACGTTCACCGATGGCAGCACCCTGGACATTACGCAGAAGGTGAGCTGGGCGTCCTCCAATGTCGCGGCTGCCACCATCAGCAGCGCTGGTCTGGTCACGCCGGTCGCCACCGGGACGAGCAACATCACGGCCACCATGTCCGGCAAGACCGGCAGCGCCAGCCTCACGGTGCAGCCGGCAGCGCTGTCGATCACGACCACGGCGCTGCCGGGCGGATCGGTGGCGGCGCCTTACACATCCGCGCTCGCCGCATCGGGTGGCACTGCGCCCTATAGCTGGTCGGTGTTTGCCGGTACGCTTCCGCCGGGACTGAGCCTGAATGCCGGCACGGGCGTGATTGCCGGAACGCCCACGGTGGTCGGCAGCACCAGCTTCACCGTGATGGCCACCGACAGCAGTGCGGCCAAGGCTTCGATCACGCGCTCGCTCAGCATCACCATTGCCGCGCCGGCCGGGTCGGTGTGGCCTGCCACCGCGGTTCCGGCCACGCCGGATGCGGGTGCCGACGGGTCTGCAGAACTCGGCATGAAGTTCCGCTCCGACGTTGCCGGCTATATCAACGGGGTGCGCTTCTACAAGGCTGCCACCAATACCGGCACCCACGTCGGCAACCTCTGGTCGCTGACGGGGACCCTGCTGGCCAGCGCGACCTTCACGGCCGAGACGGCCTCCGGCTGGCAACAGGTCAATTTCGCCAAACCGGTCGCGATTGCCGCCAATACCGTGTACCTCGTCTCGTATCACGCCGTGGCAGGACACTACAGCTACGGCTCGGGCTACTTCACCGGCAAGGGTGTCGACAATCCGCCGCTGCATGCGCTGGCCGATGGTGTCTCGGGCGGCAACGGCGTCTACAGCTACGGCTCGGGCAGCGTCTTTCCCAGCCAGACCTACGCAGCGAACAATTACTGGGTCGATGTGGCCTTTGGCACCAACCCGCCCGCCCTGACGTTCACGCCACCCACCCTGGCGACGGGCCTGACCGGCATCGCCTACTCGGCGACCCTGTCGGCTGCGGGCGGCACGGCGCCCTACACCTGGAGCCTTGCCTCCGGCGCGCTGCCCGCCGGACTGAGCCTGAACGCCAGCACCGGCGTGATCTCGGGTACGCCGACCGCCGCGGGCACTTTCGGCTTCAGCGTCAAGGTGGTCGATGCGTCGGCGAGCCCGCAAACGGTCACGGCAGCGTTGACGCTCACGGTCGCTGCCAGTGGCGGCGTCTCGCTGTGGCCCGGCACGACGGTCCCAGCTGTGGTCGACGTGGGCGCGGACAGTCCGGTTGAACTCGGGGTCAGGTTCAAGTCCGACTCCACCGGCCATATCGCCAGCATCCGCTTCTACAAGTCGGCCGCGAATACCGGCACGCACGTAGCCAACCTGTGGTCGAGCACCGGGGCCCTGCTGGCCACGGCCACCTTCACCGGCGAGACCGCGTCAGGCTGGCAGCAGGTCAACTTCGCCACGCCGGTGGCAATCAGCGCAGGCGCCGTGTATGTCGCGTCCTACCACACCAACGTCGGCCACTATGCCGACAACAACGGCTACTTCAGTGGTGCGGGCTACGACAGCGCGCCCCTGCATGCACTGGCGGATGGCGTGTCGGGTGCCAACGGCGTGTACGCTTATGGCAGCAACAGCAGCTACCCGAGCTCCGGTTACCAGGGTTCGAACTACTGGATCGACGTGGTTTTCACGCCCTGAAAGGGGCAGGCGGCCTGTCGGCAGTCAACCCGGATCCGGGCCAGGGGCGGCGCCGGGAGGGCTTCGCCCCTTTGCTTTGGCATGGTGCCGCACTGGAATCCTTGCGTGAACCGGCGCCGGGGCCTGGCCCGGTGGTCCGCGGTTGAAGCTCAGGCCAGGCGTGACGAGCCGGGCTTGCTCACAGCGGGTGCCACAGCCTCGTCGGCAACCGTCCCGGCTGGAGCGGGGGGCGTCGCGGCAGAGGCACCGGCCGCCAGCAGGTCGACACGGTTCTGCAGCGCGATCAGTGCGGACTCGAGCTCGGACACGCGGCGGACCAGCCTGGCCGGAGTGGAATCGCCACTGCGCGCATCGCCAGCGCCACGCGTGTTTCTGCTGCCGCCAGCGCCCGCCGCTGCGCCGGCGGCGGCATTCGCGGCCGGCGCAGCGTCATGCTGCTCGAGCCCGAATTCCTTCGACTGTTCCGCAGCCACTTCTTCCACGCTCGCAGACTCGATCTGGTGCACGTCCTCGAGGAATGCATACAGCATCAGGCGATTGCACAGCATGTTGATCTGGCGCGGAATCCCGCCAGTCGCCTGGTAGATCGCGGTGAAGGCGTCGGCACTGAATGCGGGATCGTCGTGCCAGCCTGCCGTGACCAGGCGGTGCTCGATGTACGCGCGCGTCTCACCCGCGTCCAGGGGCCCCAGATGACAGGATGCGATGACGCGCTGACGCAACTGCTCCATGTGCTCCGCCTGCATGGTGTCGCGGAACTCGGGCTGGCCAACGAGGAAGCTCTGCAACAGGGACTTTTCGCCGATCTGGAAATTCGACACCATGCGCAGCTCTTCGAGGGCGCTGGCGCCCAGGTTCTGGGCCTCGTCCACCAGCAGCAGGGCACGTTTGCCCTGCGCCTGCTGCTCGGCCAGGAAGGCCTCGAGGCGTTGCAGGATCGTCGCCTTGCTGATCCGATCGGTGGTGAGTCCGAAGGCCGTCGCGATCATGCGCAGCATGTCGTCGCCCCCTACCTGGGTGCTGACCAGTTGCGCCACCACCAGCTGCTCGGCATCGAGATGGCGGCGCAGGCTGCGGATCAAGGTGGTCTTGCCGGCGCCGACGTCACCGGTGACGACGATGAAGCCTTCGCCCTGGTTGACCCCGTATTTCAGGTAGGCGAGCGCGCGGTTGTGCACCTTGCTGCCGAAATAGAAGGCCGGGTCCGGCGTAAGCTGGAAGGGCTTGCTGTGCAGGCCGAAATGGCTCTCGTACATGGTGCAGTCTAGAACAGCTGGCTCAGCGAGACGCGCACGGAGTTCTCCAGGTATGCGCTGTTCGCGTCGGTGGAGGTCCTCTGCAGGCGGCGGAACTCCAGCGCAGCCCTGGCATCCGGTGACAGGCGGAGAAACGCGCCCAAGGTGAAGGTCAACTGCCGGTCGACCTGCGCGATATCGCTGAAGTCGAAGCGGCTGAGGTTGAGGCTGGACGCGAGGGTCAGGCGAGGTGCGGTGCGAATGCCGAGGCTCACGCCGGCACCGTCGGTACGGATGCGCCGGCTTACCGCGAAATCGGCCGCGCCGGCAGCAAGGGTGTTGTCGAGCGCCTGGCGGATCTCGTCGTAGATCGCGAGCAGTGCCGTGGACTTGCCGCTGTTGTAGCCGAGCTTGGCCTCGAAGCGCTTGTCCAGGAAGGTGTTGGTGCTCAGGAAATTCGTCGGGTAGGCAAGGCTGGCGGGCAGTCCGCGGTCGTTGATCAGCTGGTGCGCAAGCTGGCCGCGCAAGGCCGGATCAGGCGTGGTCGGTGCCAGCAGCGTTTCCAGGAAACCCAGGGTGTCGGTCGTGGCGGGCAGGCCGAACGTCGACTGGGCCGTGGTGACGTCCTGATTGTAGGTCACGCGCGCGTAGGAGTTGCTCGCGTGGTGGATCAGGTCGAGGTCGTAGGTCGGACCGAATGGACGGTGGCCGACCGACAGCTCGGCGCTGCTCAGCGGCGTAGGCGACCATCGGATCCCGGTGCTCCAGCGCCCCCCTTCGACCGTTCCTGTCTGACCTGCGAAGTCGAAACGTTCGGCACCGGCCTCGTTGAGCCACCGCAGAACGGGGTTGACGCGCACATCCAGATGCGCAAGCGCATTCTGCGAGCGACTGGACTGGCTGCTGGCGAAATCAACCTGGTCGCGGTAAACGCTGAGGCCGGCGCTGGCCCGGCTTGCCGCGCTGCCGCTGTCGAGTTTGGCTTCGATGCGGTTGTCGTTGCTGTTGTATGCGCCACCGCCGCTTCCGGAATCCAGCACGCGATGCGTCAGGCGCAGTTCGCCGTTGCCTTCCCCGCCGATCCGGCCGGCAAGCACCGGGCTGAGCTGCCAGGTGCGTACGGTCGAGAGATTGGTCGTTGCATTGCTGCTGTCGACCGCCTGCGGTCCGAGCAGGGACGTGTTATCCCGGCTCACATCCGCGGCGGCGTCGATGGAGAGCAGCCGCGAGGCGGTCTCGGCGTGCGCATCCGAATGCAGCAGGCTGTGGCTCTGATCGAGGTCGGTTCGCGAACGGTAAAGCAGATTCTGCAGCACGTAAAAGACGTGCGCGGCGGCCAGCGGTCCTGTTGCGACCACATTCAGACTGGGAGCCACCTGGGTGAACGCGTCGCCACTGCCGTGCGGGCTCGGGACCAGCGCAACGTTGTCGCTGTAGCCAGTGGCCACCTCGATCCCCGGTGTCCAGCGGATACCCTCCGCCCGCGCGGTCGGCGACATCAAGCACTGCAAAGCGGCGCTCGCAGCCAGCGCGCCCAGGCCCGCGCGCGCCCCGCTGCCCAGCCGTCTAGCCACCATAGCTCCCGTAACCGTAGGGCTGGCTTGCCAGGTCGAGCGAGTGGCTCTTGTTCAACAGCAGATTGACGACGTCGCACGACTCGATCAGTTCGAGCGCCTCGCCGACCGCACTCTGCGTGGTGTGGCCGGCTTCGACGACCACCACCACCTGCCCCATCTGGGTTGCCAGCACGCGCGACTCGTTGGTGATCAGCAGCGGGGGAGAATCGAAAATGATGATGCGGTCCGGGTAGCGCTGGGTCATGTCCTGCAACAAGCGGTGCATGGCGCCGCTGGCCAGCAGTTCGGTGGCGTTGGCACGGACGTTCCCCGCCGGAAGCACCGACAGCTTCTCGACATCGGTCTTGATCAGGACGTCGGCCATTTCCAGCGACTCGTCGAGGATCAGGTCCAGCAGCCCGCGCCCACCTTCGAGCCCGAGCAGATCGAGAATCGAGGGCTTTGCCACGTCGGCGTCGACCAGCAATACCGTATTGTCGAGTTCGCGTACGATGCTCATTGCGAGGTTCACGGCACAGAAGCTCTTGCCTTCGCCAGCCACGGCACTGGTCACCATCACCAGATTGCCGTTGCGCAGCGGCGGCACGTTCTTCTTGCCGAACGCGTTTTCCAGCAGGGGACGCTTGATGCGACGGAACTCCTCGGTCAGCTGACGGTTGGCGCCATCGGGCGTGACCATGCCCAGGGCCTGCAGCCGGCCAAGATTGACGGTCCCGGCGCGCGCGGAATGACGCCGTGAGGGGCGCGCGGGCGCTGGCGCCGAGGACTCCGCCGGCGCTTCCGCCGTTGACGCGCGGACGTCGGCATCGCCAGATGCCGGTGGGTCCTCCGCCGGCATTTCCCGTTGAAGCCGGCGCGCGGCTCGTTCGATCAGATCCAATTCCATCGACTCCCCTGCATGGCGCTCCCGACCCTCGCCGGGGTTTGCCAGTGCTGCATGATGATCAGGCCGCGGCTATGCCGACCATCGTGACGATTCCGATCAGCGCGGCATAGCAGCCGAACAAGCCCAGCACGACCATGCCGAACGCCATCCTGGTGTTCCACCCTGCCTGTTGCTTCCGGGCAGCGTGCACCAGCGAGACCGTTCCCAGCACGGGACGGCGGGTCAGCTGGCGCAGCGCGCGCTCCGACTGGAAGCTCGGCCACACGCGGCTGAGGCCGATCGCCAATGCGACGGCGCCGCCCAGCCCCAGCAGGAACACGAGCGAGATCAGCAACAGACGATTCGGGCCGGACGGGTGCAGCGGGACCCGGGGCGGCTCGACGATGCGGAAATCGATGCCACGCGAGGAACTGGCCATGTTCTCCGAAATCTGTTCCGACTCGCGGCGCTGCAGCAGCTTTTCGTAGTTGGCGCGATTGACCTCGTAGTCGCGGTTGAGCTGGGTCAGGTCCGCTTCGACCTGCGGCACCTGATCGGCCTGAGCGCGCAGTTCCGCGTAGCGTCGGCCGTATTCACCGACACGCGCGTTCAGCGTGGCGATCTGGGCTTCCTGGTCAGCGAGCGAAACCTTGAGTTGCTCCAGAACGGGATTGCGCTCCCGGTGCGCGCTGCTGCGCGTCCCGGCCGGCGCAGTTGCTGCGCGCCGGTCATCCTGCGCGTGTCGTGCGGCAGCACGCGAACGTTCGCGCTCGCGCTGCGCTTCGAGATTGGCCAGTGCGCGTTGCGCCGCCATGACGTCGGGATGTGCATCGGTGAACCTGAGGCGCAGCTGGTCGAGGCTGTCGCGCGCCTGCTCGATGCGGCTGTCCAGTGCCGGATCCACGCTCTCGCCAGACACGGACGCGGTCTCGCCCATCCGCAGGTCCCCGCTGACAGCCCCTTCACTTTGCGGCGGATCCGCGGGTTCGTCAGCCATCCGGCGCAGGACCGCTTCACGCGCGCTCTGCGCCTCGCGCAACTCGAGGCGGGCCTGGCGCAGCTGCGTATTGGCCTGGTCCAGGCGGCTGAAGTAGTCCTGCTTGTCACTGGGCATGACGCCCAGGTTCCGGCGTTTGAAGTTCTTGAGCGCGTTCTCGGCGGCGGCAAGCTTGGACTCGTAGCCGCGGATCTCGTCATCGATGAAACGCCGTGTCAGGTCCATGTCCTTGCGCCCGGCCCCCAGGCTGCTGGCCACGAACATGTCCAGCAGCGACTGGACAACCAGCTTGGCACGCGCCGGATCGCGATCGCGGTAGGCCACGGAATAGAGATTCTCGGTGCCCGCGCTCTTGAATTCGATGTGCGAGGCCAGCCTGTCGATGGCTTCGTCGCGTTCGACAGCACTCTTCAACGTCGCGTCCATGCGCGTGATGTGGAGCACGCGCTCGAGGTTCGGACGGTTGATCAGGGTGCGGCTCATGACGGCGATCTGCTGGTCGAGCAGGGAATCCGCAGCAAGGCCGTTCATCAGCGGGTTCAGCATGGTGCGCGTGTCCACGAAGACGCGCGCCGTGGCGTTGTAGCTGTCGGGAACGAAGTACACGGAAACCCAGCCGATCAGGCAGATACCCCAGGCCAGCGCGGCAGCGTGCCATCGATATCGCCAGGCATCCCGGGCCGCGGTCAGCAGCTCCTCGACGATGTTGGCCCTCATGTCGGATTGCCCTGCAGGGCGCGTGCGGCGGTCATTCTGCAGTACCCTCAAAACCAGCTTTCGGGGATGAACAGCACGTCTCCCGGTCGTATGTCCACGTTGGCGCTGATGTCACCCCGGCGCACCAGGTCCTCGAGCCGCACCGACAACTGCTCGTTGCCGCTGGCGCGCACGATGGTCGCGCGATTGCCGTCCGCGAAATCGGTCAGGCCGCCGACGGCGATCAGCACATCGAGCAGGGTCATGCTCTGGCGGTAGGCCAGCGCCTGCGGCTTCGAGACCTGCCCCAGGACGCGCACCTGCTGGGCGTATGGGCCGGCGAAATTCTGCACAATCACCGTGACCACCGGTTCCTTCAGGTAGCGGGCCAGTGACTTTTCGATGTCACGTGCCAGTTGCGTGGGTGTCTTGCCGCTGGCCTGCAGATCCTCGACCAGTGGCGCAGAGACCTTGCCGTCCGGCCTGACCGGCACCGGGCCTGAGAATTCCGGGTTGTGCCAGACCACGACATTGAGCAGGTCGCCGGGGCCGAGCAGGTAGTCGGCGTCCGCGCTGCCGCTGGCATGCGTCGGTGCCGGCGGAAAGGTCTGATGGGCGCAGGCCGTGACGAGGCAGAGTGCAAACAGCGCGGCGACGACGTTGAGCAGATTTTTGAGCGCGACCATGATTACCTGGGAATGTTGTTGGCTGTTGTGGAAACCGGGACCTGCGCGCCCCTTGCCTGTCTGGATCGCACTTGCCGACCCGCACGCGTCACCAGACGCATCTGGATACAATTTAGCAGATTGCCTGCAAGGCCCCATGGTTCAAGTCAGCGTGCTCCCTTGCGCCCGAGGACCACGGCCACGGTCTCGAACAGGATGAGCAGGTCGAGTGCGAAGGAATGGTTTTTGACGTAGTACAGGTCGTACTGCAGCTTCTCGACCGTATCCTCGATCGATGCCGCATAGGCATAGCGCACCTGCGCCCAACCCGTGATGCCCGGCTTGACGCTGTGGCGCGCCGCGAAATAGGGAATCTCGCGCGTCAGCGGTTCCACGAAGACCGGACGCTCCGGACGCGGACCGACGAAGCTCATGTCGTTGTTGAGGACGTTGAAGATCTGCGGCAGTTCGTCGATCCGCAACTTGCGGATCACGTTGCCGACGCGCGTCACGCGCGGGTCGCCGGCGCTTGCCCAGCGCGCTTTGCCGTCGCGCTCGGCGTCGGCGCACATGCTGCGGAATTTGTAGATCCGGATGATCCGTCCGCCCTGGCCGACGCGTTCCTGCGAGTAGAACACCGGCCCCGGGCTCTCAAGCTTGATCAGGATCGCGGTCACGATCATCACCGGCCAGGTCACGGCCAGCAGCGCCAGACTGGCGACCACGTCGAAAGTCCGCTTGACCGTGTCGCGCAGCCGCGTGTGATTGAAACCTTCGCCCAGGATCAGCCAGCTCGGGTCCAGCGCATCGACGCGCACGTGGCGCTCCACGCGCTCGAGGAAAGTGCTGAACTCGGTCACCTTGACCCCGCGCAGGCGGCAGTCGAGCAGTTCCTTGAGCGGAAGGACACCGCCACGCCGCTGCTGCACCGCCAGCACGATCTCGTCGACTCCCAGGCGCGACACAGCCTCAGTCAGCGAGGTCCCGGGCGGCAGGATCTTCGTCTCGGAAACGCATTGCACGGCTCCCGGCACGGCCAGATAGGCGACGATTTCCTCGTTGGCGTGCCGGCTTCCGCGCGCCGACTCCAGATTGAGGGCACGCGCGCCGGTGCCAATCACCAGGATACGACGCGGCCGCAGGCCGAACTCGGCACGCTGATACAGCAGCAGGCGGCAGGTACAGACGCCAGCAAACACCAGATTGAATCCCAGCTTGAGTTCGGCGTGGCCCATGAACAGATTGGGCAAGGCCATCGACGTCAGGCTCAGCACGCCCATGCAGAACAGGAACACCGCAAGGATGCGGATCAGCGGATGCGTCGGACGGTAGCCCGACCGGCGCATATAAAGCTTGTACGTGACCAGACACAGCAAGGCCAGACCCACACAGGCCAGCGCTGCCGGCAGGGGCTCCCCCGGGGACCAGTGCAGGTCCGTTGCGAACCGGAACAGGTTCAAGGTGACGCCGACATAGACAGCCGCGACGACCAGCAAGGCGTCGACTGCTGCCAGCCAGACCACCGGCATCTTCGCGGGTTCCTCAAAGGCTCTCGTAGTCGCCATCTTTTGTTCCAACCCTAAGAGTCGCGCGCGTCAGCATTGCGCGGTCAGTTGCATTCATATTCTTTTTAACACGCCACTTCCTTGATCAGAGTCATTCCCGGGCGAAGTGACACAAGTTGACATCCGTGAAGAATCGATGAATTACGCCGTGTGGCGGAAATGCAATCGCTCCATGCACAACAATCCCAAGCTGCCCACTTGGGCGCGATACCGCAACCGAATGTCAGGCACCCTGCTCACCTTGACCTTCGGCTTCCCCGCAGCCACTGTGCCGCATGGCTTGGCTGGCTGCGTGCGGGCGCTTTCGGGCGCTGGCCTCAACCGGACGCGGCAGTCAATCCCCGGCGCGATGTTTCACTCGGATTACAAAACATTACCCATGGAAGACGGTCGCTCGTATTCTTTGCGCGGAGATTGTTCCACGGCGATGGTGCGAAAGTTGTGCGCGAATGAAAATGGGGGGGCGTAGTCGCGAAATACAGTCAATTACCCGTCTTGCCGCCGCAATCGACCTAAGGTGTTTACCTTGCATTGGCCGCGTCCGTGCCCCCTTTTCTGGCGGGCTATCCGGATCGGCCGGTGGCCGCCCGGACGCCCCGTCCGGCCGTCCTGCGACGGGCGGCACCAAGGGAAGTGCGCGTCTTCCGCTATACTTGCAGGATTGCCCAGAGCTCCAAGCCCATGCCTATCTACGAATACCGTTGTGGCCAGTGCGGTCACGAAGTCGAATTGCTGCGAAAGGTGTCGGATCCGCCCGCGGTCGAATGCCCGGCCTGCCATGCCGCTGCGCTGCAGAAGAAGGTCACCGCTGCCGGCTTCCAGCTCAAGGGCACGGGCTGGTATGTGACAGATTTCCGTGGCGGCAGCAGTGGTGCTGCGCGCCCCGAGGCTGCGGCCGCCAGCGCACCCGCATCGGCCACTGAAGCGCCGGCCGCCGCTGCCGGCGCCGCCGCCAGTGACGCCCCGGCAGTCCCGGCAGCGACCGCAACGCCGGCCGCCCCGGCGCCCACTACCGGCGGCGCGTCTTGATTCACATGCGCCGCTACTTCATGGCCGGTCTGCTGGTCTGGATCCCGCTCGGCATCACGCTATGGGTGGTGCGTCTGATCCTGGTCACGACCGACGAGACCCTGTCGCTGATCCCGCCTTCCTGGCGCCCCGAGGCACTGGTCGGCCACAATCTGCCCGGCGCCGGCCTGCTGATCGCACTGGCGGTGATCCTGCTGACCGGGGTGGTGGTGGCCAACTACGTCGGGCGGCGTCTGTTGCGCTTCGGCGAAGGCCTGCTGGTGCACATCCCGGTGGTGAAGTCGATCTATGGCGGCGTCAAGCAGGTCAGCGAAACGCTGTTCTCCAGCGAAGGCCAGGCCTTCCGTCAGGCCCTGCTGGTGCAGTACCCGCGCCACGGCAGCTGGACCATCGCGTTCCAGACCGGGGTTGTGGGCGGCGAGGTGGCGCGCGCACTCGATGGCGAGCACGTCAGTGTCTATGTGCCGACCACACCCAACCCGACCTCGGGCTTTTTCCTCATCATGCCGCGCAGCGAAGTGATCGAGCTTGGCATGAGTGTCGACAGTGCCCTCAAATACGTGATTTCCATGGGGGTGGTCGGTCCGGACGACGACACCCCGGCGGTAACGCCCCGGCCGTCGGCCGCCTGAGGCCGCATCCGCAGACCCCGTTCCGCTTTCGACCCGAGAATTCCATGCGTACCGACTATTGTGGCGCCATTGACCGGCGTTTCCTGGGCCAGACCGTCACCCTGCAGGGCTGGGCCCATCGCCGCCGCGACCACGGCGGCGTGATTTTCATCGACCTGCGCGACCGCGAAGGCCTGGTCCAGGTGGTGTCCGACCCGGACAACGCCGCAACCTTCGCAGTGGCTGATGCCGTGCGCAGCGAATTCGTGCTCAAGGTGGTGGGACGCGTGCGCCCGCGCCCGGAGGGCACCGTCAATCCATCGCTGCGCAGCGGCGAAGTCGAAGTGCTGGCCGATCACATCGAGGTGCTCAACGCCTCGCTGACGCCGCCCTTCCAGATGGACGACGACAACCTGTCCGAAACCGTGCGCCTGACCCACCGCTACCTCGATCTGCGGCGGCCGCAGATGCAGCGCAACTTCCGCCTGCGCTACAGGGCTGCGATGACGGTGCGCAAGTTCCTCGACGAGCAGGGTTTCATCGACATCGAGACGCCGATGCTGACCAAATCCACACCGGAAGGCGCGCGCGACTACCTGGTGCCCTCGCGCGTGCACGCCGGGCAGTTCTTCGCATTGCCGCAGTCGCCGCAGCTGTTCAAGCAGCTGCTGATGGTCGCCGGCTTCGACCGCTACTACCAGATCACCAAGTGCTTCCGCGACGAGGACCTGCGCGCGGACCGCCAGCCGGAATTCACCCAGATCGATATCGAGACCTCGTTCATGGACGAGGCCGAGATCACCGTCCTGATGGAGCGGCTGGTGCGCGACCTGTTCAAGCAGGTCATCGATGCCGACCTGCCCGCCGAATTCCCCCGCATGAGCTGGCATGAGGCCATGCACCGCTTCGGCTCGGACAAACCCGACCTGCGCATCCCGCTCGAGTTCACCGAGCTTACCGATCTCATGAAGACGGTCGATTTCAAGGTGTTCCGCGGCGCGGCCGACCTGCCCAACGGTCGCGTGGCGGCGCTGTGCGTACCCGGCGGCGCGGCCATCAGCCGCAAGGAGATCGACGACTACACCACCTTCGTCGCCATCTACGGCGCCAAGGGCCTGGCCTACATCAAGGTCAACGATGCCAGCCAGCCCAACGAGTCCGGTCTGCAGTCGCCGGTGGTCAAGTTCCTGCCGGAGCCGGTGCTGGCCGAGATCGTCAAGCGCACCGGGGCCGCCAACGGCGACCTGATCTTCTTTGCCGCCGACACCTTCAAGATCGTGTGCGACAGCCTGGGTGCCTTGCGTCTCAAGGTCGGCCACGAGCGCGGCTTTTCCACCGGTGGCTGGAAGCCCTTGTGGGTGGTGGACTTCCCGATGTTCGAGTACGACCCCGAGGACAGGCGCTGGGTTGCCCTGCACCATCCCTTCACTGCGCCCAAGGCCGGCCATGAGGCCTACATCGAAAGCGATCCTGGGCAAGCGCTGGCACGCGCCTACGATGTGGTGCTCAACGGCTGGGAGATCGGCGGCGGCTCGGTGCGGATCCACCGCGAGGAAGTGCAGTCGGCGGTGTTCCGCGCGCTCAACATCGGCCCCGAGGAAGCACGCGCCAAGTTCGGCTTCCTGCTCGATGCCCTGCAGTATGGTGCGCCTCCGCATGGCGGCATTGCCTTCGGCTTCGATCGACTGACCGCGATGATGACCGGCGCCGAGCAGATCCGCGATGTCATCGCCTTCCCCAAGACGCAGCGCGCGCAGTGCCTGATGACCGACGCACCAAGCCCGGTCGACGAAAAGCAGCTGCGCGAACTGCATATCCGCCTGCGCTGACGCTGGCGCAGCAGGCCGGCGGCAGCGCCGGCCTGCTGCGCGCCACGTCGCCGGCGGTCCGGAGCGCTGCGATGGACTTCAAGATTCCCGAGTCGGTGCTGGTGGTGATCCACACCCCCGAGCTGCAGGTGCTACTGATCGAACGCGCCAACCACCCCGGCTTCTGGCAGTCGGTCACCGGAAGCCTGGATCGGCCCGACGAAGCGCTTGCCGCGGCCGCGCTGCGCGAGGTCGCCGAAGAGACCGGCATCGACGCGCGTGCGCCCGGCCATTTCCTGCGCGACTGGCGGCGCTCGGCCAGCTACGAGATCTTCCCGCAGTGGCGCCACCGCTACGCGCCGGGCGTGACGCGCAACGTCGAACATGTGTTCAGCCTGGAGATTCCTGCCGTGCGTGCGGTGCTGCTGGCGCCGCACGAGCACATCGCCCAGCAGTGGCTGCCGCAGCAGCAGGCCGCTGCGCTGGCTTTCAGCCACACCAACCGCGACGCCATCCTGGCGCTGTCCGAGGCCCCCTGGCGGGCCTAGGCCGTTGCTTCGGCCCAGGCCCGGCGCGGCCGCTCCGGGCCGGAACGGAACGGCGGCTCAGGGCACCGGTCGGTTGGCCGCGGCGCCGCGGATCAGCGTTCCGATGCCTTCGTCGGTGAGCACTTCGAGCAGGACGGCGTGCGGCACCCGTCCGTCGATGATGTGCGCCGTGCGTACGCCGTTCTGCACGGCATCCAGCGCACACGCCACCTTGGGCAGCATGCCGCCGGAGATGGTGCCGTCGGCGATCAATGCCTGCACCCGGCCGCCGCTCAGGCCGGTCAGCACCTTGCCTTCCTTGTCGAGCACGCCCGCAGTGTTGGTCAGCAGCACCAGCTTCTCGGCCTGCAGGGCGATCGCCAGCTTGCCGGCCACCAGGTCGGCGTTGATGTTGTAGGCCTCGCCTTCCTCGCCCACGCCGAGCGGGGCGATCACCGGAATGAAGTTGCGGCTGGTCAGCAGATGGATGATGTCGGTGTCGATGCGCACCACTTCGCCGACCTGGCCGATGTCGATGTTCTCCTCGCCGGTGTCGGGATTGCTCAGCATGAGCTTGCGCGCATGGATGAAGTTGCCGTCCTTGCCGGTCAGTCCGACCGCCTGGCCGCCCTGCTTGTTGATGTAGGTCACGATGTCCTGGTTGACCAGGCCGCCGAGCACCATTTCCACCACGTCCAGGGTTTCCTCGTCGGTCACCCGCATGCCCTGGATGAACTCGGTCTGCTTGCCGACCCGGCTCAGGATCTTGCCGATCTGCGGCCCGCCGCCGTGCACGATGACCGGATTGAAGCCGACCAGGCGCAGCAGCACCACGTCGCGCGCAAAGCCCTCCTGCAGGCTGATGTCGGTCATGGCGTTGCCACCGTACTTGATCACCAGCGTCTTGCCGTGGAAGCGCTGGATGTAGGGCAGGGCTTCGATCAGCACCTGGGCTTTCTGTTCGGCGGTGGCGGTCATGGCGGTCTCCGGGCGGGTGATGGCCGCGATTGTACGGTGTTTCGGGCCGCCGATTGCGGGCTGCGCCAGCCTTGGCTGCGCGGCCGACACTCACTATAGTGGCCGCTGGGCGCCGTCCCTCGCGTTTCCACCTTGCGGAGAATTGCCATGAAACACCAGACCACCCTTGCCAGCGCGCTTGCCGCGGTGATCGGCCTTGGCGCCCTGGCCAGCGCCGCGCCGGCGGCCGCGGAAGGCACCGAGCGCTGCTTCGGCATCGCCAAGAAGGCGCAGAACGACTGTGGCAATGCCGCGCATTCCTGCGCCGGACAGGCCAAGACGGACAAGGATCCGGGCGAATGGAAGCGCGTCGCCAAGGGCACCTGCCAGAGCCTGGGCGGAAGCCCCACGCCGCCGGCCAAGGGCGATCACAAGTGACCCGTCTGCCGCCGCGCGCCGGCATCGGCGTGCGTGCGGCACACTACCAGGACGTCCTGTCCAGCACTGTCGAGCCGGCCTGGTACGAAGTCCACAGCGAGAATTTCTTTGCGGCCGGCGGTCCGGCCTGGCGGCTGCTCGACCGTCTCGCCGAGCGTGCACCGCTGAGCCTGCACGGCGTCGGCCTCGCGCTGGGCTCGGCCGATCCGCTTGACCGTGAGCACCTGGAACGGCTTGCGCGGCTGGTCGAACATTTCCAGCCGGCGCAGGTTTCCGAGCACCTGTGCTGGGGACACGCCGCGGGCTGGCACAGCAATGAACTGCTGCCCATGCCCTACACCGAGGAGGCCGTCGAGCATCTGGCCCGGCGCATCCGCGCCGTGCAGGAGCGTCTGGGACGTCGCATCCTGGTGGAGAACGTGGCCTGCTACCTGCGCTACAGCCATGACACCCTGTCCGAGTGGGACTTCGTGCGCGCCGTCTGCGAACGCGCCGATTGCGGACTGCTGCTCGACGTCGCCAACATCCACGTCAATGCGCGCAACCACGGTTTCGATGCGCGCGACTTCCTCGTCGGCGTGCCGGCCGGACGCGTTGCCGAGATCCACCTGGCCGGTCATCAGGTGCAGGACTGGGGGCTGATCGACACCCACGATGGCCCGGTGGCGGCCGCGGTCTGGGAGCTCTATGCGGCGGCGCTGGCGCACTGCGGTCCGGTGGCCACGCTGGTCGAATGGGATCATGCGCTGCCGGAGTTTGGCGTGCTGCTGGCCGAGGGCGCTCGTGCCGACGCGCTGCTGGCGCGCACCGGGGCAGGGGCATGAGCGGGGCTCGAGGCGGTCCCGTCGCGCCCGGCCTGGCCGCCCTGCAGCATGCCTTTGCGGCCTGGCTGCGCAGCGACCACGCAGCCGTGCCGCCACCGCTGCGAGCCGTCGTCCGTCCGCACGGCGCGGATCAGGCCGAACGCCTGGCCATCTACCGGCGCAGTTCGCGCCATGCGCAGCGCCAGGCGCTGGCAGCGGCGTACCCGGTGATCGCCGCGCTGCTCGGCGCGGAACTCTTCCAGGCCCTGTGCGAGGACCATCTGCGCGTGCCCGGCTCGCGCGCTGGCGATCTGCACTGCCTGGGGGAAGGATTCTGCGACACCCTGCGCGCCGAAGCGGCCTGCGCGGGTCTGGACTTTCTGCCGGAGGTGGCGCGTCTGGAGTGGCTGGTGCATCGCAGTTTCTTCGCTGCCGACCAGACATCCGCTGTTGCGCTCGATCCGGGCGTCATCGCGCCGCACGAACTGCCGCGGCTGCGTCCGATCCTGGCGCCAGGGCTGGCCCTGCTGGCCTGCGCAACGCCGGCGGGGCGGATCTGGCGCGCGCACCAGCCGGACAGCCCCGAGCGGCTGGCCGACATCGACCCGGCGGCCGGACCCGAATGGCTGGCGGTGCGCCGGGTCGCCGCCGGCGTCTGCCTGGACAGCCTGTCGGCACAGGAATTCGCATTGCTGGAGGCGCTCGAACGGGGGCTGACCCTGGCGCAGGCGCTTGATGCCCTCAATGCGCCGGCGCCGCCGCTGGCGGCGTGGCTGCCGCGCTGGCTGCAGTCGGGCCTGGTGCTGGGGCTGACGCTGGCTGACGGCTGAGCGCCGCCTGCAATGCTGCGTGGCGCGCGTCGGCGCTTGCCGCCGCCAGACGCCGGACCTGGGCATAGAAGCGCGGCAGGTCGCCGTCCTGTTCGTGCAGCAGCACGCGGAAAGCCGGCACCAGGGCGGTATAAACCGCCACCGAAGCCAGCTGTGCGTTGTTCACGCCCTCGTCGAACCAGTGGTCGTAGCCGGCGAATCCGCCCCATTCGGCCTTGCGCGCCTGATAGTCCTGTCGCATGCGCGCCAGCCGTTCAAGCTTGCCGGCGCGCTTGTCGGCGTCGCTGGCGGCACTGGCGTAGAGCGCCGTCAGGTCCTGCTGCACGCCCAGCACCAGCTGCAGGAATCCAGCCCGGCGCTGTTGCGACTGCTGCCAGCGATCCTGCAGATCGATCCGCCCCTGCGCGGCAATCCAGCGCGCCACTCCTTCCTCTTCGACGGCGGTGGCGAAGGCTTCGTTGAAGGCGGTATCCCCGGCGGCATAGGCCACCTGGTGCGACAGTTCATGGAACAGCAGGCGCGCGAGCTCAGGCTGCGGCCAGCGCACATAGGTGCTGAGCACCGGGTCGTCCATCCAGCCCAGGGTCGAATAGGCCGGCACGCCGCCGACATAGCTGTCATCGCCATCCTCGCGCAGGCGTGCCGCCAGCGCGTCGGCATCGGCGCGCCGGAAGTAGCCGCGATAGGCCACGCAGCCGGCGATCGGGAAGCACCATTCGCGTGGAGTGGTCGACAGTGGCGGCGCCGCGAACACGTTCCAGATCACGTAGGGCCGGTCGAGCGCCACGTACGAGCGATAGCTGCCGTTGTCGGGCAGTGCCAGCGCGTCCACGGCAAAGCGGCGCATGTCCTGGACCTGGCGCAGGATCGCGCGCAGGTCGGCGGGCGTGGCGGCGTCGGCCACCACGGCGTCGATCGGACGGCGCTGCCGCATCAGGTCCAGGTGGCCGCCGAGCGCCTGCCAGTAGTAGCCGGTGCTGCCGCACCCTGCCAGCAGCTGGCACAGCGCCAGCAGGCCGGTCAGCCGAGCCGCCGGGCGCAGTGGGTTCAGATCCAATAGGCGCTCGCGGTCATGACACGCGCGCTCAAGCGCATCAGGGCGCGCACCGGTGCCGGCAGGCCGGCGCCGCCGTGGGCACGCGCCATCTCGGCGTGCGCCGCTTCCTCGTCGCGCATGCTGCTCACGATGGCGCGCGAACGCACATCCTCGAGCGGCAGCCGGGCCAGGTGCGAATCCAGGTGTGCCTCGACCTGGCGCTCGGTCTCGGCCACGAAACCCAGGCTCCAGCGGTCGCCCGCCAGCGCCGCCAGGACGCCGATGGCCAGCGCACCGCCATACCACAGCGGGTCGAGGTGGCTGGGAGTGGCGCCGAGTTCCTGCAGGCGCTGGGCGCACCACGCCTGATGATCCCATTCCTCTTCGGCGGCCTGGTCCAGCGCCGCGCGCGCCAGCTCGTCGCGCGCGAACAGAGCCTGCCCCTGGTACAGCGCCTGGGCGCACACCTCGCCGGCATGGTTGACCCGCATCAGGCCCGCCGCCCGGCGGCGCTGCGTGCTGCCCAGTTCGGCGTCTGGCAGGCTTGCCGCCGGCGAGGGGCGGCGGGCCGGTGGCGGCGCGAGCAGCACGCGCAGGCTGCGGTCGAACAGGGTGATGGCGCGGTCCAGGGAAGGCAGGGCAGGTGGCTTCGGGAACATGGCGGCGGTCGCAGAAGGTATTGCGCCGCATTCTAGCGCGCTGCCCGCCAGCGCTGCGCGGAGTTCAGTCCGTCCGTCGGTGGTGGAAATTTCCACCATCCCAGGCGGTGTTGTCCCGATGTGGCGCCACCGCTATTGCCATAAAGCAATTAAAAACAACGTATTATGATTTTTTTGCAAGATGGCCCGAAGATTGCGTAGTGTTCCGCCATGAAAGCTTTTTCACATCTGAACCCGGTCCTGCAGGATCCCGAGGCGCTGGGCGCCGGTCCGGGCACCCAGGTCGGCACCCTGCTGTACGCGCCGACGCGGCGCTTGCTGATGGCGTTCCTGCTGCTGTCGCTGGTGTGCCTGGGAGGGGTGGTGTTCCTCAACCTGCGCACGGTGTCGCAACTGGATGCCATTCGCAATGGGCTCGACCACTTGCATCAGATCCAGACCATCGGTCTGGAACTCACGCGCCTGCAGGTCGTGGCAACCCAAGGGGAGGTGCCGGGGGACAGCGATGTGGAGCGTCTGCATCGCTCGCTGCTGCCGATGCTCGATCCCAGTGTCACGCTGGATGTCGGGAGCGCCCAGGCATTCCGCGCCGCCAGCGCGGTGCTGCTCGATCGCAGCAAGCCGGCCTCGATGCGGCTGGCGCTGTCGCAACGCGAGTTGCGCGATGCCACATTTGCCGAGGTCGGCGCCAGCGCCTTGCGGCTGGAGCGCGCAGTGGCAGACTCGCGCGCCCAGGCGTATGCCACCGTGGCCGCGATCGCGGTGTTGCCGATGGCCGGACTGTTGGCTTTCGTGGTGCTGCAGCGACGGGTTGCGGGTGGGCTGCGTGAACTGCATCAGCTGCTGCTGCGGCTGGCCGAGGGACGCTTCGTTCCGGTCCGGCTTCCCAAGGCCGAACCCATGCTGCAGGGCCTGTTCGAGAACTACAACCGCACAGTCAGCCGGCTGGACGAGCTCGAGCGCGAGCATCGGGAGCGCGCGCTGACGCTCGAACGCGAAGTGCGCCGCGTGACCCAGCGACTGATGGAGCAGCAGGGAGCGCTTGCGCGCGGGGAACGCCTCGCTGCGGTCGGGCAGCTGGCCGCCACGATCGCGCACGAGCTGCGCAATCCCCTGGCCGGCATCCAGCTTGCCGTTGCCAACATCCGCGACAGCAGTCCGGACGGCGACCTGCGCGACCGCGCCGCGGCGGTGCTGCGCGAGACCCAGCGCATGGGCAAGCTGCTGCAGGACCTCCTGTCGCCCGTGCGTCCGCTGCGCGAGGCAGCGCGCGAAGTCGTGCTGGCCGATCTGCTCGGCGACTTCGCGGGACTCGCCATCTACCAGGCCCCAGAACGCGTCACGCTGCGCGTCTCAGCGCCGCCCGGCCTGCGCGTCCAGGTACCTGCCGAAGGACTGCGGCAGGCATTGCTCAACCTGGTCCTCAATGCCTTCCAGGCCATGCGCGGGTTGGCTGGCGAAGTCGTGGTCTCCGTGAGCGCGGAGAGCGGCCGCCTGGTGGTGCGGGTGCGCGACCAGGGGCCTGGGTTTCCGCCGGCGATTCTGCGCGAAGGCGTGCAGCTGCTGCGCAGCAATCGTGAGGGTGGCACCGGGCTCGGGCTTGCGGTGGTGCAGCGCTTTGCCGCTGACAATGGCGGCGACCTCGCCATCGGCAATGGCGCGGACGGCGGGGCTGAGGTCGTCCTGAGCCTGCCAATGACGGCCTCCAGCGAACGGGGACACGCGTGAGAACGGTGTTGCTGATCATCGAAGACGAGCGGCTCCTGGCAGCCGAGCTGGAACGGCGCTTCGTCGGTCAGGGCTATGACGTGCGCCTTGCCCATGACATCGAGACGGCGGAGCAGATACTCGAGACCGAACTCGGCGCGCCGCTGGTCGTCCTGTCCGACATGAGCCTGCCGGACGGTAATGCGCTCGATCTGCTCGATCGACGGCGTGCACACGGTGTTGGGCAGGAGTGGATCTTCCTGACCGGCTACGGCACGATCGGCGAGAGCGTGCGCGGCCTGCGCCTGGGGGCGTTCGACTTCCTCGAGAAGCCGGCCGACCCCGACAGGCTCGATCTGGCTGTGCAGGGCGCTGCGCGCAGCACGCGTGCCCAGCAGCGCGTGCTGGCGCAGAGCGAGCGCGACGATGGCCGGTTCCAGCCACGGCATTTCCTGGGCAGCAGCGCGGTGGCACGCCAGACCCGCGAGATGCTGGGGCGCCTGGCGGCCGTGCCGTTCACGGCCGTGCTGCTGACGGGTGCCACCGGGACTGGAAAAGGACTGGCCGCCCGCATCCTGCACCACTCAGGGACGCGCGGCGGCGGGCCGATCGTCGAGATCAACTGTGCCGCACTGCCACGCGACCTGCTCGAGTCGGAACTGTTCGGTCACGAATCCGGGGCCTTCACCGGGGCCCGCGGCCAGCGTCGCGGCCTCATCGAGCAGGCCGACGGTGGTACGCTCTTCCTCGACGAGATCGGCGAAATGCCGCTCGAACTGCAGTCCAAGGTGCTCAAAGTCCTGGAGGATCGCCGCGTCCGGCGGCTGGGGGGCAGCCGCGAAATCGAAGTCGACTTGCGTCTGGTGGCGGCCAGCAACCGCGACCTGCCGCTGATGGTCGAACGCGGCGAGTTCCGTCCCGACCTGTACCACCGCCTCAACACCTTCGTGTTGCCGCTGCCGGCACTGACCAGCCGCCTCGATGACCTGCGCGATCTGGTGCCGCCCTTCGTCGAAGAGTTCGCCGCCCTGGTCGGACGGCCCCCGCCGGCGGTTGACGAGGCCATGTGGGCCCGGCTGCGCGCGCACGACTGGCCGGGCAACATCCGCGAGCTGCGCAATGTGATCGAACGCTGCGTGCTGCTGGGGCAAGGCCCGGTGCTGGAGGAGGATCTTTTTCCTGGCGATCCGCGCGGCACGAAGCGCGAACCGCCTTCCGGCGACAGTGTCGCACGGGTCGAGTTCGTGCTCGACGGCAGTCTTTCGCTGGAACAGATGGAGGCTGAACTGGTGCGCTCCGCGCTCCTCGCCAGCGGCGGCAATCTGCAGTCGGCTGCGCGCCTGCTGCGAACCACGCGCGAGACCTTGCGCTACCGGATACAGAAGTACGAACTGAGCGCCAGCGGCAACACCGATTGAAGTCCATTACCCATTTCCGACCCAAGCCCCGATCCCATGTCCCTTGTTGCGTACGTCCTCAAACGCCCCTACACCGTAGCGGCTTCCCTGATCCTGCTGTGCCTGCTCGGTGCCGGCGCAGCCCTGCGCATGCCCATCGACATCTTCCCCGAGATCGACATTCCGGTGGTCAGTGTCGTCTGGACCTACAGCGGCATGCCTGCGCAGGACATGCAGAACCGCATCCTGACACTGCACGAACGCCAGCTCGCTTCGCTGGTCGACGACATCTCCAGGATCGAGGCCACTGCCTACCAGGGCGTCGGGGTCGAGAAGATCTATCTTCATGAGGGCGCCGACGTCAGCCGTGCGGTGTCGCAGCTGGCGAGCAGCGCGCTGGTGGTGCTGAAGTACATGCCGCGCAACATCACGCCGCCGCTGATCCTGCGCTACGGTGCCACCGACGTGCCGATCATCCAGCTCAGCCTGGCCAGCGGCACGCTGACCGATACCAAGCTCAATGACCTGGGGCAGAACGTGATCCGGCCCGACCTGGCGGTGGTCCACGGCGCCTCGGTGCCTTATCCCTACGGAGGCAAGCCGCGCGTGATCATGGTCGATCTCGACCAGCAGGCGCTGCAGGCACGCGGACTCTCGCCCGGCGACGTGAGCGCGGCACTGATGCGGCAGAACGTGATCGCGCCAGCGGGCGACGTCAAGATTGGCGCCCAGGATTATCCGGTGCTGATGAACAACAGCCCGGACGTGATCGCCGAGATGAACCGCTTCCCGCTGCGCCAGATCGGCGGCAACCCCGTGTTCCTGGGCGATGTCGCCCATGTGCATGACGGCTATCAGGTGCAGACCAATGCCGTGTCGGTGGATGGCCGCCCGGGTGCGCTGATGATGGTGCGCAAGACCGGCGGGGTCTCCACCCTGGCGGTGATCGACGGCGTCAAGAAGCTGCTGCCGGACCTGGCGCGGCGCCTGCCGGCAGGCGTGACCATCAAGCCGATCTTCGACCAGTCGATCTTCGTGCGCGCTGCGCTGGACAGCGTCGTGATGGGCGGGGAAATGGCCGCCGGGCTGACGGCGCTGATGATCCTGCTGTTCCTGGGCAACTGGCGCCTGACCGTGATCATCCTGGCGGCCATCCCGCTGTCGGTGGTCGGTGCGATCCTGATCATGTACCTGGGTGGACAGACGCTCAATACCCTGACGCTGGGCGGCTTTGCGCTGGCGGTCGGCATCCTGGTCGACAATGGAACGGTGGTGATCGAGAACATCGAGCGCCATCTGCACGAAGGCGAGCCCCTGGTCACCGCCATTATCGAGGGCGCCGGCGAGGTCGGCGTGCCGACCATGCTGGCCACGCTGTGCATCTGCATCGTGTTCGTGCCGGTGTTCCTGCTCACCGGAACCGCGAAATACCTGTTCTCGCCCCTGTCGCTGTCGGTGATCCTGTCGCTGCTGTGCAGCCTGGTGCTGTCGTTCACCCTGGTGCCGGTGCTGTTCCGCTTCCTGATGCGGCCGGCCGCGCACGCCGGGGCCGATGCGGGCGAACCCGCACCCCGCTCGCGCAATCCGCTGATGCGCATCCACTATGCCTTCGAGGCCGGCTTCGAGAGCTTCCGGGAAACCTACCGCGGCGTGCTCGACTGGAGTCTCGCGCGTCCGGCGCAGGCGGGCGGCTTTTTCGTGGTGCTGATGGCCGTCTCGCTGCTGCTGTTCCCCTCGCTCGGACGTGACTTCTTCCCGCAGGTCGATGCCGGCCAGATGCGTCTGCATGTGCGTGCACCGGCCGGTACCCGTCTGGAGGATACCCAGCGCGATTTCGCCCAGGTCGAGGGCGCGATCCGCCGCCTGGTGGGCGACGACCAGATCGACGTCATCCTGGACAACATCGGGCTGCCCTACAGCGGCATCAACATCGCCCTGGGCGATTCCGCCACCGTGGGACCGATGGACGGTGAGATCCTGGTCTCGCTCAAGCCGACCCACACGCCCACCGCCGACCACGTCTCCCGGCTGCGACGCGAGCTCCCGCGCACCTTCCCGGACATGAAGTTCTTTTTCCAGCCAGCCGATATCGTCGACCAGGTGCTCAACTTCGGGCAGCCGGCGCCGATCGACGTGCGCGTCTCGGCCACCGACCAGGACGCCGCGTACCGTGTGGCCTCCGAAATCGCAGGACGCCTCGGCAGGATACCGGGGGTGGTCGACTCCCATGTGTTCCAGGTGCCCGATGCGCCCGCGCTCAGCGTCGACATCGACCGCGCGCTGGCGCAGAGCCTGGGTGTCGATCAGGCGGCTGCCGCGAGCAACGTGCTGGTCACCACCAACTCGAGTGCGCAGACCGAGCCCAATTTCTGGGTGGATCCGCGCAACGGCGTGAGCTATCCGCTGATCGTGCAGCAGCCAGCCTACCAGTTCGACTCGACCGCCGACCTGGGGCGCCTGCCGCTGCCATCTGCGACGGCCATCAAGGGCAGCGCGCCGCTGCTGATGAACCTGTCGCGCTTCGGTCGCCGCACCACGCCCCTGATCACCTCGCAGCTGAACATCCGGCCGGTGTTCGATGTCCACGCCGACGTCGAGGGGCGTGACCTGGATTCCGGCGCGCGCGCCATCGACGCGGAACTCGACAAGGTTCGGGCCACGCTGCCTGCCGGGGTCAAGGTGATCCTGAGCGGCCAGGTGGAGACCATGCGCGAGGGCTATGCCGGCCTGTTCGGTGGCATGGGACTTGCGGTCGTGCTGGTCTACCTGTTCCTGGTCATCAACTTCCAGAGCTGGATCGATCCCCTGGTCGTGCTGATGGCGGTGCCGTTTTCCCTTGGCGGGGTGATGTGGATGCTCTATCTCAGCAACACCCATCTCAGCATTCCGGCGCTGATGGGTACGCTGATGTGCATCGGCTTGACGACCGCCAACAGCATCCTGGTGGTCACCTTCGCCAATGGCCGGCTGAATGCCGGCGACAGCCCGCGCGAAGCGGCATTGCAGGCCGGCTATACGCGTATCCGGCCCGTGCTGATGACTGCCGGTGCCATGATCCTGGGCATGATCCCGATGGCGCTCGGCGTCGGCGAAGGCGGCGAGCAGAACGCGCCGCTGGCGCGCGCCGTGATCGGCGGCCTGCTGTTCGCCACCGTGGCCACCCTGGTGTTCGTCCCCATCATGTTCCGCCTGCTGTGCCGTGCCAAGCGACCGACGGTCGCTGATGCGCTGCCCGGCGATCCCCTTGCCATCCACTGAACAAGCCCTACGCCGATGAGTCCTGATCCCGTGAATAATTCCCTTCCCGCCAAAGGCGGACGCATCCGTGTGTTTGCCGTCGTCATGGCCTGTGTGCTGGCCGCCGGCTATGCCTTGACCCATCGCCAACGTGCCGACGCCAGTGTCGCGCTGGCACGCGCCAGCGCCGATGCCGCGGCCCAGGCCGTTCCGGTCAGCGCCGTGCGCGTGGTGCTGACCAGTGGCCAGCAGAACCTGCGTTTGCCGGGCGCCGTCGCCGCGTGGTACGAGAGCACGCTGTATGGCCGGGTCAACGGCTATGTGGACCGCTGGAGCTCCGACCTCGGCGATCGCGTGCACAAAGGCCAGGTGCTCGCCAGCATAGCCACGCCGGATCTCGATGCCGAACTTGCCGCGGCGCGTGCGCGCCAGCAGGCGGATCAGGCCGAGACGGCCGTGCGCAAGGCCGCGCGCGACTTCGCTGCGACCACCTTCGAGCGCTGGCGCGACTCGCCGGCCGGTGTGGTGGCCGAGCAGGAGCGCGAAGCCAAAAAGGCCGATTTCGACAGTGCGGCAGCGCAACTCGAAGCGGCCATCGCGCACGTCAACCTGGATCGCGCCGAAGTCGAGCGCCTCGAGGCCTTGAGTGCGTTCAAGCAGGTCACCTCGCCGATCGACGGCGTGGTCTCCGAGCGGCGCATCGATATCGGCAATCTGGTCACCGCAGGCAGCACCAGTGCGACCATGCCGCTCTACCGGGTCGTCGACGACAGCCGTTTGCGCGTGTTCGTGGACGTTCCCCAGAATCTGGCCGCACAGGTGGGGCCGGGCACGGAGGTGGCTGTGCTGGCCGGTGCGGATGCCGCAGCGATTGCCGCCAAGGTCACGCGATCTGCCGGTGCGGTCGATGTCCAGGCGCGCACGCTGAAAGTCGAAATCGACATGGCCAATCCGGGGCGCCGGGTGGCGCCCGGCCAGTATGTGCAGGTCGACTTCAAGACCCGCGACAGCGCGCTCCCCATGGTGCCTGCGGCGGCCATCCTGTTCCGTTCCAGCGGTCCCCAGGTGGCCACCATCGCCGGCAACGGCAAGATCCATTTCCAGCCGGTCGTGATTGCGCGTGACGAAGGAACCCAGGTTGCCGTGTCTGGCGGGCTTGCGGCCGGCGATCTGGTGGCACTGAATCTGGGCAGCCAGGTTGCAGAAGGCGATACGGTCCAGGCTCAGCTCGGCAGCGCCACGCCAGCGGCGGGAGGCGCGAAATGACGGCCTTGCGTTCAGCCCTTCCGCGCTCGGCGCTGGCGGCGGCACTGGCGCTGGCGCTGTTGAGCGGGTGTTCGGTGGCGCCGGTCTACCAGGGGCCGGCGGAACAAGGCGTGCCCGAGCATTTTGCAGCAGCACCCGCGGGCGACGCCAAGGCGATCGATCCGGCGTCCTGGTGGCATAGCCTGCAGGATGCCAGGCTGGACGCGCTGGTCGAAGATGCGCGCCGCTACAACCCCGATGTCCAACTGGCGCTGGCGCGTCTGCAGCAGGCGCGCGTCTATGAGGTGGTCGTGGCGGGCACGGCCGATCCTGCCGTGGGCGTGGGTGCCGGCGGCGGGCGTGGCAGCGGTTCGGATGCGACACGCGGACGCCTTGCCAACAGCCTGCGCGATGGGGAAAGCAGTGCCGGTCTGAAGCGCATAGCCTACGGTGCCGGCTTCGATGCGGGCTGGACGCTCGACCTGGCCGGCTACTATCAATCGGCGCTGGAAGCCGCACAAGCAGATCGCGGCGCTGCCGAAGCGGTGCGTCAGGCCGCCCTGGTGGCCGTGGTGGCCGATGTGGTGCGCGCCTACGAGGACATGCGCGGCCTGGAGCTTCAGGCCAAGGTGCTCAGCCGCAGCCTGGATTCGGCGGACCAGCTCAGGCTGTTGATGCAGGAGCGTTATCGCCATGGCCTGATCAATGCACTCGATGTGCAGCTGGCGGAACGCCAGGTGGCGACCTTGCTGGCCGAGCAGGCCATGCTGCCTGCCCGGATCGAAGCGGCACGCAACACGCTGGCGGTGCTCACCGGCCGGTTCCCCGAGCAGCTGGCGGCGAGCGGCAGCCAGAGCGAGTTGCCGGCCTTGCCGGGCGATATCGTGCCCGGCCAGCCGATCGACGTGCTTGCCAACCGACCCGACGTGCGCGCTGCCGAGCGCAGCCTCGCCGCAGCCACGGCGCAAGCCGGGGTGGCAGTGGCGCGGTTGATGCCGACGGTTTCGCTGGGCGCCGGGCTTGGCATCGCCGGACAGAGCCTGTTGCAGGGGGACGATCGCCATCGCCATCTGTGGTCGCTGGGCGCCTCGGCCTACTGGCCCTTGCTCGACTTCGGCGTGCTCGATGGCCTGAGCGAGATCGCCGACCTCGAAGTGCAGGCGCGCGCCAGCCTCTACCGGCGGACGGTGCTGCGTGCGGTGGCTGAGGTGGATACCGCCATGTCGACCTACCGTGCCGAGCAGACACGCCTGCAGGCGCTGGCCACGGCAGTGGCGGCCGGTTCGGATGCCCTTGAGCTGGCGCGCCAGCGCTATGATCGCGGCCTGGCCGATTTCCTCAACGTCGTCGACGCCGAGCGCCAGGTGTTCGCGCTGCAGGCACAATACGCCGAAGCACAGACGACCGCCCTGGAGCAGTACGCCGACCTGTTCCGTGCCCTGGGCGGCGGCTGGCAGGACGCCGCGCCGCCGCCGCCGATCCGGCCGCCGCGTGCGGCCGTGGTGGCGGCGTTCGATCATCTGTTCCATTCACCGGCACGGTTGCCGGCGGCGCAGGACGCCGCGGTACCGGCACCCGAGGATCCCGCACCATGAGTGAAACGCCCGTCACGCACAGCCGCATGCGCATCTACCTTGGCGAAGACAAGCGGCACGGCGAGCGGCCGCTCTACCAGGCCATCGTGCGCAAGGCCCACCACATGGGTCTTGCGGGACTGACAGTTTTCCGGGGCAGTCACGGTTTCGGACATTCGACACGCCTGCACACGGCGGACGTGCTGTTTTCCGAGGACCTGCCGCTGGTGATCGAACTGGTCGACCGCGCCGCAGCAATCGAGGCGCTGGGCCGCCTGCTGGCGGAGGTGGAAGGCATCGGCCTGATTACCGTGGATCCAGTCCAGGTCTTTCTTGCCCAGGGTGGGACACCCACAGCGCTCGACTGACACCTCCGCTCGGACGGTTTGTTGCATTGCTACAACAGCAAGGCGCCGGAAAGGCGGTTCAACCTTGCCCTGGCGATGGCCAGTCGATAGCATGCGCAATCAAGAAACGGCGCCCAGCGCCGCTCGCCGAGCTGCTTTCCTGTCTGAAAACTTCCCAAACAGAGGTTAAAATGAGAATCAAGCGTCTAGCCCTCGCTACCGCCGTCCTGGCTGCGGTCTCCGCGACCGCCCAAGCCGATGATGCCACCGTCACCCTTTACGGCGTTTTCGACGTGGCCGTGGGTAGCCTGCAGCACTCGCTGAACGGCAACGACCAGTTTCCCGGTTCGGTCGATCCCTTCGACGCCGTGCGCACCACGGTGCCCGGTTCCATGGTCGGCATGATGGCCGGCGGCATCTCGGATTCGCGCTGGGGCATCCGCGGCAGCGAAACGATTTCCCCGGGCGTGAAGGCCTTCTTCACCATCGAGTCGGGCATCAACCTGCCGACGGGCACCATCAACAACGCTGCCGGCGCGCTGGGCAACAACGCCATCTACGGCAGCAGCGAAGCGGCCGCTTCGTCGCTGAGCGGCCAGTTGTTCAACCGCCAGGCATTCGTGGGTCTGTCGGATGACAGCCTGGGCTCGCTGCAGTTCGGCCGCAACTACGTGCACATGTTCGACGTCTACACCAGCTACGATCCGGTGCAGGACGCCCAGCTGTTCTCGCCCTTCGGCTTCTCCGGCACCTACGGTGGCGGCAGCGGTGCGACGGAATCGATGCGCTCCGATAACAGCCTGAAGTACAACAACCGTCTGGGCAACTTCAATTTTGGCGGTCTGTACCACTTCGGCAACTACGCCAACGGCGCCTCCAAGGGTCGCGGCTTTGACATCAACGTCGGTTACGAAGGCGAAACCTTCGGCGTGCAGGCGGTGTTCGCCCAGTACAACGACGTGATGCATGCTGGCACCAGCCAGGGCGTGGCCAACGCCGGCACCACCGCTTCGCCGGGTATCCTGGGCACCAACGCCGCCTGCCTGGGCGCAACCCTGGGTTGCTTCAACAGCGTCGCGCTGACCGAGCAGAACGACCGCGGCTGGTTGCTGGCCGGCAAGTACAAGCTGACCAGCGCCGCCACCCTGAAGGCCGGCTGGCAATGGTTCCAGCAAGGTGCCGCCAGCGATCCGATGACGGTGCAGCAGTACGGTGACTACTACGGTCTGCAGGTCGCCACCATTGGCCAGATCAAGGGCCCGGCCAAGGAAACGTCGATTCCCTACGTCGGCGGCGACTACAACTTCACCGACCGTCTGAACCTGGCTGCCGGCTACTACGACATCATCACCAAGAACAACGGTGCCAACCAGAGCGGCGAACAGCGTTACTACTCGATGCTGCTCGACTATCACCTGAGCAAGCGCACCGACGTCTATGTCGGCGACATGTACTCCAGCTTCAGCGGCCAGATTTTCCCGGCCGCCTCCTTCTACCAGTCGAACAACGTGCTGGCAGCGGGCATGCGCCACAAGTTCTGAGCCTTGCCTGGGTGGGCGCCGTACCTGGTGTCCGCCCCTTGCCGCAGTGCCGAAGGGCACGCGGCGGTGTAAAAAAACCTGCAGCCACAAGCTGCAGGTTTTTTTTCGGGTGCGCGCCGGATAGCGGCGTGGCGCTTCAGAACGGTGCGCGAGCGGTGACCTGCCAGGCATTGTTGAATGTGCGAAAGCCGCCGATCGTCTTCTGATAGCCGGCGCCGATGGCGAAATGCAGGCGGTCGATCAGGGGAAAGCGGCCCAGCACCAGGCCTGCGGTGAGCATGGTCTGGTTTTTTCCGTCGTTGGGGCCGCCCGCGAAGTGGGTGAATTGCGTTTCGATCTCAGGCCACCACACTTCGCTGATGTGGGCCTGGAAAGCCGTGTTCCAGACGATGGGTTCGCCCAGCAGTGCCATGTTGCGGTCAGGTACCGAGATCGACAGTGTCGACTGGATGTCGTAGCCGTGCTCGCGCGTCCCCCAGCCCTTGCCGGCAGCAAGGGTGGGCGTGAAGATGTAGTGACCGGTGGTGATGGCGGAATCGCCGCTGGGCACGCTGACGCCCATGAATCCCGTCACGATGTAGTTCCCATTCTCCTCGTTGGCGGCGCTGACCCGATACTTGAGCAGGAAGGTGTCGTCGGCGAAGCCCTGGGTGGACTTGCCGTGCGGACCGCGGATGACCTGGTAGCCGGGTTCGCCCACGATGAGTTCGGTGTTCGGCGACGTGATCAGTTCCAGGCCTTTGCCCAGACCTTCGTTCATCGCGCTGACGCCCGCCGATCGGTATTGCCACTGTTGATCGAAGCGGAATTCCTGTTCGAGGCGTGGCGTCACGGTGACGACCGGCGTCATCCAGTGTGGTTGGGATTCCTTGGCGGCGTCCGAGCGCGTGAACCACGCGCTATCGCCATCGGCGGCCGACGCCGCTGGTGCGTCGGCCGCGGCCGCCAGCGTGCTCATACAGGACATGAGCGACAGGCTCAACGCCAGCGGTGCGCGACGCCGACGGTGTGAGAGCGGCATATGGACGGAAGAATCAAGGGTCGACATGGTCATCGGTTCCAAGGGCTGGCAGAGAAGGCGAAATTATAAATATATATAACGAGTGACGTTCATAAAATATTGCGATACAGGTATATGCAACGTGCACTGAAGAATGTGCTATTCCGGGTTTCTTGGTTTGTGATGGACGTCATGATTTCCGGCGCGACTGATGGCTTGCCCGGAATGCGATGCGCACGCCGCTCATGACGCTGAGCACACTGGTGTTGAGATAGCCCGCGGAGAGGCCGTCCTCGACGCGGCTATGGAGCACGCCGCCATAGAAGTCGATGTTGTCGTCATAGCGATAGTCGGCCACCAGCGAGAAGGCGTTCTCGATGCCGCTGCACGCTGCCGAAATGCTGCTACTGCAGTCGGCCGACCTGTCGGTGGCGTAGCTGTTCTGCCTGTAGTGGTACACGGCGCCCATCAGAGCGATCTCCTGAGTAAGCGCATACTTTGCTCCTGCCCAACTGACACCAAGGACCTTCGCCTTGGCAAAGCTGGTGGTGTTGAGCGAGCCGATGGCATAGCCGCCAATCGTGCTGGCTCCCACTGCGACGTACGGCAAAGTGCTGTCGGGCGTCGAATACACGATCGCCTCGTAGCCGCCGAACACCGTCCAGTCATCCCATTCGGAACGGGCCATCAGCGACACGCTGCGCGTGTCGGCCACGTCGGCGGCCAGCGAATTGGCCAAGGTCAGGCCCTGCCTCTGAAGGACGGTCAGTTGCGCGGTGGTCGGCGACCAGGACCCCAGCGAAATGGCGTCGCGCTTGTTGGTGTAGGTCAGGTCGGCCGAAAGCCCGGCGTGGGAGGCGCCGATATTGAATTGGTAGCCCTGCCCCCCCACTTCCTGGCCACTGGCCTGGTACTGCGCGCCGAAGCGCACCGGACCGAGCCCGCTGACATAGCGCGCGGAATTGTTCAGGCGGTTGTATTCGGAATAGCCGCCGCCCGCCGCTGATGAGGAAAAGCCGATCAGCGAAAAGGCGTAGGACCCGGCCAGCGGGTCGTAGGCCAGGACGTTGTCGTACAGCAGCCCATTCTGGCGCCCCAGCGTGAGGGTGCCGAAGCGCTTCGAGGACACTCCGGCCCAGGCCGCGGCACTGAACAGTTGGCCGGCCTGGCTGGAATCACCGTTCGCCGACTGCGCTGCCAGAGCGACGCCGTTGTTCTGCAGCAGCGAGTGCGGTCCGTTGGCGATCTCGCCGCTCAGCGGACTGAAACGCGTCTCCAGTGTGAACAGGCCGCTGAGATCCTCGCTGAAGGCGTGCGTGCCTTTGACGCCCAGGCGCGTCTGCGAAAGTCCGTTAGGGGCGAGTCCGGTCACCGCACTGCCGCTGTTCTTCGAGACGCCGAAGCCCACGCCTTGGGCGAAGTAGTCGCTGGCGTTGGCGCCATGCGACTGGTAGGCGACACCGATGTCGACCACGCCGTAGAGGGTGATGCTCTGCCAGCTGGGCGGCGAGGCGGGTTCGTCGGCCAGCGCGATGGCGGGCGCTGGACTGTTGAGGGCCGCCGCCAGGAGGGCGACCGGCAGGGGCGTGCGGGACATGTTCGGAGTTCTCTGGCGTGCTGGTGCCAGCCAATATAGCGATTTGTTTTATGCACCAGAAAGAATAAAAAATTTATTGAATATCCTTAAAAAGAATATATATGGCGCTGGGGCTGCGTCCGTCCGGCCTGCCAGATCCGGCTTGGCGGGGCCGCTGTCCGCCTTGTCACCTTGCAATGTGGCTGTCATCTGCCTGTACTAGGCTCGAACGCTCTGCGGTGCCTGTCACCGGTTTGCCATGGATGTGCTCGATGTCTTCAGCCGCCGCACCCCTCCAGCCGGAAGATGCCCTGACCGCTCCTGCCCGGCAGACCTTGATCGTGCTGGGGCGCGAACTCGCCGCCCTGGGCATGCTGCCTGCCACCAGCGGTAACCTCTCGCTGCGCATCGCGCCCGGGCGCGCACTGATGACGTGCTCGGGCTGCGACAAGGGCTTGCTCGGCATGGACGACTTCCTGCTCGGCGAGATCGCGGCTGCGCCGCCTGCGGGTGCCTCCGCCGAGGCGCCGCTGCATCTGGCTTTGTACCGGCAGTTCGCCGATGCCGCATGCGTGCTGCATGTGCACTCGCGTGCCTCCGCCGTGCTGTCGCGTCTGGCACTGGCAGCCGCCCAGTCCGAACTCAGACTGCAGGGCTGGGAACTGCAGAAGGCCATCGCCGGGCAGGTCTCGCACGAGGCGGTGCTGGCACTGCCGGTGTTTGCCAACGACCAGGACACCGCACGGCTGGCGGATGCCGTGGCCGCGCGCCTGGCCGGAGCTGTGCAGCCGTATGCCTATCTGCTGGCCGGACACGGCCTGTATGCCTGGGGGCGCGACGCCGCCGAGGCGCGCCGACACGTGGTGGCACTCGACGTGCTGCTGCAGAGCGAACTCGACCTGAGGAATGCCGCATGACCTGGCTTACCGTCCATCCCGAACACGATGCCGGCACCCGCCTGCTGGCGAGCAGCGACGCCAGCGTGATTGCCGGCGAACTGCAACGCCGCGGCGTGCGCTTCGAACGGCCCGCAGGGCTGGAGGCACTGCCGGCCGGAGTCACCGTCGAGCAGGCGCTGGCGGCCTGCGGCGCGCTGATCGCGCGCCAGAAGGCCGTGCACGGCTACACCGTGGTCGATGCGGTCAGTGTCCACCCGGATCTGCCCGGCCTGGAGCAGGCGCGCGCCAAATTCCTGTCGGAACATACCCATGCCGAAGACGAGGCACGGCTGATGGTGGACGGCGCCGGAACCTTCTATCTGCGTGCCGCTGGCGAGGTACTGGTGCTGGAGCTGTGTGCCGGGGACCTGATCAGCGTGCCCCAGGGAATGCGGCACTGGTTCGACATGGGCGCCCGTCCGCGCTTCACGGCGGTGCGCCTGTTCACGCGTCCCGATGGCTGGATCGGCAGCTTTACCGGCGATGCCATCGCCGAACGCTTTCCACGCTACGCTGGGGCGGCATGAGCGTACGCGCCGTGCTGGTGGACATCGAAGGCACCACGTCTTCGCTGTCCTTCGTGCACGACACCCTGTTTCCCTACGCCGACCGCCTCCTCGACGACTTCGTGCACGCGCACCCGGGCCTGCCCGAAGTGGCGGCCGCACTGGCCGCTGCGCGCGCCGCCGAACCCGATCGCGCGCCGCTGACGGTGCTGCACGACTGGATCGCCGCCGATCGTAAAGTCACCGAACTCAAGAGCCTGCAGGGCGCGATCTGGCGCGCCGGCTACATCGCTGGCGAGTTGCATGGCCATCTGTGGCCCGACAGCGCGCCCGCCTTGCAGGCCTGGGCGGCACGCGGCCTGCAGCTGGCGGTGTTCTCCTCGGGTTCGGTGGCCGCCCAGCAGCTGCTGTTCGGCCACAGCACGGCAGGCGACTTGCGGCCGCTGTTCAGCGCCTGGTTCGACACGCATATCGGCGCCAAGCGCGATCCGCAGGCCTACCGCGCCATCGTGGCGGCGCTCGGGATGCCGGCCGCTGACATCCTGTTCCTGTCCGACGTGGTCGAGGAACTCGACGCGGCACGTGCCGCCGGGCTGCGCACCTGCTGCATCGAGCGCGGCGAGGACGGGCTGCCGCCGGCACACTCGCACGCGCGCGCCGCCGATCTGGCCAGCGTGCCGGGCCTGGGCTGAACGCGCCGCCGGCGCATGTCGGGCAGCGCGCGCCCGGCGCCGCTCAGGCGCCGAACAGGTCGGCCAGCGCCTGCCCTGGACTGGGCTGACGCATGAAGGCTTCGCCCACCAGGAAGGCGTGCACGCCGGCGTCGCGCATGCGGCGCACGTCGGCCGCGGCCAGGATGCCGCTTTCGGTGACCAGCAGACGGTCCGGGGGCACCCGTGCCTGCAGGTCCAGTGTGGTCTGCAGATCGGTGGCGAAGCTGCGCAGATTGCGGTTGTTGATGCCGATCAGCGACGTCGGCAGATGCAGGGCGCGTTCGAGTTCGTCGGCGTCGTGCACCTCGACCAGGATCGCCATATGCTGCTCGCGCGCGTGAATGGCGAGCTCCATCATCAGGCCATCGTCGAGCGCGGCCACGATCAGCAGGATGCAGTCGGCGCCCAGGGCGCGCGCTTCCAGCACCTGGTAGGGATCGACCATGAAGTCCTTGCGCAGCACCGGCAGGGCGCAGGCAGCGCGTGCCTGCACCAGGTACTGCGGCGCGCCCTGGAAATAGTCGCGGTCGGTGAGCACCGACAGGCAGGCGGCGCCGTGCGCTGCGTAGTCGGCGGCAATGGCTGCCGGATCGAAGTCCTCGCGCAGCACGCCGCGGCTGGGGCTGGCCTTTTTGATCTCGGCAATCACCGCCGGCCTGCCAAGTGCGATGCGCGCGCGCAGCGCGCCCTCGAAGTCGCGCACCGGACCCTGCGCCGCGGCCAGGGCCGCCAGTTCGCTGTCCGGGCGCTGCGCACGGTCGCGCCGCACTTCGGCGTGCTTGGTGGCGATGATGCGTTTGAGGATATCGTCGGGCATCTCGGTGCAGGCCTCAGTGGTGCGCGAACATGGCGATGAAGGCATCCAGGCGGCGGCCGGCCTCGCCCGAATCGATGGCGTCGCGCGCGCGCGCGATGCCGGCCAACAGGGAGTCGGTGAGGTCGGCGGCGTAGATGGCCGCGCCGGCATTGAGCAGCACGATATCGCGCGCCGGGCCTGCCTCGCCGCCCAGCACGGTGCGCACCAGCCGCGCCGACTGCTCGGCATTCTCGATGCGCAGCCGTGTCAGCGGCGCCGGACTGAAGCCCAGCTCCTGCGGCGTGACCATGTATTCGGCAACCTCGCCGTGACGCAGTTCGGCGATCCGGGTGGGCCCCGAAATGCTGATCTCGTCGAGCCCGTCCAGTCCATGCACCACCAGCACGTGCCGGCTGCCCAGACGCTGCAGCACGCGTGCCATCAGGCCGGTCAGCGCCTCGTCGTAGACGCCCAGCACCTGGCACGGCGCGCCGGCCGGATTGGTGAGCGGCCCCAGCAGATTGAACACGGTGCGCACGCCCAGCTCGCGCCGGATCGGTGCGGCATGCTTCATCGCAGCGTGATGCTGGGGCGCGAACATGAAGCCAACGCCAAGCCGGTCCAGGCTATCCGCCACGGTCTGCGGCGTGGCGCGGCTGAGATCGGCGCCGAGCGCCTCCAGCACGTCGGCGCTGCCGGTCAGGGACGACACCGAGCGGCCGCCGTGCTTGGCCACGCGCGCGCCGGCAGCGGCCGCCACGAAGGCCGCCGTGGTCGAGATGTTGAAGGTGCCCAGGCCGTCGCCGCCGGTGCCGCAGGTATCGACCAGATTGCGCTGGTCGCCGGTCTCGACCTTGAGCGACAACTCGCGCATCACCTCGGCCGCGGCGGCCACTTCGGTCACCGTCTCACCCTTGCTGCGCAGCGCGACGATCAGGCCAGCCGTCTGCACCGGCGTGAGTTCGCCCTGCATCACGGCGCGCATCATGGCCAGCATTTCCTCGCGATTCAGGTCTTCGCGGTGGATCAGGCGGTTCAGCGTGCGCGCGGGAACGAAGGGGGCGCTCATGCGGCGCCGCCCACGTCCACGAGCGTGAAGTCGTGGGTGATGGTGGCGGTCTTGGCCAGCATGATCGAGGCCGAGCAGTACTTCGTGGCCGACAGGTCGATGGCGCGCTTCACCTGTTCGGTCCTCAGGCCGCTGCCGCTCACGGTGAAATGCATATGGATGCGCGTGAACACCTTGGGATCGGTCTCGGCGCGCTCGGCCTCGATCTCGACCACGCAGTCGCGCACATCCGCGCGCGAGCGCTTGAGGATCAGGACCACGTCAAAACAGGTGCAGCCGCCGGTGCCCATCAGCACCAGTTCCATCGGCCGTGGCGCCAGATCGCGCCCGCCGGCCTCCGGTGCGCCATCCATCATGGCGACGTGGCCGCTTCCCGATTCACCCAGGAAGCTCATGCCTTCGCTGCCCAGCCACTTCACTCTTGCCTTCATTGCCACCGACCCCTGATGTTCCGCTGTCTGTCGAACAGCGATTATAGGCAGGCCGGGGCAGCCACCGGTAGGCGCAATGCCGCGTGCCGGCACCCGCGCGCGCGGGTGCCGGCGGCACCTTGACGGCCCTGTCTGTTGCCAGTCATGTGCAATCGTAAGCAAATGTGACGCCTCAAGTGTGCCGGCTATGTCATTGTTGGATTTACACGACTTTACAAAATTCTTTACCCATTGAGCAATGCGGAAGGGTAAAGTAGTGCCCAGGAGTTACCTCCTCCTTTGGTGTTAGGTTTGACGCAGTCCAGCGAACTGGGCTGCGTTTTTTTTTGAACACTTGGCGACGGCCTCGAAGCCGGCGCCGCACGGCGCCCTCAGGTGCTGAACCGAAATGGCGGCTGCTGCCGGGCCGGGCGATCCGCCGGCACGAGACCGCATTGACAGTCTGGCTGCGTCTGCGCTAGAATCCTGGATTACTTCGGATATATACATCCCCCAACGCCGTCATGAAGACCTTCTCCGCCAAAGCCGAGACCGTGCAGCACGACTGGTTTGTCGTCGACGCCACCGATCGCGTGCTGGGACGCCTGGCCAGCCAGATTGCCCTGCGTCTGCGTGGCAAGCACAAAGCCATCTACACTCCGCACGTCGATACCGGCGATTTCATCGTCGTGATCAATGTGGACAAGATCCGTGTCACCGGCAACAAGGCCGAGGACAAGATGTACTACCGTCACACGGGCTACCCGGGCGGTATCTACGAAACCAACTTCCGGAAGCTGCAGGCGCGCTTCCCGGATCGCGTCCTCGAAAAGGCAGTGAAGGGCATGCTGCCGAAGGGGCCGCTTGGCTACGCGATGATCAAGAAAATGAAGGTCTACGCCGGCGCCAGCCATCCCCACGCAGCCCAACAGCCCAAGCCGCTGGATTTCTGAGGTCAGCATGATCGGTTCCTACTATTACGGTACTGGCCGCCGCAAGAGCGCGGTCGCTCGTGTCTTCATCAAGCCGGGCTCCGGCAAGATCGTCGTCAATGACAAGCCGATCGACGAGTATTTCTCGCGCGAAACCGGCCGCATGGTCGTCCGTCAGCCGCTCGAGTTGACCAACAACGGCGCCAGCTTCGACATCATGGTCAACGTGCTGGGTGGTGGCGAATCGGGCCAGGCCGGTGCGGTCCGCCATGGCATCACGCGCGCGCTGATCGACTTCAATGCCGAACTCAAGCCGGCGCTGAGTGCCGCCGGGCTGGTCACGCGTGACGCGCGCGAGGTCGAACGCAAGAAGGTCGGTCTGCACAAGGCGCGACGCCGCAAACAGTTCTCCAAGCGCTGAGCGCGGGCACCGGCCGCGCCGGTGTCAGCAGCAGGTGCTGCGGTGCAGATCCGCAAGCGGCCGTTCCGGTGGAACGGCCGTTTTTTTTTGCCACGTTTGATGGCGTTTATCTTGGAGCCGTCATCGCTGTCTGTCATGATCGCATCGGCCGGTCATGGCCGGGGGGATGTCGGCAGGCGGCAGGCGGCGCCATGCCGCAGATGATGACATTTCCTCGACGGAGCGGGCTCATGGTGCATGCAGGAATCGTTGGCGGGACCGGATATACCGGGGTTGAGCTGTTGCGGCTGCTGGCGCGCCATCCCCAGGTCAGCCTGAAGGCCATCACCTCGCGCAAGGAGGCGGGCCTGCCCGTCGCCGAGCTGTTTCCCAGTCTGCGTGGACACGTCGACCTGGCCTTCAGCGACCCGGCTCAGGCCGGGCTGGAGTCCTGCGATGTGGTGTTCTTCGCCACCCCCAACGGCATTGCCATGGAACAGGCGCGAGCGCTGGTGGCAGCCGGGGTGCGCGTGATCGACCTCGCTGCCGATTTCCGCATCCGTGATGTGCCCACCTGGGAACGCTGGTACAGGATGCCCCACGCCTGTCCGGAACTGGTGGCGGAGGCCGTCTACGGTCTGCCGGAAGTCAATCGCGAGGCCATCCGCGCCGCGCGCGTGGTGGCCAATCCCGGCTGCTACCCGACGGCCGTGCAACTGGGCTTCCTGCCCTTGGTCGAGGCCGGTCTGGTCGATCCCGATCAACTGATCGCCGACGCCAAGTCGGGCGTGTCCGGTGCCGGCCGCAAGGCCGAGGTGGGCAGCCTGTTTTCGGAGGCCGCCGACAATTTCAAGGCCTATGGCGTGCCCGGGCACCGGCATCTGCCGGAAATCGCGCAGGGCCTGGCGCGAGCCGCGGGTCGACCGGTCGGACTGACCTTCGTGCCGCACCTGACGCCGATGATCCGTGGCATCCATGCCACCTTGTACGGCCGGGTGGCGCGTCGCGACGTGGACCTGCAGGCGCTGTTCGAGACGCGCTACGCCAACGAGCCCTTTGTCGACGTGCTGCCGGCAGGCAGCCATCCCGAAACGCGCTCGGTCCGTGCCTCCAATCTGTGCCGCATTGCCGTGCACCGGCCGCAGGATGGCGATACGGTGGTGGTGCTGTCGGTGATCGACAATCTGGTGAAGGGCGCTGCCGGCCAGGCCGTGCATAACCTCAACCTCATGTTCGGGATGCCCGAGACCCTCGGGCTGGAGGGGGTACCGGTCCTCCCCTGAGGTCCGGGCCGGCAGCGATGTTCCTGCAGAGAATGCGTCGGCGTCTGCGCAGCCAGCAGGTGCGGGTGGCCATCAAGCCGCACCGACCCTGGTGGTGGCGCTGGGGCATCCGTGCCGCCTGGCTGGCCGTCTGCAGCGCGCTGTTGCTCGGCAGCCTGAACTGGTACGGCGCGTCGCTGCTGTCGCCGCTGCGTTTGCAGGCCGACAACCTCGCGCTGCAGAACGAACTGGCGACTGCGCGCGCAACCCTGCAGCGCACCCAGCAGGACCTGGCGGTGCTGGTCCAGGCGCGTGCCCAGGATCAGGCGGCGCGCAACAGCCTGGCGCAGGATCTGGCCGCGCTGCGCGAAGAGAACGTGCATCTCAAGGAGGACCTGGCCTCGGTGCGCAGCCTGATGGCGCCGGCCCAGGGTTCCGGCTTGCGCCTGAGTGGCTTTCGGGTTCGCCCGGGCGTGGCCCCGGGGGAATGGCTGTGGCACCTGCTGCTGGCCCAGGGGGGACGCCAGTCCGCCGATTTCCGCGGCCGTGTGCGCCTGCGCCTGGAGTATGCGCCGGGCGAGCCGCGCGATCCGCAGTTCGCCACCGCCGGGCATGGGGCCGACGGGGCACAGCCCCTCGCTTTCAAGTATTATGAGGAACTGGAGGGGTCTTTCCGCACCAACAACGGGCAGCATTTGCGCAAGGTCTGGGCCGAAGTCTGGCGCGATGGCGATACCCAGCCGTCAGCCGCCCAATCGTTCGCCGTGCCCTGACATGTTCAGGAAAACCATCATGTTCGGAAACCGCAACAACAAGAACGCACCGATCGACAGCCTGATCGGTGCGGGCACCCTGATCGAAGGCAATGTCAATTTCCGCGGCGGCCTGCGCATCGACGGCTCGGTCGAAGGCCGCGTGACGGGCATCGACGGCGAGACCACCCAACTGGTCCTGAGCGAACAGGGCCGCGTCAAAGGTGAAATCCGGGCGCGCCGGGTGCTGATCAACGGTGAGGTCAATGGCCCCGTGTTCGCCACCGAATCCCTGGAACTCATGCCCAAGGCGCGCGTCCAGGGAGATGTGCACTATCAGCGCATCGAAGTGCATCTGGGCGCCCAGGTCACCGGCCGCCTGATCCACAGCGATGCCAACGGCGCTGCGGGCGAGGAGCCCGGCAAGATCGTCGATCTCAAGGCCAACAAGCACGGCATCTGATACCGCGTGCCGAACGGAGTATGTCCATGAATGCAATCACTGAAGTCCCGGCCCCGCTGCTGTTCACCGACAGCGCGGCCAACAAGGTCAAGTCCCTGCTCGATGAGGAGGGCAACCAGGCGCTCAAGCTGCGCGTGTTCGTTTCCGGCGGCGGTTGCTCTGGCTTCCAGTACGGCTTCACCTTCGACGAGGCCGTCGCCGAGGATGACACGGTGCTC